>CAZETM010001798.1:0-1501 GCA_964514885.1 uncultured Polyangium sp. | reverse complement strand
GACGATCAGCGAGCACATCAAGCACATCTTCGGGGACGGCGAGCTTGACCCGGCCGCAACTGTTCGGTTATCCCGAACAGTTCAAAGTGAGGGAGATCGCGAGGTAAGCCGCGACGTCGAATTCTACAACCTCGACATGGTCATCGCGCTCGGGTTCCGCGTTCGCAGCCCCGCCGCAGTACGCTTTCGGCAATGGGCCGCCAATCGGCTCAAGGAGTACATCGTCAAGGGGTTCGTGCTCGACGACGAGCGGCTCGAGCGTACGGATCGCGCGGCGGACTATTTCGACGAGCTGCTCACGCGCATTCGCGGCCTTGCAATCCAACGTATCATCGACTACTCATCGGGTGGGGCGATCGATTTTCTAACAGCCGCAGGTCGATCCGCCGCCGAGCGCCACAAGAACGACGCGTCTCACCCATCTCTGCCGCTGCCCGCAGGCTGGTCCTTGCCGAGCACCAGATCCGCATAATACAAAAACTGCGGCGTCCCGTCTTTGCGGTGATCCGCAAGCATCTCTTCGAGCTTTCCACGGAGTTTCATCGGCATTCGCGCATCGAAGGCTCGAGTGAGCGCTTCTTTGGTCAGCGTCGACGTATCCTGCATATCAGCCCATTTCCAGAATTCGTCAATCGTAGCCACTTCTTGTGCCGTCAGGTGATTGAGCAGCGCATAAATTGCGTAATGACCACGTGGCGGATTGACCGTGTACATCAGCGAGCGCAAAATCTCATCGAGGAACGTATTGCGCGCCTTGATGTCCTCGATGCGTCGCTTTAATGCCTTTTTCCTCATGGCTTTGGCTCCGGCTCGTTCACTTGGTCGTCATCGTCGTCAGATTTGCGGTTGGGGTCAGGACCAAGCACGATGTTCGACCATTTGTGCCATACTCCCATTTCCCCGTCGGCTCGATCCTCGCGGAGAATTTGCTCGAGCTTTCCTTTTCGAGAAGGAACATACTCGTCGAAGGTCTCTAGCATCTCTTCACGCGTCAATGGTCCCTGCACATCTCGAGCGAATTGCGAGTCTTCGCGCCTGAATGCCCAGCGAAAGAAATGATCGATGCCTTTTACGTCGGCCGCGACGAAATCATTGTGGATTGCATACAGCAAGTAGCGATAACGAAACGTCGCCGTTGGCCTGACCGCGTGCACCAATGCCAACACTGCAGCTTTACGAAGTTCCGTTTGAACTTCCAGGTCTTCGACCCTTCGGAGAAGCTTCTTCTTTTTCATTCGCTAGGCTCCTCGCTTCATGGAAAGATCGTGAGCACCTGCTCGATCCAAAAACCCGTAATTCTGGACGTCTCTCCGTTTACACCAGCCGCAACGAGCGCCCTCATTACATTGTCCCGAACAAACGCTACCGAGCAGATCGTTCACCATGCCTTGCAGCGTGTTCACCTGCCGATCGATGACATCCACGTTGCGAGTGATGGGCGATCCCATCGGGAGACGCTTTCGGATCAGCGCGACCGCCATCACCATGGCCGCGAGGGGAT
>CAZETM010001797.1:0-1503 GCA_964514885.1 uncultured Polyangium sp. | reverse complement strand
AGGCGCTGATGATACCTGCACACCGTAGTTGCATTCGCCACGACGAACGGTAGGATGCCGACCCTCGTCCGACCCCGCTTGGCCGATTATTCGCCAAGGAGCCGTTGCCATGACCCAAGCGCCCATGAATGTCTCGTCCGTCATGAAGTCCCCTGTCTTGTCGGTGAATGCCCATACGGCGCTCGACAAGGTGTACGAGCTTCTCGTGTTGCAACGAATCTCGTCCGTGCCGGTCGTCGACGGCAGTGGCAAGCCGCTCGGGGTCGTTTCGATGACCGACCTGCTGCGCATTGGGCGTCTTCAACCGGCTTCGTTGGCGGGTGTGCAAGCGATCGATTTGCCTGCGGAACCGGCCTCCGAGCACATGCATCCAGGCGTCATCACCGTCGCCGCCGATGCTCCTGTCACGACCGCGGCGCGGCTGATGGTCGATCACCATGTCCACCGAGTTTTCGTCGAAGATGGCGGACAACTTGCCGGTGTATTCAGCATTGAAGAAGTGCTTGCGTCGGTGCGTGCGTTGCGCATCGAGCGCACGGTCGAGACGGTGATGTCGCGCCCGGTGATCACGTTGCCTCTGTCGGCGACGATCGCCGATGCAGCATCGCGGCTCGATCGCGTCGGCGTCACGGGCGTCGCGATTCTCGACGATTATGGTTATCCGGTGGGAGCATTCACGCAGGTGGAGGCTTTGGCCGGGCGTGATCTTTCGCCGACGACGAAGGTCGAAGAGGTCATGAGCTACGGCCTGGTATTGCAGCACGTTCAGACGCCGCTGTATCGTGCCGCCGCGCATGCATTCGAAGCTCGAGCGCGCCGCGTGTTTGCGATGGATAATGGCGAGCTGGTGGGTCTCGTGACCGGACTCGACTTTGCCCGCGCACTTGCCGCAATCGGCTAATCACTCAGTCGAAAACAGGCTAGCGAAAAAAGCCCCGTACTCGTGTGCGGGGCTCTTTTCATTTCAATAAGGTTTTTCCCCGGACCAATTCCCGGGCGGGTCGTAATTACAAACCCAGTTTTCCCAGCTACCTCCGCCAAACGGCGAACCCTGGTTGCATACCGCCATGCCGCATCCAAGTCGCAACGTGTCAGCCCACACGACCTGCGTATAATGGCCGCACACGTTGCTGCACGAATCCGTCCCATAATCGTAATCGGCCACTTCCGATACCCACGAGCCCACAACGTCTTGCGGGTTGCCACCTCCCGTCGTCGCATAGAGATTCTCGCCGAGGTTGTTGCCCATGCTGTGTCCCCATATGCATTGTTCCGCGTACGCTTGAGCGATACCGGCAATGTCGGCGGCCCAAATCAAAGGAGGAAGCGGCGTTTGCGCAGCAGGGTTGACGTTGGCACGCGCGATATTGTGCGCCTCCGTCATGCCGTTCATGGCCGCCGGTTCGGCATCACCGCCACCCGTCGACCCGCTGCTGCTGCCGCTGCCACTGGCGGACGTGCATCCGCCGACACACCACGAGCCTTCTCCGCCTTCGCCTCCGC
>CAZETM010001796.1:0-1505 GCA_964514885.1 uncultured Polyangium sp. | reverse complement strand
GTCGCCGTCGTGGTCGATCGAGCTGAATGTGCGTGGGACCTTTCCTGCGAATGCGGTACCGGCCGAGCTGACGCCGATTCGAGTACATTCGATCCTGTCGCTGGCAGCAGCGCCCTGCTACCGATTCCATATCTTTGGCGCGTGTGTGCTCGGACTCGTCGGTAACATGTGGGCCGAGCCGCTCGCGCTGGAATGGTCACACGTTGGCACTTCGCAGTTCGTTGCTGTTGGGCCACGCGTATTCATCGAGAAGCACCTTTCCGAACGATGGTCCTTGCGCATTGACGCGGACGTCGTTGCGCCAACCGTGGTCAATTGGATTCCGAGCGACATCGAACCTCGGTGGATTGAATCGCCTGTCACCGTAGGCGTGAACGTATCGCTCTTCGCGTGGTTCTAGGAAGACAAACTCTACATCGCCGTAGCGAAACAGCAGATGGTGTGCTGTTGGTTCAGCTTCAGGCTTCCGAGCAACTCACCACCTGTCGGCGCGCACGTGCCCTTCGTGTAGTCGACGATCTCCGCGGTCTTGCCTGTGAGCGCAACGCCAGGCATGAGGTTGAGGCACGATGGAATGTCGCCTGAGTACACGTCGCTAGAGCCGTTGTCGATCGAGCATGTCGACGTGGCGAACGTTGTCCATTTGACTTGACAAGTGCCCCCAGTCGGTGCGTCGCACCCACACTTCGAACACTCGCGCGAGTCTTCGATCTGACCGTACAGAACGTGCCGTTCGCCGCTCCATCCGTCCGGACAAACCTGGTCACCATCGTGGATGATGCACGCACCAAACTTCGAGTTTGTCGAGCCACACCCTTGGCCTGGACAGCTCGGCAGCCGCTCGTTGCTCACGCATGCTCGACCTGTTGGCATTCGCTCGCCGTCGCTCCAAGCTTTGGGTACAGGCAGATCCGCTTCACCTTCGGTGTGTGCGACGCATGGTTGCTCTTCGATCACGGGAGGCGCGATCGACACCGAACGAACACACGGAACACCACCGCAGAGCTTCCCGAGAGGGATCGCGTTCGCATCTGTGCACGTTCCATCCCACGGACTTTGCGCATCGAAAGGCGTCTCGACTCCAGGCGTGGGGTCGTTGCATCCCACGGTCTTTGTTGCCCACTTCGTCGGCAGATTGCACTTGCCTTCGGGCGCATCGCACGAGCACGCAGGACACGAGCGATCGGGGGGCGCAGGACTTCCTTCGAACGCCAAAACGGGAGCGTCGTCGGGACACGCCGGAGGCGCTTCGGGCCACGACATCACGAACGAGACGTGTTTCCAGCTCTCGGGCGCGGAAGGAACGCATGCGCCGCTCGAGCAAAACGAAGACATGCCGCTATCGCCATCGACGCCTCCGTCGACTTTGCACTGGTCACACAGGCTGAAGTCGTAGGTAAAGAAATTTCCGAATGGCCCTGGGCAGCCAGCGTCGCACAGATAAGGCCCGCACCAGTCGGGTATCTGCTTCGGATATTTGATAATAGGTGGACAATCTTCTGGCC
>CAZETM010001795.1:0-1507 GCA_964514885.1 uncultured Polyangium sp. | reverse complement strand
CGCCGATGGCGCTGCCGCTATGGAAGCCGAGGACGCGGAGGAAACCTCGGGGACCGGCGCCAGTCCGGTCGAGTCATTACGACAGCCGACGATTAAAAAGCCAGCCGCACATACGATACGTTGGACTTTGCCGGACGACATGGCCGCTCACCCCCACCGCAATACGCTCGAGCCCGCGACTGGCGGGACATTTGGCAAAGGAGGCGGGGGCCATGCAAGGTCAATCTCTTCCCACGCATACCCTTGCGCATCGAGCGGATATGGCATTGGATACATTCCTTCGGGATCAGGCCGATAAATTCGAGGTGCCCAGCCGACTTCCCAACGCGCGCGTTGCCCATTCCAGCGTAATGCGCCCCAGGCATAACCATGATCATGCTCCGAAGGCGAGCCGTGCGCGGCTCCCGCTACAGAACGAACCGCGCGCAAGGACGCACCAAATCGTTTTATGGCTCGCGCAGACGCATCGTGCACGTGACCGCACAAGTGAATATGGGTTTTTCTCGACAAAGCGCTGGAGAGCGTTTCCACCGAGACGCGAGGGTACCATTCGGGCGGGTGGTGCGTCAGTAAAAACAGTAGCTCGTCGTCGGCAACGTTATCGAGCCGGCTGCGAATTTGGGCTGGCCCAAGCACCATATTGGGGACAAACGGTTCGGGGCTATGGGCATCTTCACGGCCATCCGAGGCATCGCTGCACCAGACAGTCGAAAGACCCACGATACGCACGCGGTATCCGTGGAACTCGATGCGCGCAGAATCCGACCAATCGATATCGGTCGCCCCTCGACGACGCCCCGCCGAAGAGAACCGCCTGGCGAATGTGGCATACGCTTCGAGCTTCTGTGCAAGTGCTTTGCGCGCGTCATCGTCATTCAATCGCTCATCGAGGTCTTCGGGCCTGGACCGAACACGCGTATGCATGTCGCTCACCAATAATTTGGCGGCTTTGCTACGATCGACGTCATGGTTGCCAGGCACCATGCGAATTTTTTCGCGCTCGATACCGACGACTTCGGCCAATTCATCGAACCACGTCGCCGCCTCCTTGAATTGCGAAGGTTTGGCGCTGAACGATATGTCGCCGGTGACGAAAACGTAATTCGGCTTCTTGGGTGCATTCGTTCCGATATCCCGCAGAATGGCTTTCGCCACGGCTTTCTGGTCGAAGCGATGCGCGATACTTCCGGCACCGAAGTGCAAATCGGAAAGGTGGATCCAAGAAAACACGACGACACTCGGTGCCTCGGGAAGCGCCGTAAAAACGGCAGATGGACGCGGCGTTTGTGTGGCGCGACTGTCCCAATTGATTCTCAACGGATCGAAAGGCAATCCCGGCCCGACGGCCTGGCCTTTGACGGGCTGAATATGAAATGGATCGCCGTATAGAATCGGATGGACGAGGTAATGGTCCGCGCTCAAGGGAATCTGCGCCGACATGCTTTCGTCTGGACGAAGGAAACGTTGGAATAGTTCTGGGTGATTCGCATCGGGGACGGGGAACCCC
>CAZETM010001794.1:0-1508 GCA_964514885.1 uncultured Polyangium sp. | reverse complement strand
CGGCGCCCGCATCCCTCTCGCCATGATCGCCGCTCGCTCTGAGCATGCTGGTGGCCAGCACGAGTGCGGGCTCCAGCTCCTCGGGAAGTCCTGGAACGGCCCCGCGCACATCGTCCGGACCACCCGTCACCGCGTCGGCCGAGAGGCCGAGCTGCTCGCCCGGACCCCAACCCAGCTCGTATGCAAGGCCCACGACGCCCGCTTCGGTCCACGCCACGACCACGTGGTCCCCTTCTCCGTTGCCGTTGTAGAAGGCACCATACTGGAGGTCGCCCGTCCAGTTCGCCTCGCAGCAAACCGCGAACGACACACGTTTGAGCGGGAAATGCCCGAAGATGGCTTCGACATACGCGCGCAAGGCAGCGCGCACGATCGCGTCGCGGTTGAAGATCAAGCGCCCGAAGCTAGGGTTGGTCCGTTCGATCATCCGCCGCGCCTAGACTACCTGGGTCTCGGCGTCAACATGGGCGGATGCCAACCCGCATCATGGCGTGTAGGTGTACGGTGGAGCCTTGTTGACCCAATCCACTTCGTCCTTCAACGGATATTTGTTTTTGAGATACCTGTTGAGCCGGCCCGAAATCACCGCCGCATTCGTGTTCGCGTTCGAGCCCCATTTGCAACCGCGCAGGTCGGTTTTGCGTACCACGTGGTTCACCTGCGCTGCGAGCGGACCGTATTGATCCCCCTCTTTGAGGAACTCCGGCTCGGTGCAAATCTCTGGACAGCCCGTCTTGCAAGGATGCATAAAGCCCGCCATGTCGGAGCGAATTCTGCCATCGTTCGCGCTTTGGTTGACCTGGATGAACCAGTCCCGCTGGCTGAGCGTGCCGCCGTCGGGGCCGGGAAGGCCGGTGCTGCAGTTGAAGTGTCCTCCTGGTTTTATGGTTGTCAGTTGGGGCAAGTTGCGGTAGGGGCCGTTGATCGCGATCGACGCGCCACCGTCGACATCGATGTTTGAGGTCTCCACGGGTGCGTCCCCGAGTTTGATGTCGATCTTGATTGAGGAATCTGAGCCGACCTGCAACGTGTAGTCGCCCGTGGCGGGATTTTTCTGGCACGTGTACTTCTCGTCCTGGTCGTATACAGCGAGTTCCGACACTTCCCCAATTCTCTTTGCGTCTTTGCAGGCTTGTCCTTTCCCGTCCTTTTTTGGCCCCTCTACGTCCTCCTCCTTGTAAAAGCAGTTGAAGGTGGAGTTTGCATCCGCCGCGACGTAGCATGCCGAACCAAAAGCTTTTTTGTACTTGGCGCGAAGCTCAGGATTCATGGTCGGATTGCCTAGAAGCGGCAGATAGAAACGCTTGCACTTTTCAGTCGGCGGATCCGCACATGCGGTCGGTGGCTCTTCAGGCGGCGGATCAGCGCTTGCTGCGGTACATGCGGAGTCGCTCGACCCGCTCGATCCGCTCGACCCGCCGGGCCCTATCTCGCCCATGCAAGCGCCTATTAACCATGCCCCGAAGCCCAACACCAATCCGCCCAGTATGCCCCCGCGGAGTCTGTTC
>CAZETM010001793.1:0-1510 GCA_964514885.1 uncultured Polyangium sp. | reverse complement strand
GGTCCTGTCTCGTGTGGTGACGCGTCGTCGCCACTGGATTCCGCCGAAAAGGTGCCGCCGAAAAGGTGCCAACCACTTTTTTCAAAATTTTCATCGAACGACGCAACTGGCGTCTCGCTCGTTCGATGGAAGGGCATGCGACGTCTACGCCGTTTCCTCGCCGACGAAATCTACTTCGTAACCATCCGAACCGTTGAAGAGCGGTACGCACTCGACGCGTACGCGTGTCCTGGAGCCTGGCAAGAGGCGGAAGGAAAACAGCTCGATTTTGCTGCCAAGCAAGCAATGCGCGAGCGTGGTCGTGCATGCGTCGATGCAACCGCAGCGCTCACGAAAACGATTTTCGTCTCGGAAAACGCCCCAAAGATTCCTCGCCCCAACGTTCCTTATACAACGTTTACGGATTCGATCCCGAACATCATTGGGAGTTGCATGGCGCGCGGTATCGCAATGTTCGGCATAGACCTTTATGGGTTTGTCTGGATGAGCAACCACGTGCATTTGCTGTTGCGAGCACCACGTGGCAACTTTGCCGAGTTCATGGCGTATTTGAATGGTCAAATCGCAGTCAGCGTGAATCGATTTCTCGGACGAAAGCATCCATTGTGGTCGCGACGATATGCTGCCGCTCAAGTGCTCGACGACGTTGCGGAACTCAAGATGCTGGGTTATCTCCTGGCCAATCCGCAAAACGCTGGCCTTGTGAATTCCATTGATGAATGGCCAGGTTTGTCGAGTGCAGCGTTTTTCTTCCAAAAAGGCGAACAACGATTTTTGCGTTTTGACCGAACAACCTGGTACGAAGAAGGACGTCCGGACGACATTGCGCCATTCTTGTCGACAGCAAAACTGGAGCACAAGTTATTGCCGCAATTGTCGAGGCTTGTCGGGAAAAAACGGCGCCGACGGTTGCGCCGATTGATCAAAGACCAGGTAAAACAATTGCCAATCGAGGATGCGAAAGTCGATCTTGATCCATTCCTACCCGTTCGGCGCCGGCTCTTGGCAAGGACAGTCATTCCAACGGATCGACCGGAATCATCCAAACTCTATCCACGAAAACGCTCAAAGCAGCCGCTCTGTCATACAGATAAGCCATCACTGGGAAAAATATACAAACAATGGTATCGCGAATTCCGCATTGCGCACACGAATAGCTCCCGTGAATACAGACTCGGCAACACGGATGTTGAATTTCCACCGGGATCATTCGCGCCATCCAAGCTCCCGCGAGCGCGTTATGCGAGTGACCCAGACAAACGGTACAAATTGCATCCGACGCGCAGGAACTTGGAGCATGCGGATACAAATGCAGCACTCGCCGCGTAGACAAAGGCCGTAGCTTTCAGCGTCTTGAATTTGCAATACTGGCGTCATCAAATTCGCATATGCACGTGCGCAAGGGGAGCGTGTGTTTGCGTGCGACACCGATAACGCGATGTCAGGCGGCATATTCCGCGGAAAGAAAGGAGACGAAGTTCGTCGTGCGCGAAGTGGACGAGTATTTACG
>CAZETM010001792.1:0-1510 GCA_964514885.1 uncultured Polyangium sp. | reverse complement strand
GCTCGCTGAAATCGGCAGGGCAACTGACGAATTGAAAGTACCGCGGGCGGCGTGAAATCAAGGTGCTTCGCCGTATCCGAAGGAATACGCGGAGGGACTTCGGACGCCGGTGACGATTGCCGCAAATGCGGCGGTGTCCCGTCCGATGAGCGTGGGCTCCGATGCGGTACCGTCCGCGAAATCGTCGAATTGCGCGTCCTTCAACCAAATGGTTGGTGATACACGCACTTTGATGGTTCCAGTCGTGCGCACGGCAGCGGCGATCCGAAAGGTACAGTCATATATGTGCGGGTCGCCAATGGCATCGAATACGTCGCTGGCGTCGATTTCTGCTCGAAAAAAACGATTCATAGAGTTTTTCGTGGCTTGCCCTTCGACGACGACGACGTGGGTGCCGAGAATGTCCTTCGCCATTCCGACGGGCGTGGGCTCGAAGGTGAACGTAGCCGTAGTGTACGTACCGGTAAAACCTATGCCTTCGCCCAAGGGAGTCGCGCCCATCGTGAGGTCGACCGACGCGGGGGAAAGCATTTCGCCAATGGCGTTGCCTTCAGGGCCGTGTCCCGGGTGTGCGTAGGCATTGGGAATGCCGAGCCATTGCGTGGCTGAAGCGGTTGTTTGCGTGCCGAAATAATACATCGGACCAACCGACACGGCTACTTTATCCAAAACGATCGACCAGCCGTACACATTGGTGAACGCCGCTTCGATGCCGTCCGCAGCTTCGATTTCGGTTTTGAGTACGACCTGCTTCGCGTCTTCGTGCGCGCAGCCTTCCAGCAAAGCGCTGGTCAATGCGGACGCGGCGAAAATAGCGATACCGGTGGACGAAGCGAAGGCAAGACGACGGTGATGCAGAAACATGGTTTTCCTTTTATAGGTGCAAGGACAACGTTCCGAGCACGGTTCGCGGAGCGCCCGCGGTTACGTGTTGTTTGGGTAAAAGAGACGGATTCGCACCGGACGTGAAATTCGATGCGTAGGTGAATTGGCTGTCGTACCACGCCGAATTCAACACATTGAATATGTCGATTTCGACTTCGACTTCGGAAAAACGCAAGCCCAACGTGGCATCGGCGAGAAAAATATCCCGGCCAAACTCACCATAGGTCAGTGGACGAACCCCCAAGTACGACAAGCCAATTCCTGCGCGACCGACGAGATCTCGGCCCCAAAAACGCGCGAGCCGCGGCGTTACGGCGATATCCGAGCGCAGCACGATTTGCGGAGCGTAAGGAACGAGTGAGCCGGCGGAAATGTTGTTGTTTGATGCAACAAACATGGCGTGCGTATAGGTCAAACTGCCGCTGTGGACGAACCACGGGCGAGGGCGCAGGGTGAAATCGAGCGATACGCCGGTGCGGGCAGTGGCGGGAGCTGGCTCGTTGCGGGCAGTGGTTTCTTCGAAAATCAAATCATCGGATACTCGTGAATGAAAAAAACTGGCGATGGCTTGAATCGTTTTTCCGTTGTCGTACCGAATTCCACCCTCGAATGCTCGTGCAGCGGT
>CAZETM010001791.1:0-1510 GCA_964514885.1 uncultured Polyangium sp. | reverse complement strand
CCCCGACCAACCCGAATGAGCTTCTTTTCCCGGCCTTTCTGTACGGCGAGCATGCGACGTGTCGGCGCAAGATGAAGGCCGAAGCAAAGAGGTGGGCAAAACGTTACGAGAAGCACGGTGACTTTCCCGAGCCGAAAATGATCCCAGTGCCGCCGGGATCGGTGATGATTTGTTCGGGGACATTGGCGGATCTTGTCGCATTGGGGACCGGGGCGCGGCAAGAACGCTGGTTCTTCTACTTGGTAGACGAATTTCAATTAGAAGCGCGGCTGACGTCGCGACCACCACGCGAGGTCTTCCAGCCGTTCTTCGAAGAGTTTCTCTGTCGGTATCCTTGGGGGGCCTTGTCGGTCGCAATAGACAGGCGGGGCAGCTCCATCGATCTCGTCTCACGTCGCTTGGAGGCGGTGTTGTCGTTTTGGGAACCGCTCAACACGCTGAGGTTTCGTGATACCAAGGACTACACCTTCGTGAACCTCATGCATTACCACTTCGAAGACGTCATTCGGGTGTGGGTCGATGTCCCAGTCGGTACGGTTCGCGAGAACTTACTTGCCGCGATAGATCGAATGCGCAACGCGTCGGAGGACGAAATTCAATCGCGCATGATGCGAGGGCTACACCAAGTCGTCGATACGAACCCTGATTTGAAGCATCGCGATTGGCTCAGATTGCCAGGTCTCATCGAGACGGAGGTCGCTCGCGAGGCAGAAACCTGGCCGGACCGATACGAGAGTTTGAGGGCCGGTTTGATGAGCGCGTATGTGGGTTTTCTTCGCGACCTCGACAAAAAATATTCCGAAGATGGGAAAGGACCGATCAATACGAGCAGCCTTCAATTGCCCTGGCTGTACAGGCCCATCGGTGGACGAGGGCATAACGTCCATGTTCACAATGACCAAATGCGCAATGCCCTGCGCCACCTCGGGCACCGCGTGGCCGTTGTGGGGACCTTCAAACACTGGACCTCGTTCATCCCGGTGGATGCTCCCGACTTCGATGCCGCAGAAGCTTCCCGCATTCTCGGCCATCCCGTCGTGCACGTCTGGTTCGATGAAGATACAGGCGTCGTCCTGAAAATATATTCAGCCGGCGAATTGCTCGGCGAGCTTTCCGTTTACGATGACGTGCCCTCCCAAGCGGACCTCGATTTCCTCCAAAAGCTCGAACAAATCGGCCTGCTGCACCCACGAGGCCGAAAAGAATTGCTGGGCCGCCTCTCGAAAGCCGAGGACGTCCACGATTTCATGATGATGCATGGAGTGGAACGAAGTTTCGGTTTGCCATTTTGGCGTCCCATACCGCCAGATTTGCCAGAAGCAGAGCTGTTGCCCATGCTGCCCGGAAAGATTTTGTCGCCGGTGAAAAACACGGAAGCGAAAAGCAAAACTTCTTGACGCCAACTTCCGGCCGCGTTTAACGTACCGTTCCCTCACACCAACACAGAGGACTCTGCATGCAAACCCCGTCTATACATACTCCCGTATCCAAATGCATCGAAATCGCCACG
>CAZETM010001790.1:0-1512 GCA_964514885.1 uncultured Polyangium sp. | reverse complement strand
GCACGAAAGGGGGCGACGCGTCAACGGGCGGCGGCGGTCAGGGCAATGGCGGCCAAGGTGGCGCAAGCTCAGGCGGCGGAGGACCGGGAGGTCAAGGTGGCGCAGGTCAAGGCGGGCAGGGCGGAGGGATCGTGGATCCTAATCTGCGTCCTGTTTTCGTCGCGCAAGGTATGGTAGGCCGGACGATCGTCTCTTGCGACGACGGACAAACCTGGGTCGGCAATCGTTCGGACGACGAGGCATTCCTTTGTTTCTCGAGCGACGTGACCGATTGTGATCATCACTCGGGGGCGGGCCGAGGGATCACCTATGGCGACGGGTTTTTCCTGGCAACGTTTGGCTGGGGCAAACCCGGATCCATTCGGCGCAGCAAGAACGGTGTGGATTGGGAGAACGTGCTGGAGGGTAAAACGTTTGCAGGTATCGTCTTCGGGGGCGACGGGGTTTTCCTTGCGGGCGAGAGGCCGCCGCAAGTATCGAGCAATGGCGGGTCGATGTGGGCTGCTGGCGGCGATCCGGACTCGGCAGTTTGGAACGCGCGCCGCACGGGTTTCGCGCCGCACGACGGAGGACGCTTCTTGCTCGCATTCGAATCGGGAGGCGTCACGGATATCAACGTGAGTCAGGACAAGGGCGCGACGTGGACTCGACCGAGCACGCTGCCGGCGACTTGTGCAGCCAGCATGCAATGGGAAGGCGGCTTCGCTTATGGCAATGGCGCGATCGTCGTGCTTGGCGGCAATGGCGTTGCTTGTCGATCGCTCGACGGCGGCGATACGTGGACCGAAACGAGCATTGGCGGGAACGTCGGTGGGCGTTTGCTATTTGGAGGCGGCGAGTTCGTCACGTGGGGCTCGACGCCCGACTACACGCCCGTGCGATTCACGAGCACCGATGGTGTTTCCTGGACGACGACGCCGACCAAGGTGGCCAAGAAAAACCCGGATGGCACGACGTCTTCCTCGGCGGGCCCGAGCATCGGCGCGGTGGCCCGGAGCGAGGCAGGCACCTACGTTGCCGTCAATGGCGGATGGCAGCAATGGTACGACAAACAGAGATTTTATCGCAGCAATGACGGTGTGAATTGGGACGAACTGCCGGCGGGATCGTACGTCGGGAGCCACCCGATCCAGTTCATTTCTTTCGGCGTGGCTGAAAAAAGCGCGGATTGTCCATGATGATGTAGCGTGCTCGAATTCGTGCAATACGGCAAAGCGCTGCGTCTTGCAACATTGTTACGTGCGACAAGGCACCAGCAATGAAAACGACGGCGTTTTTCCTTGACAGCCGCGGCGCCCCGTAGCCTTAGTTGTTTGAACGAGGCGAACGGGCATGACTTCAGCACAACGTATCCAGCCCAAAAGAACGCTCGGAGTTTTCTCTCTCATTGCCTACGGCCTGGCATACATTGCGCCGATTACGGTACTCGCCACGTATGGGCTTGCGTCGGCAGCGAGTGGCGGGAGGCTGGTGCTCGCTTATGGGCTGGCCGCGGTCACGATGCTGCTCACC
>CAZETM010001789.1:0-1516 GCA_964514885.1 uncultured Polyangium sp. | reverse complement strand
TCGTTCGTCCCGACAAACGTACCCTCGACATGCCGCTCATCGCCACGGTCGCAGGTCGGGTGATCAACGTGATGCAACAGAGGTAACGCGTTCTGTGTTATCCTCGCTTCGTGCGCACCGCCCTCGCCCTACTCATCGCCCCGTTTGTCCTTTCTGCTTGCAGTGATCCCGCAGCCGCGCCCGCGCCTCCAAGCGTCGTGGCGCTCTATGGGCAACCTGCGGAAACGGCCCTATCGCCTTATCCGTCGAATCGTTACACCAAAGCTGATGCTACCACTGCAACCGGCCTACGTGTGCACATCGGCGCGGACAACACGAACGACACGCTCATTTCCGGCTACGAGACGACCGTCGCGCAACTGAACGAAATGGATGGGTTTTCCACGGTGGGTGGCGTGGTCGTCAACTTCAGCGGCCCCATCGATGCCCGCTCGCTCGTCATCAATCCGGAGTTCGAGCCACCGCTGCTGGGCCCGATCCTCGACGCCACCGATTATCAAAAGCCTGGTGCGCCTTTTTATCTCGTCGATGTCGATCCGACCTCGCCCGACCGCGGAAAAGCCATCGGCCTGCCTCCGCAATGGTATCCCCAAGAAGCAGACGGATATTACCCCGATGATTACACGCTCGTGGCCGAGCCTGCGGTGCCGCTTCGTCCGAGCACGAAATATGCGTTTGTCGTCACGAACGATTTGCGCGCAGACGATGGCAGCGCCATTGGCCGCTCGAAAGACATGGACGCGCTTTTGGGTGCTGGAGCGGAAGGCGAATATGGCGAGGCGGTTTCCGCGGCCCTCGAAGAAATCGAATCGAGTATTGGCATTAAACGCAGCAACGTCGTATTGGCGACGGTTTTTACGACGGCAACGATACATTCGGGAATCGAGGAGCTGGGCAAGAAGGCACGGCTGGCTCCTGCGCCTGTTTTGTCGTCGAATTGGGAAGTCGAGTCAGGCCCCGAAGCGGGCGGGCGCGTGCGATTTCGCGGTGTTTACGAAGCGCCTGAATATCGAGCTACGGATACCGGAACGTGGCAATTCGATGGCAAAACGCCGATCGTCCAGAAAAACGTTGGTCTCGAAGCATTTTTGTCGTTTTCCAAGGCGGAAGTGTCGGGCAAACGTCCGATCGTGATTTTTGCGCACGGCCTAGGCGGGGACAAAGACGGCACGTGGGGAACGTCGGACCGGCTCGGGGCGATCGATCCGAATGGCGTGGCCGTATTTGGCATCGATTCACCGGAACATGGCTCACGCATGCGGGATCCGAATCAGAATTCGCTGTTCTCGGCGTTTTACTTTTTCGGCATCGACGACAAGACGCAAGCGTTCAACATTGGCCAAGCGCGGGACAATTTCCGTCAAATGGCATCGGATCAGCTCGAACTCGTCAGGCTCATCAAATCGCTCGAAACGCTGGATTTGTTGCCCGTAGGGGCGCCTGATGGCATTGCAGACCTCGACACGTCGCGCATTCTTTACATCGGTCATTCGTTCGGATCGGTGCAGGGTCCCAC
>CAZETM010001788.1:0-1523 GCA_964514885.1 uncultured Polyangium sp. | reverse complement strand
CGAATCTCGAGCGCGACCTTGCCCCGCCGGAATCGCGCGAATTGCTGGGAAATCCGGCCGTCCCGGTGGCCGCTTGTCTTGCTCCGCCTCCATGCTTGCTCGGGTTGGTCGTGGTCATGGGTGCTGCGGTGATCACTGTGCAGCTTGTCGTTTATTCGGCGACGACGACAGTACCGCCCATAACCATCCCGACGACCACAGTAACACCCGTGCCTACGGCAACTGCAACCCCGACGGCGACTGCGACAACAACGACGACATCGCCGCCGATTGTTTTGCCACGGAAGTATCCGAACCAGACATGTGAAGACGACGAGCGGGAGCGCCTGGGGGACGAAATGGACAATCTTTGTAAGAATAAGAAGGGGTATGCCGCGGCCTGTCCTTCAGAAAGAGAGCGGGAAACAATGCGGAAAAAAGGCCGCACGTACGACACACCCTGCTCGTTGGTCCTGCTCAGCATCGTGCAAAGGCAGGCCTGCCTCGCAGCGCGATGGGCCGTGCAGAACAAGTGTTTTGGCGGCAAACCAGACGACAGGCACTGGCCGCCCATTAACGAAACCCTGGGAGGAATCAACAACTGCGAAGCGCTAAAATTGATCGTTTGTGCAACAGGCCATCCCATGGCTGGAAAGTAAAGAGATTCATGTCTGACGTCCTTCTAAAAGCCATCGAGTCTGGCAATGTCGACCGTGTGGCAGAACTTCTCGCCGCTGGCGCCGATCCCAACGCGACCAGACCTCGCTACTACAATCCCTTGCAGGATGCAGTCGATGAACCGCACCCTCCAGGCGAGCCTCGAGCACTCGATGTAATGGTCCTGCTTCTGCGCCACGGTGCCCTGGTCGACGGTCGAGAGGGACCAGAGGATGCAACCCCACTCCTGCTAGCCGTGCAGAAGAACAACATTGAAGCGATGCGCATCCTGCTTGCGGCAGGTGCAGACCCCAACGTGCGGGACAACGTAGGCGATTCGCCGCTGCGTTGGTGTGCCGAGAACGGTTATCTGGAGATGGCTCGGCTCCTCCTTCTGTGTGGGGCGACCAAAACCATGCATGAGAGCGGAGGGCCGACTGGCCAGAATGCTTTGGGGTTCGCGGTAGCCAGGCTCAATGTCGACATGGTGCGGCTCCTCCTCGCGCATGGTGCAGATCCTCGGATTGAGGACGTTGACGATATGACCACGTTCAGGCGACTCCAGCTCTCGGTCAAGCATGGTCGTATCCCCGAAGATCCCGCCTCCCAAGAGCGTCTTCGGGAAATTCGCCAATTGCTCGGCGATCCTTCGGCGTAGACAATGTCCATTCGGATTTGCCTGCACTTCGCCCCTGGCCACTCGTCCCCCAATGCCCACAAACAACCCCAAAAACGCTACCCGGACCGGCAATCCGCAGTAAGGGTGGGCTTGAGTTCGAGTTGAAGCGTCAGGGTCGATTCGCCGCCCTTCGCGACCTGGCGGCCCCCGCCCTGCCCAATGAACCCAAACAAAACCGCGTTGAACTTGCATTTTCTGATTCCACGGT
>CAZETM010001787.1:0-1526 GCA_964514885.1 uncultured Polyangium sp. | reverse complement strand
TCACCGCGCCCCGACACGAACGCCATGCGCGAGACCCTCGAATTGGTGCGTAGCTACGCTGACGCCCAAGCGTCCGTCGTCATTACGGGCGAGACCGGTACGGGGAAAGAAGAAATTGCCAAATTGATTCACCGCGGAGGACCGCGGAAAGACAAACCGTTTGTCGTGCTCAACTGTGCCGCGCTCCCCGCACAATTGCTCGAAAGCCTGCTCTTCGGTCACGAAAAAGGCTCGTTCACGGGGGCCATGGCGCAATCGAAAGGCTATTTCGAGGAAGCTCACGGCGGCACGCTTCTGCTCGACGAAATTGGTGAATTGACGCTTCCTGCCCAAGCCGCGCTCTTGCGCGTGCTCGAAACGGGAAAAATTACCCGCGTGGGATCGGTACGTGAAATCGATCTCGATGTTCGTCTCATTGCAGCAACGTTGCGCGATTTGCAAAGGATGTGCGCGGAAGGCACATTTCGCATTGATCTTTATCATCGAATCAACGTGCTCACCGTCAACGTACCGCCCTTGCGTTTGCGCCGCGAAGACATTCCGTCGCTCGTCGGCCGATTTCTCCAGCGCGCCAACCGGGCCAATCGACGCCAAGTGCAAGCCATCGACGATGACGCATTAAAAACGCTCATTCATTACGATTGGCCGGGAAATATTCGCGAATTGCGGAACAGCATCGAGCGCGCCGTCGTCGTGGCCAAAGGCGAGCGTATTCGTTTGTCCGACTTGCCCCCGTGCATCGATGGCCGTGCCACGCAGCCGAAGATGCTCCGACGCACGCTCAAAGAAGCCCTCGATGCACTGGAAAAAGAAATGCTCGAAGAAGCACTGCGACAAACCCGTGGCGATACTGACGCCGCCGCAGACGTACTGGGAATCAATCGACGCAAGATCCAACGCAGAATGCAAGAGCACGGCATTCAATCCAAACACGGAAAGGATACGAGCCCATGAATGACCCGTCGTCGCCGCAAGCGGGAGACATCATCGAGAATAACTATCGGCTCGGGCGCGTGCTCGGCGAAGGAGGTTTCGGACAGGTTTTCGAAGCTTCACACCTACGAGTGTCTCGCAAATTCGCCATCAAGTTTCTCTGGACGAACGATGCCGAAGTGCTCAACCGATTCAGGCGTGAGGCCGATGCGCTTGCCGCACTCGAAAACGAGCACACCGTCAAAATCATAAATTATGGCGAATTCACCAGAAATGCCCATTCTCCTCGCCATCCGTATATTGTCATGGAATACCTGGAAGGCCACAATCTTCATTCTTACGTGAGGACGAATGGCGCACGTGGCGAGGCGCTCGCTGGTCGCCGCGAGCACCCGCTTCTCGGCGGCGATCTTGCTGTCGGCGTACGGCGCCTGCGAGATCGATGAATAGGGCATGGTCTCATCGCCGTTTTCGATGTCGCGGCCTTCGTATACGGCGCTGGCCGAGCTTACGTAAATGAGTTTCGGCACCTTGGCGTCGAGGCAGGCCTTGAGCACGGTTTCGGTACCGCCCAGGTTAACCGACCATACGTC
>CAZETM010001786.1:0-1528 GCA_964514885.1 uncultured Polyangium sp. | reverse complement strand
AAGCTGCAACGTCGCGTCGTCGGGTGGAGGCAAGGTCAGGACGACATCGACCGCGTCTTGCTCGCGAAAGATCAGCTTGACCGGGCCGATGTCGAGCGTGTCGCCGTGCTCGAGCCGCGTCTGCTCGACGCGCACTCCATTGACGAACGTACCGTTGGCCGAGCCGAGATCGCGCACGATCCAGCCACCTGCATCGGGCTCGAAACGCGCGTGGTTTCGCGAGACTTGATGGTGGATGATCGGCAAATCGCTTTGGGAATCGCGACCTGCGCCAAGGGAACTGGAAAGGGTGATGGCGAGCGGAAGAAGCAACTGGGCGAGCTTGAAAATAGGCGGCGTGCGGTCCGCACGGTGCCCGCTGCGATGGATGCGGATCTTCAGCAATTGGAGAGCGATTCTCGGGAGCAATTGGAAAAACTTCACGAGCTGGTGGAAAGCAATCCGGCGGAGATGCGTGCGTTCATGAAGGCGCTGTTTCCGGAGGGGTTGAGCTTTGCGCGGGTAGAGGAGGCCGGCGGGCGAGGCGTGAGGTTGGAGGGGGTTGCGACGCCAAATAGGGCCTTCGGGGTTATTGTTGCGCTTTGAGGCATGAGACTTATGCGCCGCCCGAATGAAATTCCTCGAGCTTGTTGGCTAACCGTTTGTGGCGCCACGGGGATGCCTCGACTGAAACGACTTGCATGAATGTAAGAAATACGCTTCCATGGAGTTCAGAACTAAAAAGGAGCGGCGCTATGGAGTGGTTACGACTTCACAACTTCGATGATCAAGGCTTTCAGTTTCCTTCCCGAAGCAAGAGTATTGTCGGTTCCCCTATCCTTGGAATCAAGTTTGGGAAGGAGACGACGAAGTACGTACCAATCGACTCGTCCTTTGCTGAGCTGCGGCAAGCAGTAGGCAACCAAAGATACAATATACTGTGGAGCGGTCACGGTTCGAGAAACTTCTTTCAGGCACCGAAAAAGCAGTGGAAGCAATGGGGGGACTCGGAAACTGGGAGTATCGAGCCCGTGCACTTTGCGCGGCTTCTGGGCATCTGCAAACCAAGCCGTATCGTCTTCTTCAGCTGCTGGGGTGGGCTTGCGGCGCAGCATCAAATCGGCTGGCTACGTAATGAACTTGGCACTGGCGTCATCTTGAATGGGCCCGATGTGAAACTAATGGGGGCCCAGATCGAACTGAAAGTGAAAGAAATTAGTACCAATCCTGAAGCTTTGCCCTGGCAAATCACGATCACCACGTGACCGCACACGTTTGGAAGAGGTCGGCTGTCGGGCGGTTCGTTTGGAAGGTATTGCCGCACCAAACAGAGCATTCGAGGCTATTCTTGGGCCTTGAAGGCCATGAACCCCCTCCGCGCCGCCATTTACGCCCGCCGGTCCACCGACGAACACCAAGTCGAAAGCCTCGACACGCAGCTCGACAACGCTCGCCGCTTCGCCATTGCGAAGGGCATGCAGCTCGACCCGCGCCGGCGCTTAGTCCAAATAAAGTGGCAATTTCGCACTTGACGCGTTTACGCGCGTTG
>CAZETM010001785.1:0-1529 GCA_964514885.1 uncultured Polyangium sp. | reverse complement strand
AGCGAATGCCTTCGGGCAACTCGGCAACGAACACCGAACCAGCCCGCGCCACGCGAACCACGTCGCGCGGTCCATTGCGTTGATCCCAACCGCGCTCCAAATCGAAGCGTCGCGCAACGACCGGCCACTCCACGGAGATCCCCAGGACCTTCGCCAATGTTGCGGTGCCGTCGTCGTGCTCGGAATCCAAAACGAGCGGCGACAGAAGGGTAATGGGCACCAGGCGCCCCGCGCGACCATCACGCGAAGGAAGCGCGGCATCGAATGCGTGGGCGCGGTCCTCGATCGAAACGCTCGGCGTAGCTGCCCGAATGTCTACGATGTCGAGCAATCCCCACCCGAGCGAACGCGCGCGACCCACCGAAAGCGGCCCCGCGAGCGCACGCGCAAGATGGACGCGAGACCGCTCCGGAATGGCGCGAATGCTACAGATGAATTGAGAACCTCGTACGATCTGCGCGTAGGAAAACAACGCCTTGTCCTTGGCCGAACTCCGCAATCGCTCCATCGATACGCGTGTGACGACCTGGACTGCGGGCGGCTTGCTCGCTTTGCGGCTACTCTTGATTCCGCCGAGTTGGCCGGTGCACTCTGGGGTTCGGCAAGCATAGGCCGTGTCGAGCGCGGACAGGTCGGCGAAGCTCTTCACGTTTTCGACTGCAATGCGATCGAGGAGCGTGTCCACCGCGCCATGGCTCGCATTCGCCTTGCATCCCAGCGTCGTCAACGGCCATGGGCCGGCGGGTCCCGTTGCATGTTTATCGTCAACGGGATAAGCAAAGTCGAAAATCGCGCCGTCTTTCTCGCGAACAAGCGCCTGAAAGTCGGGATCGTTTGGATCGGGGAGCATTTCCGCCAAGGCGAAACCGACGGCGCCGCGCAAAGCGGAGCCGGGAATGCAACGCCGTGTATCGCGGAAGTTGCCAAGGGCAATGGGAACGCCCAGCGACGCAGGCGTTGCCAATCTAAAAACGATCTCGACACTATCGCCAAGCGGCAACGGATCGCTTGCCGTCGCCGGCTCAATCCAGCGTAGGTCCATCTCGACGCGTGCAAGGCCTCCGCTGCGTCCCGATCCGATATGCGTCGTCGCCCGAACCGCCGCCTCGAAATCAGCACGTAGCGTGTCCTTGTCCGTGGTGAGTCGACCCTGGGCGTGAAAGACCAGGCCGGCCTCCGGAACCAAACGCCGCACGAGCATTTTATCTTCGGCACTATGTCGCTGTCGGTTAATGGCCACGCCAAACCGAGATTGCCATTCAACGTGACTATCGTCGGCAGGAAGCGCTTCACCAAGCACGAGCGCCGAAAACATTCGTTCGTTTTCTGGCAACTTGCTTCGACCGCCACCGAAAAGACGACACGCGCGACAGGGGCGGCCTTGATCGAGCGTACAGGACTCAACCGTTGTTTTTGAATCGTCCCTGGGCTCTTTACCAGTGCCTCCGGCGCACGCGGGTTGCTCGTCGGCACGCAGGAGCCCCTCCAATGACTCCCGCAAAGCACCGCGAATAGCGGAGGCTGGGAGA
>CAZETM010001784.1:0-1529 GCA_964514885.1 uncultured Polyangium sp. | reverse complement strand
CGGCCCATCGGGAAGAATGGCCGACAGAAAAAAGTCGCGATTCGGATTCACGCCGTCTCGATGCGTATTTGCTGGTCGGTGGTCCTGGACAGGGGAAATCGACGGTGACGCAGCAGCTTTGCCAGCTTCAGCGTGCTGCGCTTCTTCGGCCACGAAAGCATCGACTGAGCGCCGAACAGCAAGCGACGGTGGAAGACTGGCCCGCGGATGGCTGGCGAGCACAACCGCATTTCCCGATGGCGATCACGTTGGCGGATGCTGCCGCTTGGTTGTCGCGAAATCAGCATGCCGAAGCAGAGGATGGCCTGCCGGCATTGCTTCGATTCGCGCTGAAGGAGCGCCAAACGGTGGATGGGCAAGCGTTGTTGCGCGTTTTTTTACGCCTACGCCCGCTGTTCGTGCTCGATGGATTGGACGAAGTTCCCGGTTACGAGGATCGGCAACGATTGCTCGCCGCAATTCGAGAGCTTTTTCAAAGGTTGCCGGTCGCGGGAATCGCGATTGCAACCACCCGTCCCCAAGGATATGCGGGGGAATTCGAATCGATTGCTCCCCAGGCGCGGACGTTCTACCTCGCGAAATTGGATTATGATCATGCGCGGCAATATGCGACCAAGTTGATCGATGCCTATTTCACCGACGCAAACAAGCAGGAGTTGCTGATACGCGTCGACGAGGCTGCCAAAGGCGATGCAACAAAGCGTCTGATGAGCACGCCGCTCCAAGTCACCATCATGGTGCAGCTCATTGCCCGGCTGGGTCGTGCGCCGAGCGAGCGGTGGACGTTGTTCGAGAAATATTATCGTGTCGTTTATGAGCGCGAAACGGAGCGATTGATTCCGACGGCAGAACTGTTGCGGAAGTATCGCCCGCACATTGACAAGATTCATGCGCAGGTGGGGTTGCTCTTGCAGGCGGAAAGCGAATTGGCAGGGGGCAGTGAATCGTGGATGTCTCCGATTCGATTTCGACACGTGATCGATGCGGTGCTCGCAGAAGACGAAGTCGAGGGCAAAGAACGCGAACGGCTAGCGAATCAGCTCGTGGAAGCCATTCAAGATGTTTCGCTGCAACGGTTGGTGCTGCTGGTCGAGAAGTCTCCCGGGAAGCTGGGATTCGAGGTGCGTGCCATTCAAGAGTACATGGCGGCATGGGCGTTGTCGCAAAAGAACGAGACGCTGGTGGGCGAGCGTATTCGTACGGTGGCGAAAGCGTCGAGTTTTCGGCAGGTCGTGTTGTTCATCGCGAGCAAAGCGTTTTCCGATCTATCGGATTTGCGGGACGTCTTGGTGCAGGTCTGTGCGGAATTGAATAACGATCCAAACGATGCGTTGGCGCGAGAAACGCGGGCGGGATCGGTGTTGGCGTTGGAGATCCTGGAAGAGGGATCCGGAGCGGTTCAGCACAAATACGTGCGGCAACTGATGGAGATTGCGGTGGAGCTGATTTCGCTACCGCCGAGCGTTTTGCATGGGCGATTGGCTCGAGTCTGCGCAGGCACCATGGATGTGGCGCGACCGATTCTGCAG
>CAZETM010001783.1:0-1531 GCA_964514885.1 uncultured Polyangium sp. | reverse complement strand
CCGAATGGTTTATGCCTGATTATAATCACAATACACAGGATTTAATTCCGCGCGAATGGATATCAATAAAAAGCAACTAATCATCGTAGGGCCGATAAAAACTATAGCCGCCTTTGCCGGCGAGCTTCGTAGAGCAATAAAGTGGTGGCCGTGGCAACATTTAGGGAGTCGGCAACGCCGTACATAGGTATGCGAACTTGGATGTCAGCTTTTTTCATCCAAATATCGCTTAAACCAAGTTGTTCTGTGCCAACTGCAATGGCCAAAGGAACTGTCATATCAACTTCTGTATAATCAGCAACAGCGCTTGGCGTTGCAGCTAAGATACAAATGCCATGCCGCTTCATCCAGCCAAGAGCTTCTTCACTACCTGCTTCAATTACGGGTAAAGTAAAGAGCGTGCCGAAACTTGCACGAACAACATTGGGATTATAAATATCGGTGCAGCGATCACAGACGACGTCCGGCAGGCTGACATCCGCCGAAAACGTCCCCCCCGCGGTATCCGAGATTCCATCGATCAACACTGAATCGTTGGTGAACCGATCGTCATAGCTCGTCGGATCGACGAAGGCGTCATCGCCATCGGTGTCGATGCTGATGCGAAAGTGACTCGGGTGGTCGATCGTCTCCCGCCACTCCATGTGGAGGGTCGAGCCCGACTGCGCTACCGTGACGTGATCGCCGCGTACGCTGCCAGCCGCCCCGCACGGGCCCTGCTTCTGATCCGTTTCGCGCGCGGCAGGCGAGAGAAGCTCGATATGCGCGCTCGCGCTGCTCGAGACGGCGAGGGCGCCCACAATCATGGCGGACCGGACGAGGGTTTCCATACCCGAACAGTGTCGGGCTGGGGGCAAAATGGGTGTCGCTGCGGTACGCTGGCCGACCATGGCCGACTCCCGCGAGATCGTTCCGTTTACTGGTCCCATCGACGCAGACGTCGAGGTCGTTGGGTCCAAAAGCTACACCAATCGAGCGCTTATTCTGGCCTCCCTTTCGCGCGGCGAGTCGCTCCTTTCCGGGGCGCTCTTCAGCGATGACACGCGCTACATGGCCGAAGCCCTGCGTGCCCTGGGCGTGTCGGTGTCCGCGGATGAGGCGGCGAAGACCCTGCGCGTGCAGGGCGTTGCAGGCCGCGTTCCCGCAAGGGATGCACGCTGCTTCGTGGGCAACGCGGGGACGGCCGCGCGATTCTTGCCCGTCGTGATGGCGCTCGGTGCTGGCAGCTACGAGCTCGACGGCGTGCCGCGCATGCGCGAGCGACCGATCGCACCCTTGCTCGATGCGCTCGGCTCGCTCGGGGTGCGCATCGAGACGCTCGGCCAGCCGGGTTGCGTGCCCCTGCGCGTGCACGGTGGCACGCTTACGGGCGGTCGCGTGCGAGTCCCTGGCAACGTGAGCTCCCAGTACATCAGCGGCCTGATGATGGGCGCGCCGTGCATGCGCGACGGCCTGAGCATTGAGATCGAGGGCGAGCTGGTGTCACGGCCCTACCTCGAAATGACGGCGCAGGCCATGCACGATTTCGGGG
>CAZETM010001782.1:0-1538 GCA_964514885.1 uncultured Polyangium sp. | reverse complement strand
GGCCGCGGCGTTGGGTGGGGTTTTCCGCGGAACAGGATCGTTTACGCTCGGACAATCTCCGGAAGTCGTGATTCGTCTCGAGCCTAAAGAAGGCGCGGATGTGATGGCGATCGAGCAAGGGGCGTCGGCGCTTTTGTCGAACCTTCGGCTGCTGATGCTGCTTGCGCCTGATCGGTTGGGTGAGAAAGAAGCGCTCAGACTGGCCGTGGTGAGTCGCGAAGGTGGAGGCGTGGTGGTGCGTGCGCCCTGGCCTTACGAGGGTCTTGACCGAGGCGCAGCGCTGTTGGCAGCGCAGCTTCGAGGCCAAAACGCGGTGGATGGAGTGCTCGGGCCGAAGGCTCGGTGAGTTTTGTGGAATGGATCGGCATCGATCCACGCGTAGTGCTGTCGAAGACTGCTTTTCAGCTATTTATCGACTGCGTTGACAACGCCCGTAGCACGGACTAGAGGGACCGCTCTCCCAGTGCCGGGTGAGTGCCCGACGTGTGCCTAGAGCTGGCTCAAAACGAGCTGCACGCACACGCGTGAGTCACGAGCTTTGCACGGGGAAATCCTAGGGAAGGCAGGTTTTAACAGTCTACATGGTAAGTAACGCGAACGTGGAGATGGCAGGATCAGACCTCGGAGAGAGCTTCGCCGCGCTTTTCGAGCAGCGCGTCGAATCTGATTTCGCACGCGAAGGCGAGATCATCGCGGGTACGGTCGTACAGGTCGGTCGGGACTCGGTGGTGGTCGACATCGGCGGTAAGAGCGAGGGTGTGATCCCGCTCCGAGAGTTCGCGGATGCCACGGGCCAGATGACGGTCAAGGCTGGCGACAAGGTCGACGTTTACATTGAGAGCCGCGAGAACGACGACGGCCTCGTGACCTTGTCCAAGGAGAAGGCCGACAAGATGAAGGTGTGGGATGAGATCTCGAACGCCTGCGAGGCGGACGAACTCATCGAGGGCACCATCAGCCAGCGTGTCAAGGGCGGTTTGTCCGTTACCATCCGCGGCGGCGTGAAGGCATTTCTTCCTGGCTCGCAGGTCGACCTCCGCCCCATCCGCAACTTGGACAAACTGATCGGCCAGACCTACAAGTTCAAGGTCATCAAGTTCAACAAAAAGCGCGGAAACATCGTGCTTTCCCGGCGTGTGCTCCTCGAACGCGAACGCGACGAGATGAAGCAGAAGACGCTTGAGACGCTTACCGAGGGCATGACCGTTCGCGGCACCATCAAGAACATCACCGAGTACGGCGCATTCGTCGATCTCGGCGGTATCGATGGCTTGCTCCACATCACCGACATGAGCTGGGGTCGCGTCAATCACCCCAACGAAGTTTTCAATGTCGGCGATGAAGTCACGGTCAAGGTTCTCAAGTACAATCCCGAGACCGAGCGTGTTTCCTTGGGCCTCAAACAAACCCAAGAAGACCCGTGGAACCATGCCGAGGAAGCTTATCCGGCTGGCAAGAAGGTCCGCGGCAAGGTCATGTCGATCACGGACTACGGCGCCTTCGTGGAGCTGGAGCCGGGCGTCGAAGGTCTCATTCAC
>CAZETM010001781.1:0-1540 GCA_964514885.1 uncultured Polyangium sp. | reverse complement strand
ATCTCCGTGCCGACGTGACACGCGATGGCCAAGCCCAGACCGCTCGCATCATGAGCTCGAATCTTCGCGACGCGGACATGGAGCAATGCATTGTCGATGCGGTAGCAAGCATGAGGGTTTCACCTGAGATTCTCGAATCTTCGTCGACCGAACCCGTATCGATGTCGCCGTTATCGCGCTCGAGCATGGGCATTGCCATTCCCAACCCGGCCATCGTCCTGGCAGGTTTTCTGGTTGTTTACGGCATGAGCGTGATGATTCAGATCACCTTGCGTGTCGTGCTGAGCAGCCCATCAGCGCCGACGATTCCGTCACCCTTGGCTGCCGCGACGACAACGACTGCACCCATTGCCACTGCCACCACGACGACGACGGCCCCGCCCATTGTCCTGCCGCGGAGATATCCAAAGCAGAACTGTGACGACAAGAGGCTCGATGAGTTGGAGGCGGCGAAAAAGAACGCTTGTCAAGGGTTTCCTGGGAAGGGTTGCAGTCCGAAGACGAACGGAACGATTTTGGTAAAATATCCGTGCTCCTTGCTCAAGGCGCGCATCGCGGCCGTAGCGGCGTGCGTAGCGGCTCGACAGCAGGTTCAAGATGAATGCTTCAAGAACGCCACCGATCCGGGGCACGCCGAACAAATCGGAAATCACCTCAAGGGCATAGCATGGTGCGAAGCGCTCGAGGCTGTGAATTGCGCACCCGGTCATCCAATGTCAAAACTGTAAAACATGAGTGCCGACCTTCACCGAGCGATCGAAGCCCACGACCTCGACACCCTTGCCAAGCTACTGGCAGCCGGACATGACCCCAACGCGCTCCTTGCGGGGTGGCCAGGATGGAGCCCGCTAGACGCCGCCATCAATGAGATCGAAGAGGGCGGAGCTGTCGAAGCGGTTGCGCTGCTTCTGCGACATGGTGCCGACTGCGATATCCAGTTTGCGGACTATGCGGGGACGCCGCTCGCAACGGCCGTTTTTCGGGGGCAGCGGGCGGCTGCGCTGATGCTGTTGGCGGCGGGAGCCGACCCGAACATCTCGAGCGGGGAGGAAGGCAACCTGCTCGCTTGGTGTGCGCAGGAGGGGGATCTGAAGATGGTGGCGACGCTCCTGCGGTCGGGCGCGGCGCGGACGATCGATCGCGTGGGTGGCGAAGGTGCAATGAACGCGCTGGGCTACGCCGCGAATTGCCTCGACATCGAGATGCTCACGCTGCTGCTCGCCTCGGGGGCTTCCATCGAGCGGACCGACGGAGATCACCGCACTGCATGGCACCGGCTCCCCAAGCGTACCGACGAAAACGCCGAGAAATGGGACCTTGCCTTCGAGTTGCTTTCGCCAAAGTCATGAGCGACGAGCTGCACCGTGCACCCTGCTACGCCACTCGGCCGCCTTCGATAAGCCCACTCCAAGCCGCAAGCACCCCTCGCCGCCGGCTCCGATGTACTCTCGGCCCCCGAAACGCCACGCGCCGACCGTCTTCGACTCGCTCGCCACACCCACCCCGACCCTCATCCGACCTAGTCCGACTAGGTCTTCCT
>CAZETM010001780.1:0-1541 GCA_964514885.1 uncultured Polyangium sp. | reverse complement strand
AGCCGCCATTGCCGCGTCGGTGGCTCGCGCCGTGGCGGGTGAGGCCAATGTGCAAACCGGCATCGCGCCGAATATGGCTGCGGAAGATTTCGCCTTCATGCTGGAAGCGCGGCCGGGCGCCTTCATTTTTTTAGGCAATGGCGATACGCCGTTCTGCCACCATCCGGCCTATGATTTCAACGATGAAGCCATTCCGGTGGGGGTGAGCTACTGGGTGAGGCTGGCTGGAAGCTGACCGATGAGCGGGACCGTGAGTTCGAGGTCCAGGGTATGCCGAACAACGCAAGAGTCGGCTACGTCGACTACGTGCTCTGGGGCGACGACGGGTTGCCGCTGGCGTTGGTGGAGGCGAAGAAGACGTTGGTGTCGCCGGCGACGGGTCAGCAGCAGGCAAAGTTGTATGCGGATTGTCTCGAGAAGATGTTCGGGCAGCGGCCGCTTATCTTCTACTCAAATGGTTTTGAGCATTGGTTGTGGGATGACACACAGTCTCCGCCGCGCGCGGTTCAGGGCTTCCTCACACGAGACGAGTTAGCACTCTCGATCCAGCGTCGCTCAACGCGTCACGCTCTCGCGACACTAGACATCGACTCAAAGATCGTGGAGCGTTTCTACCAAGAGCGAGCGATTCGGGCTATCGGTGAGCACTTCGAATTGGACAAGCAACGCAAAGCACTGCTGGTCATGGCAACCGGTTCTGGTAAGACCCGAACCGTAATCGCGCTGGCGGATTTATTGATGCGTGCAAACTGGGCCAAGCGCGTTCTGTTCCTCGCTGACCGGACAGCGCTAGTAAAGCAGGCCGTGAACGCTTTCAAAGAACAACTCCCGGCTTCGTCACCAGTGAATCTGGTGACCGAACCCAATAAAGAAGGCCGGGTGTATGTCTCGACCTATCAGACCATTGTCGGAAAGATCGACGAATACAACGCAGACGGGACTCGACGTTTCGGGGCCGGGTATTTCGATCTGGTTGTCATAGACGAGGCGCACCGTTCGGTGTATCGAAAGTATCGAGGCATCTTCGACTACTTCGACTCATACCTCGTCGGACTGACTGCAACTCCCAAAGACGAGATCGATACGAATACCTATGACCTGTTCGATCTCGAGACCGGGGTGCCGACCGACGCTTACGGACTCGAGGAGGCAGTCAACGATGGGTTCCTCGTTCCGCCCCGCGGGGTATCGGTGCCGCTCAAGTTCATTCGCGAAGGAATCAAATACGACGATCTCTCTGAAGAGGAGAAAGACAAATGGGACGAGGTCGACTGGGGCGAGGACGACGAAGGCAACCCACTCGACCCACCGGATTCCGTTGATGCCGCCAAACTGAACACATGGCTGTTCAACGCAGACACCGTCGACAAGGTGCTCGCGACGTTGATGACCGACGGGATCAAAGTTGCCGGGGGTGACCGGCTCGGCAAGACGATCATCTTCGCCAAGAACCAACGTCACGCCGACTTCATCTACGAACGGTTCATCGCAAACTATCCGCATCTCGACAACGGCAACTTCGCACGAGTGATAACCCACTC
>CAZETM010001779.1:0-1541 GCA_964514885.1 uncultured Polyangium sp. | reverse complement strand
CATCAATATTACGCCAGACAACACAAAGCTTCCGAAGACTCTCATCGTGTACGTGTCCTTCTGCGCGGCAAATTGCCGGCGCATCGAGACCCCGTGGCCGCCGCGTCCTGGGTCTGTGACGAAATGTTTCTTTTTTGATGCAGGGTAGATTACGGGTACGCTGCGACGCTCTTCACGAGGGGCATGTCGAGCTGATTGCTGTAATTGGCGGCCGTCATCGCCGCTCCATTCGGCGCGTCGACGTAGATGGTGCGACGACTTTGCAGATTTCTGAGCCACATCGAGCCTGCGCATCCCGGGCCCATGGGATCGGTGCAAACGCTGCCATTGCTGAAAAGAACCCCCAAACCGCTCGTGCCCCAGGCTTGCGCGTCTCCCGTGCATTTGCTCGCGGGATTGGCCGAATTGTCATCGTAATAGGAGGTGAACGACGCATCGGCGGCCACGAGCGTCGTGACGCGACGATGCAGGATCGAAATCGTCCCCGGCGCGCCGCTGACTTGTTCCCATTTCAGGTCGCCTTTCACCACCGAATCCTGCGTGCCATTGATCGTCACTCCGCCCGGATTCAGATCATTGCGGTAGGTCATGCCACTGGCGTTGCTGTTGTAATCGATCGCGTCGTAAATGCTGGCGATGTTGTGCACCCGCAGATCGGTCCAAATGTCCTGCCGCCCCTCGTAGAAGAAATGCGTACGTTGCGTGAGCGGCCCAGTGACCGCGCCCATGTACGAACGAATCACTCGCACGGGGCCGGCTTTCACGGTGACAAAGGCATTTTCCCCAGCCGAGAAAGCATCCTCGTGGCGTATGCAATCGCCATTTGCCACGAAGAGCTTGAAACGATCGAGCACATCCGTGCCATTTCCCACGAGCAGCTCGAATTTGTCGACTACCCATTCGGAGGCGAAATGACATGCGTATTTCGACGTGATGATCGTGGTGTCCTCGATGTTCGTCCCGGATTCGTTGGCGGGAAAACCTGCGGTGCCTGCCAAATTCGACGCATACATGACATAGCTGGTACCCGCATTCGGTTGTTGCGCCCCCGTCTTGCGGAAAAGATAGACGTATCCAGTTTCACCCAGCGGATCGGTGATCGTCACTCTCCGCCCCGATCCAACCTGAACATTGGCTGGTAGGGTCCCATTGGCCATGGCGCCAATGTCTTTGGCCATGAACACGAGCTCGTCGTCATCATCGAACGTGGCATCGGGATCCGCGCCTGTATACGTGTTCGCGTCCATGTAATAGGTGGCCTTGGGGTTGGCTGGAGACGGCGGATAACCAGCCGCCGCGGCGAGCGGACCATAAGGGTTGACGATATCGATCGCTGCGCGCTCATCGATTTGAATGGGAATTTGTTTCCATGCATCGCCCACGAAAGCATATCCGACGATATCGCCTGGAGGCGCTCCGGCGAACGACGTCAATTCAGCACCGGACAAAATCACCGGATCCGCAGGACGAATCGTGGGAGTGACGCCTCCGCCACCCATACCACTCATTCCGCCATTGCCGCCCATACCTCCATTGCCGCC
>CAZETM010001778.1:0-1545 GCA_964514885.1 uncultured Polyangium sp. | reverse complement strand
CGAGGCCCCGAGATCCACCATGGTCTCGATGAGGACAGCGGTCTCGATAGTCATGTGCAGGGAGCCCGTGACTCGTACCCCTTTGAGGGGCTTGAGGGGGGCGTACTTGCGTCGAATGGACATGAGGCCGGGCATTTCGTGCTCGGAGATGTCGATGGTCTTCCTGCCCCACTCGGCGAGGCTGAGGTCCTTAACCTTGAAATCGTTGGACATAGTATGTGTGTGTTGTGTTGTTATTCACTAGCAGTTGGGTCGACCGATTCTGGCCCGGCTGGAGCGTTTACTTGACCGCCTTGCGCAGCGCGGCCGCCTTGTCGGTGCGTTCCCAGGTGATACTCTTGACGTCATCCACCTTGCCGAAGTGTCCGTAGTTGGTTGTCTTTGAGTAAATCGGGCGAAGCAGGTTGAGCTGCCGGATGATTTCTGCGGGCTTGAAGCTGAAGACCTCGCTGACCGCCTTCTCAATCGCCTCATCTGACACCTTGCCTGTGCCGAAGGTGTTGACGCAGACGCTGACCGGATCCGGGTAGCCGATGGCGTAGGCGAACTGGATTTCTGCACTGCTTGCCAGTCCGGCAGCGACGATGTTTTTCGCCACATAGCGGCCCATGTAGGCAGCGCTGCGGTCGACTTTCGACGGATCCTTGCCGGAGAAGGCACCGCCGCCGTGGCGGCCCATGCCGCCGTAGCTGTCGACGATGATCTTGCGCCCGGTCAAACCGGTGTCGCCCTGCGGACCACCCACCACGAAACGGCCGGTGGGGTTGATCAGGAATACAGTCTTCTTGTCGAGCAGATGCGAAGGAAGCACCTTCTTTACGATCTCCTCGATGATGAATTCCTTGATCATCTTGTGCTTCGCGCTCTCGGCGTGCTGCGTGGACACCACCACGTTGGTGATGCGCACTGGTTGGTCGTCGATATACTGGACGGAGACTTGGCTCTTGGCATCGGGCCGCAACCAGGATGCCTGTCCCGATTTACGGATCCGCGTCAGTTCTCGGCCGAGTTGGTGGGCATACATGATCGGAGCGGGCATCAGCTCCGGGGTCTCGTTCGAGGCGTAGCCGAACATCAGGCCCTGATCGCCGGCTCCCTGTTCGGCAGTTTCCTTGCCCACCGCCTCACGCGCGTCTACACCCTGGGCGATGTCCGGGCTTTGGGACGTGATAGCGTTCATGATGAGAACTTTGTCGGCATGGAAGACATCGTCGTCATTCACATATCCGATTTCACGAATCGCCGCGCGGGCAATCTGATTGAAATCGAGCTTTGCCTTGGTGGTGATCTCGCCTCCCACCACCACAAGATTGCTTTTTGCATAGGTCTCGCAAGCCACACGGCTGTGCTTGTCCTGTGCCAGACATGCGTCCAGCACTGCGTCCGAAATCGTGTCGCAGACCTTGTCAGGATGACCCTCGCCCACAGACTCCGACGAAAAAATGTAGTTCTTGCTCATGCTCTCGTTTCCAGTTTTATCTTGTTCGCATTAACGTATCTGGATGGGAAGATATATCGCTTTCCTGGCTGGTCAAATGGAAAGTT
>CAZETM010001777.1:0-1545 GCA_964514885.1 uncultured Polyangium sp. | reverse complement strand
CACACGCCATACCCACCCCATCCGTCGTCAGCCGAAACCTCGGCGACGGGCACGAGACCGAACACCACGGCAAGAAGCACCCGCCAAACCCAAACGGCACCACGTAGCTGCATCCACCCGGCGCGCAGGTGTATCGGACTTTGCTTGCCGGATCCATTCCTTTGGCTGTGGGCGCGGCGACCACGCATTCGCCGTACAGGTTCACGTATCCCGCAGGGCATTGCGTGGTATCTGGGCACGTCGCATTATGGCGTGCGCTGCCATCGGGACACGCGGGAGCGCATTGCGCGGTGATGCTGTCGGGCAGCAATCCCTCGGGGCATTGCGTTGGCGTTTCATTGCGAGGCGGCACTTTGCTTTGGCCGATTGGCTCGGCGTCAATGGTGTAAGCGCTCGTCAAATTGTTCATGAGGGTCGACTCGTGAATCCATGCGTAACCATCGTCCCCCCATTGTCTGCTCCAACTATTATGGAGCAAGAAGTAAGCACCGTTGGCCGTAACACGATAGCCAGCAATAACCATCGCGTGCCCGGACCTCGTGCTATTGGGATCGAAATCTGGAATCACCGCTGGCAGTCCGTCTTGTGCAATAGGGTTGCCGAATGCGGCCGAGTTGCAATGCATCGAGATCCAAATATCTTGTCCTTTGGCCAAAATTGCCATCATAGCTGCCTTGTCGAAGTCCATCTTCGTTATTGAAGTGACTCGCGCAACCCCACGAGCGTCGGCCCAATTGACCATTTCTGAATCAACGGGTTTTCCGCAACTCGTTTCGGGCATTTTGCAGGTGCAAGGTCCCGACATGTCACATGATGGCTTGCACTCGGACTTGGCTACCCATGAACATGCAATCTCCGAATTTGCCCCCGTATACTGCCACGTTTCCTCGGCCGTGAGAGGCTTTTCATGGTTGCTCTGCGCCGCCAGCGCCATATACGGCGCGTGATACCGCGACCAGACATGCATGGCCGAGACGAACCCTGGACGTCCAGTTCCTCGTGCGAGGGCATGGTCCACGGCTGCCGCAAACGAGAATGCGGTGCATGCCCCCACGCTCCCCTGAAAACGAACGGGGCCTTCGAGGCCCACTTCGCGGTGGTCAACCGACTGCGGAAGCGCCGCAGCGCCTGCATGCGCAGGGCTCAAGCGAAATATCGATTGCGGCAGTACCGGACGCGCGGCCCACGGGATATCGCCATATCCCGGCGTGAGACAATCGATTGGAATGATTACGCCCCCGACATTGACCTCGCCGCATCCCGGCCCAGAAGCCACCGAATTCACCCGCGGCGGAGGCGTCGGGAATCCAGGCGGAACAGCAGCCGGCAGACCTCCGAATGGCCACGGAAACGGAATCGCCGGCAGCGTCGGAATGCCAATCGGCGCACCGAAAAAGCTTTGCAGAAACGCCGCGCCATAAGGCGCCGATAACAACGTCGGCCCCGTCGGCGGAGGGCGCATGATCGGCGGTGGACGCAGCGGCGGCATATAACCACCAGGCGCTCGTTGATCAATATATGCGACCAGAGCCGGCGCGTAGATCG
>CAZETM010001776.1:0-1546 GCA_964514885.1 uncultured Polyangium sp. | reverse complement strand
GGTTTCCGTAAGCGAAGTCGGCATTGTTGTTGTAGTTGGTGTTGCCGAGCGAGATATCCCAGCCGTTGCCCGAGAGGGCTGGCGAATAGGAGCCGTCGAGCGAACCGGAGTATTTCACCCAGAACTCGATCGTAAAGTCGGCATTGCCGATCACGTTGGCATGGCTGCTGGTCGTCTGGATGGAGCCATTCTTGAAGCTGCCCGAGCCTGTGCCGTATTTGGGAAGCAATGCGGAGATCGAGGGGGCTAGGTTCGGGAGGAAAGCGGCGCCGGCGTTGGCGAAGTTCACGAAGTCGGCCGACGAGTTGTCGTTCGCCATCGGGCCGGTGCCGTCCATGGGCATGAGGACCAGGGTGGCGAGCCCAGGCGACGGGTTGCAGCCGTCGTCGATCGAGCCATTGCAGTTGTCGTCGACTCCGTTGCAGACCTCGGCCACGTCTGGTTTTACGGCCGCGTTGTTATCGTTGCAATCGCTGTTGTTCGCGACGTAGCCAGCGGGCTGCGAGCACGCCTGGAGGCTAACGTTCGCATTGCCATAACTATCGCCGTCTACGTCGCGATAGTAGGTGATAAGCACGCCTTCATCGACTTGACCATTGCAATTGTTATCGAGTCCGTCGCACACCTCCGCCGACGACTGCACGTTCTGATAACACGTGAGCGCGCCGTTCGAGCACGTCGTCGTGCCGGCCGCGCAGACGCCGATGTTGCCAGTCGAGCACACCACGCCACCGCCCGGGTTGCCATTGTCGGCCACACCATTGCAATCGTCGTCGATGCCGTCGCAGAGCTCGGCGGTCGGCGCATTCGGCGTGCAAACGCTGGGCGTGCCGTTGGAGCACGCGACCACCGTCACCTGACAGGCGCCGACACCGCATGTCGTGTTGCTGAAGCCTTCGTCGACCATGCCATTGCAATCGTTGTCGACACCGTCGCAGGTCTCGGGTATGAAGCAGACGCCGCCGCAATCTATGCCGGTCTCATTCCCATTCATGACGCCGTCATTACACGTGGGCGCGAGACAAACGCCGCCCTGACAAACACCGCTCACGCAGACGATCCCGCAAGCGCCGCAGTTCGAGACTGACGACAGATCCGTCTCGCAACCGTCGCTCGCACTGTTGTTGCAATCGCTGAATCCAGGCAGACACAGCGGATTCGACGGCACGCCACTTGTGCACACGTCGCTCGTGTATTGCGAGCCATCCACGGGCACGTCCGTGTTGTCAGCGGCCGAAATAGTTGCACCAGCACCATCGCATTGCATGCGCTGGCAATCACCAGGCGTTTGCATTGCCACGGGCGTCCCACCAGCCGTGAAGCTCATGCCGCAAACGCCGGCATTGCATGTACGCACTTGGCATTCGTTGTCCATGCCGGCACATTGCGAAGCCATTGTGCAACCCACGCATACGCCATTGCCGTCGCAGACGCTACCGCCATTTTGATTGCAGGCTGTACCGGCCATTGCAGGCGTATTGGCCACGCCGGTGATGGGGTCGCACGAGTCAGTGGTGCACGCGTTGTTGTCGTCTGGATTGACGAG
>CAZETM010001775.1:0-1546 GCA_964514885.1 uncultured Polyangium sp. | reverse complement strand
CATGCTCCAAGTATGCGCCCATGAGTCAACAACCGATGGTCCGTCGCGAAGCTCTCCGACGGCTAGCAATTTTCTCTGCGGCTGCGCTGCCTGCCATGTGGCTACTCGCCTGTTCGAAAGCGCCGAATTGCGAGGATACTGCGGGACTGAGCCCAGAAGAACTCGAAGTGCGCAAGAACGCGCAGTACGTTGCACAAACGATGCAGGTGTCGCAGAAATGCGATGTTTGTGCCCAATGGATCGCCCCAGCGCCCGACAAATGCGGTGGCTGTAAGGTGATCAAAGGTCCGATCGCGGCAGAAGGGGGCTGCAAGCTCTTTGTCGCCAAACCGGCGTAGAGCGTCCGGCGCGAATCCACATCGAGCATTGGGCTTTGTACGGCGGGCAAGGTCACGTGTTTGCTCGGTATTTCGCCTCGACAAACCTGAATACCCCCGAACCATCACTCGATACTGAAACGCAAGCCTTGCCGATTGCACGCAAATGGTGCGTGCCCAATCGCTGCCCAATGCCATCAATCGCAAATTTGCGGCTCGACACGCATCCGCCCCCTTCATGCGGTCACCCTTGTCTTGAGCGGCCTCCTTGGTTCGTGCGGCCCTGATATCGAACACGGGCAGCCGCAGCAAAGTCCGCAATCACCGGCTTCTGTGCCGATGGCGGGTGCTTCGAATTCGGTCGCGGTACCGTATGCCCGGCGATCATGGAACAACCGCCACGGCCGCTGCGCTCTTCGCTGCCGCGGCGGGGTTGTCACGACGTCGTCGGCGTGGTTAAGGCACTCTTAGAATAAACGACCAGCTTGCATGACGGCCAATCCGCTGAGGAGATGGACAATGCCTGCGGCTGCCATGAGCCAGGGGTTTTTATCCAGCATCTCCGTTCCAAACTGCGCCATGCGCTCGGGCATGAGCATTCGGAATACACCCCCGAACACGAATAACCAGCCAATGGCAGTCAGGGCGATGGGCCAGCCGGGTGTCCAGGCATTGACGATGGCTAGTCCGATGAGCAGAGTCATGAACCCCGCGAGATAAATGAGCGCACGGTTCTGCAAAAACTCCTGGGCTATGGCGCGGTACGCCTTGCCCCCGGCGAGCATACCGATACTGTTCACGATGAGCAGTGGCCCGATAATCCTGGCAATGTAGATCGACGCATCCATGAGCTTCCCCTCCCGTTCCAAACGAATCGTGGGCCTCGGGGAATCGAACGCAAGGCCTCGGCATTACTTTCGTCCGTCACCGTATCATTTCGTGGTTATCGCCATTTCGTCAACTTCCACGAATCTCAATCATGAGAGGCTGCATTTACGCGCCTATTGGGAGCCTTTCCCTTTGATCGAATGCAAAGACGTCGGTTTGCTCAACCGCTGGATCGCTCTGGCGGTCACGGTTGCCTCGGCTGATGAGCTGATGAGGTGATCGCAACGCTTCGCGTGTCGTGCCTCAATTCCGCTTGCGCTCGCCCCATTTGTCCCGGTACATTGCTGCATCACCTCGGAGATCCCATGCCTGCCCACGATACTTCGCCCCCGCCTTCCGCA
>CAZETM010001774.1:0-1556 GCA_964514885.1 uncultured Polyangium sp. | reverse complement strand
GGGGCGGCGTTTCTTCTACCGGCATCTCCATGGTCGATTCCTTTCGTCGAGGACCGACGCTTCTTACCAAGCGAGCCAAAGGAAGTCCAGAAAAACGAACACTTGGTCACCTTTTGCCATAACGCCGAGGGACTTGCCAAGAATATCTGTTGATTGGGTAGGCTGCGCAAGATTCTCGAAGTCCGAGACGCTCGCGCAATTATTTCTTTGGCCTCTCGATACTTCGGCCGAGTTTGTCGTACCCGCCGCTCGTCGCGTAGGGTCAAACGACTCACGCAGGATATTCGGTATTGTGGCCGAGAGCTGGTCGGGCCTTTCTGCACGAGGGCCGCCATTGCGCAAGAGGGCTCCGCTGGGGCAGCACTCGTTGCCGTTTCCGAAGATGCGTCGCGCGTGAAAATGCCCCCGCATCTTGCGTGATGTTGCGCTCGTATTTGCCGGCGCCGGAGCACACGTGTGTCTGCGGATCAAGAAAAATCGAGGCGCCGGCCGCAGACGATCACCACGCCGAAGAAGCGCGTGTGCTGGACGTGCGTGAGGATACTGGCGTTAGCCATCGACGCGTGGCGAGGTACACGCGTCGATGGCGAAATTGCCGGGTTATTTTTCCTAGGCACCGTCATGGCGACATTTTTCGTATTGAGCTTGGTTGCAGCTTGGAGACGGTCGGAAGTTCACGCTACGGCGCCTGCACTCGTGCTGACGACCATGGTCGAGACAAGCAGCGTCGTGCCCTCACCTGCTCCGAAAGTATCAGAGGAATGGCGTAAGGGTATTGCGCTTGTACCGCCGAGCATGAAAGCCGGTGTCTTGCGGCTTCTGCCGGCTGCTCGGATCGGGCTGCCGACCGTGCAGAGACGAAGACACTGCCGCCCCTCTTGGTGTATTATTATGCACATTTCAGCGTGCGAATGTTACTCGTGGCACGAACCAAACATCCAATCCGCACGAATTCAACGCTGATCGGACAGCTTATGTCATAGGTCGCAGATGGTTTCTTGACGAGAAAGTCCGTGCGCACCATCCTCGCGTTCGTCCGACTCATACATAATTGGTGGGGATCCAATGAATATCCTTCTCGTGATCGAGGGGGCCGGTATGCCATTGCCTGGCGTGCGACTTTCCGGCTCCGAAGGCGTTTCGGAATTGTTCCGTTACGAAATCGACATCGTCCAAAGCTTTGCGATGGAGGGTATCGCTGGCGCGTTGGTCGACAAGTTGGGGTTTGCTTCGGTTTCGACTGTCGCCATATCCGCCGCACGAAACGCTTCTGATGCCATGACGAATCATGTTGGGCAAGAAGCAACCTTGACGTTCGAGACGGGCGAAAGCTCACGAACAGTGCACGGCATCATTGCTGAATTCGTGCAGCTCGATGACGGCAAAACGGGGACGACGTACCGCGCCGTATTGGTGCCCGAAGTCTCGCGGCTGCTTTATCGAAAGGACTGCCGCATTTTTCAGGAGATGTCGGCGCCGGAAATCATCGCCAAGGTCCTCTACGCCGCTGGTATTCGAAACGAACGATTTCGCTTTGCGCTTGGAAAGGATAGGCC
>CAZETM010001773.1:0-1559 GCA_964514885.1 uncultured Polyangium sp. | reverse complement strand
ACAGCCCAAGGCGTCGACTGGATCCGTGACAGCCAGATGCTCAGCCAAGCGTAGTGACGTACGATGGGTTTGATCGCGTCGGCCTTCAGGCCGATCGAGTCGACGTTTTCCGCGATCAATGCCCCAAGTTTGACGCCGTCACGCGGGGCGAACGCTAGGTTCTTCGCACCGTCGACGTTGCGCGGTGATCCATCCCAACGATCAAAGATGGGATCGTCGCAGGTGATGTCGCCTTCCCACCGATGCCGTACGATGTAACGACCTTGGAACATGTTTTGGCTGCCCGGCACGACCTTGGCGCCGTGTTTGTCCGGGCCACTTCCCCATCCGTTTCCACCTTGAATCGGCTGCGCTGCACGAAAAACCAGATCCTCGCCGAGTGAATCTTTGGTGTACCGAATGTGCAAACGCGTCAGCGTTGCTTCCCACGGTGAGAGGCCACTTGGCTGTGGCGAGCCTGGGGGAAGATCGGTATCGCGAGCGGACAGCAGTGTGTCTCCGCCGAGCGTGGCGATATCGGACGCTGCGAGGGTTGGTCCGGGACACGGGTCACACGATCCGGCGCTCCAGGCGTATTCGGTGACGACCGCATTTTTTGCCTTCTCCACGGTCTTGTCGAAGAGCGCGACGTAAAATTGACCGAATGCGGCAATGGCTTCTTTGTCCAGCTCGATGTTCGTAGGAATGGTGATATTGCTATAATTCGCAGCTTCGTAGCGTTGGTTTTTCGCTAGAATGTGGACGATGAGATCTTGCGTGCCTTGCGAATTGAGCAGCCCGAGGCGCACGGGCAAACGAAACGAATCATCGTCGTAATGAAATCGCAGTGGCGACAGCGTGGCCATGCCATTTTCGAATTGCACCTTTTTCGGGTTCACCTTGGCCACGAAAAACTTCAGTCCCATTTGCACATAAGGCCGCAGCAGCGGCTCGGCACCTTCAGGAATGCGGTATTGGTTCGTCCGTAGCCAAGTATCGAGTGCCGAGGAATCATCGGCTGACAAAACGACGATATCGTATTCGCCCACGGCAAACTCGGCTTCGACACGCACGAGCGGCCGACCGCCACCTCCAGGTGCCGCGGCCATGGGAGGAGCCGCCGCGACCGCCGATTCCTGACGATACTTCATATCGCTGCGCGGGTGATCGCACGGATCCTGCTCCCAATATTGAACGAGCCGCGGAGCGCTCAATTGATCGATGCGGTCGAACACGGCACGCGAAAGCGTTTTGACGTTTTCCTTCTGCAGTACGATGGGCACGGGCACGACCATCGCGAAGGCTTCCGGCGGGCCTTGGTAGTTGTTTTGCATCGACAGGACGGTGCGCATGCCGTCGCGCAAGAGCACGACTTGCGTGGCGTTGTTGTAAAGCTTCGTGTCAGCGCCGCCGACGTAGAAGCCGCAAAACGCGTCCGTATTCGATGCGTAAAGCCACGCGGAGAGGCCCAAAGCCAAGCCAATGGAAGTTCGTCGCACGTCGGCAGCATAGCCGAAAGCGATCGGACGGTGACAAGTAGTTTTGTCGGAAAGAAAGGCGCCTGGGTGCGCGGATGTCTC
>CAZETM010001772.1:0-1560 GCA_964514885.1 uncultured Polyangium sp. | reverse complement strand
TGCAGCCGAACGGCTGCTGGTTCGTGTTCTTGAAGCCACCACCTCCACTGCAGCTTGCGCTCCAACAATTAAAGATCCCGCTCCTGTATGTCCGCGCGATCGAGGAGGACATTCCGCAGCGCGTGTTTTGGCGTATCGAAGACAAGCTCCATGCCGCAGAAAAACTGCGCCATTGCCGCGTCGCAATCATTGGTGTCGGGAGCCTCGGGAGCAGCATTGCCATTGCCCTTGCGAAAGCGGGTATTGGCAAGTTCGTACTGGTCGATCCAGAGGTGCTCGAGCCCGAAAACGTTATTCGACACGTGGGAGGTATGCACGAGATTGGGCTCCCGAAAGTTGATATCGTGGCGAGAGCAATTCGGCGGTTCAATCCCGATGCTGAGGTAACTCGATTGCAGGGCGCATTGTCGCTCGATCCGGCAGGGTGGAGCTCGGATACGTTGGCGCATGTGCGCCATGTAGCATGCAATCCACCTGGACTGCTTGTTTGTGCCACAGCAACGTCCGAAGCCGAGCGGATTGTGAATGCGGTATCCATCATGGCTAAGGCCCCGGCGGTTTTTGCGGCAGTGCTGGGCCAAGCGGAGCACGGGCGGGTGTTTCGCGTATTGCCGGGCCAAACGCCGTGCCTACAATGTGTCATTCAGGCGCAAGTTGCAGATCCGGGTCGTTTCCCGCGCTTCGAGGAGCACGATACTGGAGTTCCGGCCTATGAGCAACCTGGAATTCCGGGGCTGGGAATGGATATTGATCAGGTTGCGCTGATTGCGGCGCGACTTGCTTTGCAAACATTGGGGGAACAATTTCCGGATGGCATCGACTATCCTCGGGCACATGGGGATCACTTCATCTGGTCGAATCATGGCAATTGGGACGCGGCAGTCGATGGCCCTTTGCAGGCGCGCGTGGAACGAATCCCCCGAAACCCTACATGCTCGGTGTGCGGAGAGCGCGCATTTGAACCTTTGACCAATGAAGAAGAAGCGGAATTGGGTATGCTGTTGACGCTCTGAGCAAATGGTACGGTTTGGAGGAGTTACGCGTCGGCAATCCATTCCCCGATCGGCCGGAGCAGCTTTTCCTTCACCGCGTGCTCGTCGCCGATTTCGGCGAGGTCGATATCGAAATAGCGATGGGCGTATTCATCCTGGGCAACTTTGATGCGGTGAATACCCTCCACCCACCTTGGCCCCTCGGCGTCTCCCGCCGCGACTGCCGCCACGACGGCATCGGCGAGCGCCCGTGTGAGATGCACTCGATGCGCTGGAGGTCCACCTGGTCGGCCAGCTTGCTCTGCGTTCGCAGGTGCTATCGCCGGCTGCTTCGTGACCGGCGCTGCCGACTTGGCGACCGCCAGCTCACGCGCGATCTCGTCCGTACCAGACTCCCGACGACCGAGTGGAACTTTCCCTTGACACGCCGCAGACTTCTCGCTATCGCGTGGCACAAGGCCATTCTTGATGACCGGCGGCACAAGAGAATCAGCTAACTGCCCGAAATCATTAGCGCCCCCGGCAAGAATCGAACTTGCGACCAACGGTTTAGGAAACCGCTGCTCTA
>CAZETM010001771.1:0-1561 GCA_964514885.1 uncultured Polyangium sp. | reverse complement strand
GCGTCTCTCGGCTGACTCAGTCACGGCAGCGGTCAACGCGTCGCGTAAGGTGGAGCCATGGGTCGGTCGGCTCTCGGGAGGAGCCACCTCGGTTGCGGAGATGTTCCGCGGATGGGGCCGGTAGCCCTCCGCGGAGGGAGGATCGGGCACGACAATGTGACGGCGGTTTCTTTCTAGCGGCATGGTCCGGTTACCGATCAACCAGCATCATGAGACCTGCGGCGCTCGCTCAGGGCGGCGAGCAGCGATGACTCGCTGACCGTAACCGAATGCTTCAAGATCGCATTCTTAGCCGCCAAGTCGGAGGCTTGAGCGAGCTCGCCGTGGCTCAGTCCCTCCGCTTGTTCGGCGACTGTTGCCCAATCGACCCCGGGGGTCTTCAGGGTGTGCAGTCGGGTTCGGAGGACGTTCACTGCGACCTGCTTCGATGGGAGTTTGTACTCAATCACAGCATCGAACCTACGAAATAAAGCTCTATCCAAGAGCTCGACGTGATTGGTCGCTCCGAGGACGAGGCTGTCGGACTCGTCTTGCTCCACGAATTGGAGAAACGAATTGAGGACCCTCCTAATCTCCCCAACCTCGTTCCTTGTGCCCCGTTCTGCTCCGAGTGCGTCAAATTCGTCGAAGAGATACACGCCGCGGGTGGCCTGGATGGCGTCGAAAACAAGCCGAAGCTTGGAGGCAGTCTCACCCATGTATTTGGTGATGAGGCCGTCCAGCTGGATGGTAAACAGCGGCAGACCGAGCTCGCCCGCGAGGGCACTGGCTGTCATCGTCTTACCCGTGCCCGGTTGGCCCACCAGGAGCAACTTGCGCATGGGGCCGAAGCCGTGGTCACGGAGGCGACCCCGCTCACGCTGCTCGGTCAAAACTCTCTCTATCCCATTGCGCACGACATCGTCGAGAGCCATGTCCGTTAGGCGAGTCTTGGGGTAGGTAACTGTGACCAGGCCGGCGAGTTCACCTCTCGGCTTTGCCACCGGAATGGGCATCGCGGCGCGATCGGCCCCTCGCTTAGTCTTGGACTGATCGACCAAATCACGCAACTCCTGCGCGAATCTCCCGTGGCCACTGCGAGCGGCCTGCGCTGCAACCTGCATCGCGATCGCGAAGAACCGCGCATCGTCGCCGTCCGCGTGGCTGCGAACCAGCGCTTTGAGTTGGTCAGCGTTTGTCATTGTCCCCTTGCCTAGCGCGGCGGGACGGCCGCGCCCGGTGCTACTAGCCGCCATTCTGACGCAACGACTGCTCGCAGCAAAGCGACCCCAATGCAAGGAGCATCGGCCGCGAACGAAGGCCAACCCGGGGAATTGCCACAGATAGGGCACAAATGCCAAGCAAGGCAGCCGTTGCGAGGTTTGGGAGGCACGTCTTGTGCCTCCGCCGTTCAGCGGGTTGGTAGCGCGTAGGGGATTCGAACCCCTGATCTTCGCCTTGAAAGGGCGACGTCCTGGGCCTCTAGACGAACGCGCCGCGAGACTTACCGAGGGTAGCACGGACTCGCCGCTTGCGGCCACGCGCTGCCCGGACCGTTCGGCCCGGTCAGAGGCCTTCGTTG
>CAZETM010001770.1:0-1561 GCA_964514885.1 uncultured Polyangium sp. | reverse complement strand
CTGCCCGCAGCGGTGCGCTCCTGATCGGTCATCGTCATCGCCGTGAGCTGCACCCGGCGAAAACGCAAACTCGCCACTTCGCCGTCGTCGAGCGATGGCCCCACGACACACCGCGAAAACGCGCTCCAGGCACGCGACATGGCCGCCGCGCTCTCCGCTTCCTGAAAACGCACAAGGGCAAACAGACCACCACCGGCAAGCACGGTGGCAACCACGATGCCGATCAAGAGCCGTTTCGATCGATCCTTACGATCCTGAACGATCTCGTCCACCGGCTCGGGTGGCGGTGGTTCGTGCTCCGCAGCATGCGATGGCTCGGACAAACTCGGTTCGGTCATGTGAAACGCTCTCCCGAAAAAGTCGCTGACGGCTACCACAGAGAGCGCTGCGAATGCAAGATGGTCGCTACCGGGCCACCGAACCCTCACATCCTCGCCGACGTCAACCAATGCGGATTCTTATCCGTCCCGTCGAAGCGCTTCGTCGTCTTGAACTGCTCGTATTGCCCCTTTTGCCCGGCAGGCGCCGTGCGCGCGAGCAGCTCCTTCGTTTCGGTCTCCGCCATTGGCTGGAACGTATAAGCCGCCTTCAACGCTTGTTGCAATACGCCCAGGCTGTCACAGCCCGTGATCACCACCGAGCTGTCTCGGCTCATCGAATATCGCAAACACTCGGGTGCCGTCACCGCGCCGCTTTGCAGGATCACGCCCGAACCGAGCGGCTTCATCGCCAAGACGCCAATATCTTCCCGCACGAGCTGCGGCAGGACCAGCCCCTCAAAACTTCGATAATGCGGATCCATCACGTTGACCGGCATTTGCACCGTATCGAAGCGGAAGCCGTGCTCCGCGGCCATCTTCAACATGCCGAGGTGGATCGCTGGATCCTTATGCCCCGTGAAACCTATGAATCGAAGCTTGCCCGCTTTTTGCGCCGCGACCAGCGCTTCGATAGCCCCATTGGGCCCAAAGACACGCGCGGGATCGTCAGCGCGGATGACTTCGTGGATCTGCACGAGATCGATAACATCCACGCCAAGCCTCTTCAGCGATTGCTCTAGCTGCTCGGCCGCCGATTGTTTCGTGCGCCCGTCGAGCTTGGTCATCAAAAAAGCTTTTTGGCGATACCCGTCTTTCAGCGCGAGACCCATGCGCCGCTCGCTCTCGCCCTTATGGTAATCCCAGCAGTTGTCGAGAAAATTAACGCCGTGATCGAGGGCATAACGAATGATGCGACGGCTTTCTTGCTCGTCCTTGGGAATACCAATATGATACCCGCCGAGCCCCACGAGGCTGACCTCGACGCCTGTTTTGCCGAGCCTGCGTTTAGGCATCGTTGCACCGGCGGGCAGAGCGATTTCATTGTCCTTTGGAGCGCCTGGCAAAGGGCCTCGAGGGACATCCGCATTCGGATTCGTAATATCAGCCGAGCTTTTTGGGCCCTGGCTCTCCGAAGCACACGCCGCGAGCGCGATGCCCGCCCCCATTGAACCCAGAAACGTCCGGCGCGTCGTAGGCTGAATCATCGTGAATCTTCCCCGACCGGCAGGGTTGCACGCGGT
>CAZETM010001769.1:0-1566 GCA_964514885.1 uncultured Polyangium sp. | reverse complement strand
TGCCCATTCCGATTGCATTGGCCTCGCTTGGCGGAGCGATTGCCGCGATCGTGGCGCTGGGGTCGTTCGGGCGCAGTTTCTTGCCGGAATTCAACGAAGGCTCGCTGAACATTGCCGCGGCGACGGCGCCCGGCACGTCATTAAAAACGTCCGATGAAATCGTAGGACGGCTGGAGCGGTATCTGCTGAATCATCGTGCGGTCACGTCGGTCATTCGCACGACGGGTCGGGCAGAACGCGACGAACATGCGCTCGACGTGAACTTTTCCGAGCTGGAGGTTGGGCTGGATTTGTCAAAAGGGCATCGCGACGAAATCACTGCTGACATTCGTAAACATGCGGCAGAAACGCCCGGACTTGCAGTGGCCGTGGGACAGCCAATCAGCCATCGCATCGAACATCTCGTGAGCGGTGTGCGCGCAAGCATTGCATTGAAGATTTTCGGCGATGACCTGGAACAACTTCGCGCCCTTGGAAAACGAGCGGAAACAGCCATGCGGACAGTGCCGGGGCTGGTGGACGTGAATCTCGAACAGCAAACGGAAATCCCGCAAATCGCCATATCGCCCAAGCCAACCGAGCTGGCGGCATTTGGAAAAACGCCGGGCGAGCTGGCTCGGTTTGTCGAAATGGCGTTCGTCGGGCAAAAGGTGGCGTCGTTTTGGGAGCGCGAGCGCGTTTACGATGTGGTTACGAAATTGCCAGATGTGTATCGAAGCGATCTTGCATTGCTCGCGACAACGCCGCTGGATGTGTCCGGAAGTCGATTTGCCGAGCTGAGCAGCGTGGCGCGAATCGACAAGACCATGGGGCCGAATCTCATCAATCGCGAAAATGTACAGCGGCGCATCATTGTCACGGCGAACGTGGCGGGACGCGATTTGCGAGGCGCCGCGAACGACGTGCTCGATGCCGTGAATCGGCAGGTGCCCATGCCGTCGGGGTATCACGTAGCGCTGGGTGGGGAATTCGAGAGCGAAGCGTCGGCGAGTCGCAGCATTCTGGGGTTGTCCGCATTGGCCATCGTGGGAATGGCCGCGCTGTTGTACATCGCATTTCGATCGGTGCGCGATGCGGCGCTCGTCATGTTCAACTTGCCCTTGGCGCTCGTCGGAGGCGTTTTCGCGGTATGGTTTGGCGGAGGCGTTTTGAGCATTGCGTCGCTCGTGGGTTTCATCACGCTGTTCGGCATTGCGACACGCAATGGAATCATGATGGTGACGCATTACCGCCATTTGCTTACGGTCGAAAAACTCCCTCTGCGCGAGGCGGTGTTGCAAGGCAGCGTGGATCGCTTGGTTCCGATTCTCATGACGGCGCTCACGGCGGCTCTTGCGTTGATTCCCATCGTCATTGCATCGGGCGAGCCTGGTAACGAGATTCAGGCGCCGATGTCGGCGGTGATTCTTGGCGGGTTGGTTAGCTCGACGCTGCTCAATCTGCTGGTGATTCCGCCGCTTTTTGCGCGGTTTGCGTTGACCCAGGAGTCGTAGACGTCTGGGCTTGGGACGATCGTGCCCCAGCCGGCATCGACGCAGAACGTATCGTCGAGATTCATACCATCGT
>CAZETM010001768.1:0-1568 GCA_964514885.1 uncultured Polyangium sp. | reverse complement strand
CGATGGTTGATGACGAACGCGACGATTCCCACGACGACTCCGACCCACGCCAGACGATTCGAGCGTCGTCCGAGTCGTCGACCGATTTCGGCAGCCGCGAGCACACTCATGGCACCGACCGAAGTAATCAATGCATGCAGCGGTACCGCCAAACGCGGAGGCGCCACGCGATGAGCAAATGCATGAAGATCCGGTCGCAAAATCGGAATGGCAATCAATAATGACGCCGCTGCCAAAGCCAAACGAGCCCATCGCAAATGGCTCGATCCGAGCTTATTCCAAGCCGCCACCAAAGCGGCAGCCAGTATGCCTACGGCAAGGTGTTGTCCCACATCGTAAAAATGATGCAAAGCTCGAATGCGAAAACCTTGAGCCGGCATCGGCAGCGTAAATGCGATGGTCATCGTATTGACGACGACGAGCAGCACAATGGCGAGAAGCACCGCGCGTACGCCTCCCAGCGTGGGCTCTGACACGACTGGCGCCTCAACGCGTGAGCCTTCCGGTTCACCCGAACGTCCCTGCTCTGCCGCCGCATCGGTTTGTTCAACTGCGAGCGATTCGTTCACCACTGGCTCGTTCATCTGCACTTCCGAAGGCGCCGTTTCGCCGTTGGGCGATTCTGTAGCCTCCGCAGGTCCAGCATTGGCAACTTCCACCTTGACGCTCATGGGCCCCATGCATAGTACACACGCCGGCAATTCTACAAGGGTTGTCGTCAGCTTCGACGAGCAGCCCACTCGACGTATCGAAGAGCCACGACTTTCACCATTTTCCGTTGCCGCTCAGGAAGCCACACGATACGGTGCCCGCGCAATGACCGACCGCTCATACTGGGATTCCTTCTACAGCGACGTGCATCCGGACATCGAGAAACCGAGCAGCTTGGCAATGTGGTGCCTTCCCATGCTCGCCGCCAACTGCCGCCTGGTCGAGTTTGGATGCGGCAACGGGCGCGACGCGCTGTTTTTCGCCCATCATGGGATCCAAGTCATCGCCTGTGATCAATCGACGGTCGCCATCGAATCGCTCAACGTGCGACAAGCAGAGCGCGACAAAGGCGACAACCCCAGGTTTGTCGCGTGCGACTTCACGAACCTCGCCCACGCGCAATTCGACACGCTCGATGCCGTCTATTCTCGCTTCACCCTACACGCGATCACCGCCGCCGAAGCCAGCTCGGCGCTTGCCTGGGCCACGACGAGCCTGCGCCCCAATGGCCTCGTGCTCATCGAAGTGCGCTCGGTCAATGGCGATCTGTATGGGAAAGGCGAGCCCCGAGAAAAAGACGCATTCGTGTACGACGGTCATTATCGCCGGTTCGTCCGTATGCAGGAACTGAAGCTGGAGCTCGAGGGACTTGGTTTTACGATCGAACAAGCCATCGAATCCGCGGGGCTTTCGGTATTCAAGGACGATGATCCCGTCGTCATCCGCATGGTCGCGCGGCGAATGTCAAGGAGTCTTGAACGTGTCGAGTTATGAAGATCTATTGGGTACGCCCGCAGATGCCGGCCGAGATTATTTCGACGGTGAAGAATTCGCCCTGCGTGCGGGAATCGAGCAAA
>CAZETM010001767.1:0-1572 GCA_964514885.1 uncultured Polyangium sp. | reverse complement strand
CGACCGCGCACCTCAACCTTGGCTACGCGAAGTCGACCGCCGGCAATCACGTCGGAGCACTCGTCGACTACAGCGACGCGATACGTGTCAATCCGGTGTTCGCGGAGGCGCACTATGCGCGGGCCTGCGCGCGGCACGCGCTGGGCGACAGCGCGGGTGCGATTGCCGACTATTCGGAGGCGATTGTCCTGGCCACGTGGGCGTTGGCGACAGCCGACGTGATGGCGCGGTACCGATACGCCCGCGGATGGACCCGACGCCGTGCTGGTGACCACGCCGGTGCAGTGCTTGACTTCAGCGAGGTGTTGCGACACGACCCTAAGCACTTTAGTGCCGTCGTCGAGCGAGCTGCATCGAAGACGGCCCTTGGCGATTCCCGTTGCGCAATAAGTGATTACACCGATGCGATCCGGATAAAACCAGAATCCGGGCTATACGTCGAGCGCGGGCGGGCGCGGCAGCTCATTGGTGAACACGCGGACGCTATTGCCGACTTCAACCATGCAGCGAGGCTTGCGCCGGAGCACGCCGAGACATTTCTGCTCCGTGGCCGTTCACGACGCGAATCACGTGGATTCATCAGTGGTGACGTCGCTGGCGCAGTTGAGGACTTTACCGAAGCACTTCGATTGCGCCCAGGGCAAGCAGCAGTTTACCTGGCGCGAGGTATTTGCCGAGTCAAGCAAATGGATTGGCAGGGTGCGATAGACGATTTTACGTCACTGGGAGCGCTCCCGGTTGAGTCCAAGTCGGGCCTGCTCCCGGAGGACAACGAGATTGTCCTGTTTGCGTTGTGCATGTCTTGGCTTGGGTTGGGCGCAAAGAAGAACGGCCTAGGCGATGTCAAGGGCGCAATCGACGACGCTTCCAATGCGATTCGGGTGAATCCAAATGAGGCGTACGCGTGGATCGCTCGGGGGCAGTGGAAGGAAACCTCGGGCGATCTAGTTGGCGCCCTTGGCGACTGCACCCACGCTTTGCTCCTGGTGCAGCCCGCCTCAAAGGAGTACGCCAAGGCGATGATTTCGCGCGGCGACATCAAATCGAAGCTGACTGATTACCCAGGAGCGGCCTCGGATTTCAGCGCCGCTATCCATCTAATGCCGAGTGATCCTTGCATTTTGCGTGCGAGGGCGAACGCACGCGTCGAGGCCCACGACAATCTTGGTGCAGTTGCTGACTGCGATGAGGCCTTGCGGCGCGAGCCTGGCGAGGTCGTCGGCTACTACGTTCGGGGCCGGGCAAAGTACGCACTGAAGGACTTCGCCAATGCTATCCAAGACTACACTGACGCATTGCGCGTCGACCCTAACGATAGAGACACGTACGTACTTGAGCACGTTGACACCAAGCAGCTGTGGTACATGACGGTCCCTGTGAACGACGCCTACGCCGGGCGCGCACAGGCGAAACTTGCAAGCGGCGACGCCGACGGTGCCGTTGCAGACTTTACCGACGCCATCCGCCTGCAGCCAAACGTCGAAGCGTACCGCGGTCGCGCCACCGCGAAGGCAGCCCTTGTTGCGTTGCGAGCCCGCTGTCGTGACCCGTTGCACGCCGGATGGCGGAGAG
>CAZETM010001766.1:0-1573 GCA_964514885.1 uncultured Polyangium sp. | reverse complement strand
AGGCGCCGGTGAGCGTGGCGATGAGTTCGCCACCTGTCGTCTGATCGAAGACTTTGGTGCCTTTGGCTGGCGGGTACGTGCCCTTGATCATGCACGACGCACCCGTTACGTCTTTCGGCCCGAGAGGCTCGGCGGCTGACGCTTCAGAGACAGCCGATGTGCCACCGCTCGAGATGCCGAATCCAGCAAACAAACCGGCACAAATCCATCCTAACGCCAAGAGACCACGATTCATGTTCGTCTCCACTTTCGCTCGCCCCTCCGCCATGCCGATAAGCAACGTCGACATTGCCATCCCCTGCTCCAAGCTCGGGGCGGCACAAGGGACGTAAACGAGCACCCGATGATGCAAACGATCGAGCTTTCATTTGCTACTCCACGAAAGCTCCCGCGGGCAAAAGACCTGCGGGGCAATGTGGTGGTGCTGGACATCGCGTTCGCATCGGAAGCCGGCGGCAAGGGCTTCGAAGAGACGACGCTGCCCCTGATCGATGGACTCGGTTCGCGGCTCGTCGCCTGGATCGATCATCACGACAGCAGTCATCACGCTCGGTACGCACACGACACGAGGTTTGTCCTGTGCACCAAGGCCGAACACGGGGCGTGTCCCGAGATGATCACGCCCGAGCTGGTCACTCGAGTGGGTCGAGTGGACACGTTGGTTTGTCATGGCGACTTCGATGGCCTCGTGAGTGCGGCGAAGTGGATGCGCGGCGGAGCTGAGCCCTATCCAGGAAGCGATGACGATGCGCGAGCGATCGATACGCGTATCGGCACGCCCGGCCCTATCGGTCAACGCATCGATCGAGCACTACGTGCACGGTCGCGCGACCACGCTCTCTTTGGTCTCATCGTGCGGCATCTATCGACGGGACTTGCCGATGCATCTTTGTGGCAATCCATCGATGCAGCAGGCGCGGAGCTATTACCTCTCGAACAAGAATCACGGCGTCTTGCACGAGACTTCGAACGGCTCGAACCGTCGATCATGATCGTGGACGCGACAAACCGCAGAGGCCCGTACGACAAGACGTTGCTGCTGTTGATGGGCCAGGAGCGAGCAAAGATTGCAGCGGTGATCGATGGGGAGAACGTGACGTTTGCCGCAGCTTTCGACAGTGGAATCAACTTCCTCGAACGCTTCGAGATCTCGGGGGGAATGCCCACGGTCGTGTCGCTGCATCGCTCGAAGCTCGTGAGCGCGCTGCATGCGCTCGGCGTGAAGTCGGACGAGACGCTGCGGTTTCAATCGAGCACCTAGTTGAACATTTGGGGCTTCGAGTCGCCTTCGGCGCTCTTCGCCCCAAACCCCCTGATAAAGTCTTGATGTCCTTGTCTGCGGGACAAACCATGACGACTGCTTCAGCTCATTCGCCGCTTTCACGCACGCACGCATGGGCTCTGACCATCGTGGCGACGTTGACGCTCTCGGTCAGTTACATCGATCGGCAAGCGCTTGCGGCTCTAGCGCCTACCGTCACGAAAGAACTCAACATCTCCGAGACAAACTACGGGTTGCTGATCTCAGCATTCTCGTTGTCGTATCTGGTCGGAGCACCACTCGCAGGTGCGC
>CAZETM010001765.1:0-1575 GCA_964514885.1 uncultured Polyangium sp. | reverse complement strand
AAGCGGACGACGCGGAGGTCGTGATCGAGGCCGAGTACGCGAAAGGTGTGCATGTCTGGCCCTTGATGGTTCCGGCGTTGCGTGGCGCATGCTACAGGCGAAAACGTCGCGGGCGCAAGATGTGCTTTTGCGGGCTTGACAGATTCTCGCGGAGGCGACTTGTTGCGTTTGATCACGCGTTTGGGGCCTTGGTTCGTGCCTGCGCACAAGCGCGCGCCTTCCGCCTCCAGTTACGCGGTACGCCGTGCTGCCGGTTCGGCGATGTGCGTTTTGTTTGCCAAACCTCGGCGCGTTTTTTACGCCAAACTTGCTTGCAGCGCGATGTCGCCTTATGGCACATTCGCGCGCCGTGCGACATTCCTTCGATCAGCTCGCCAAACAGATTGGTTGCAAAGCGCTCGCCCAATGCGGTAGGACCGTTTCCAACGAGGAAATCGCGCTCGACGCGCTTCTTGCCGATCTGCGGCATGATCCCGATCCGACGCGTAATGCCGAGCGTGAACGCCTTGGACTCCTTGGCCGAATCGCTGCCATCCTCTGCCTCATCGAAGTCTTCAGTGCGGCCCCCGATGAAGACGAAATCCTTGGTTGCAGCGGCAAACTCATTGCTTTTCGTAGCAAGCTTCGCCACGACGCGCGCATGAAGCGGAAGGCCGACGATCCGCACGCGCCGTTTGTCAAGCCCTTTTGTTGGCTCATCACCGCGGGGCGTCCGTCCGCCGTGCTGGCCGGTGCCGGGATCACGCAGTCTCCCGACTGGCCCGCGGGTGTCTACTTCTTCGCGACGACGATGTTTTCTTCGCGACGACGATGTTTCGTACGGGGATCATCGTTGCGGGTGAACTACCGCGAGATCGGTCTACGCTGCTCGTTCGCCTCATGGCGGGAGGACGACAGCTACGACGAGCGCTGAAGGAGCTGGCGGAGTTGCCAAAGGACGCACATGAGCATGTTGTCGCGTACGAGATTCTGCTACGCTTGCGGCACGCGCTCAGTAAAAAGCCGTCGAGAACCGTTTCGGAGCAGGAGTTCATCGTGAGCACGCAGAACCTGGTTGAGAAGTTGATGAACGAGGGGCGCATCGAGGAAGCACGCACAGCGCTGTATGCTGTGCTTGCGCAGCGTAAGCTGGTGCCAACCCGCGAAGAACAAGCGCGGATCAACGCGTGCAAGGATGCCGATACACTCCGCTCCTGGCACGCGCAAGCGGTTGTCGCGAAAAACGTCGCGGAAGCACTGATGACCACACGTGGCACGGCACCACGGCGATCGCATCGTAAGAGTTCCGCGCGACAAAACCCCGCCGTTTGAAGGCAGCCTGTCGCCCGATCCTCAAGCTTGTCGTTGCGCCTCGTCGCGTGGACCTGCTGCGGTCGCGGTCCCCACGCGTTTCGATGGGATCGATCTCGAGCAGAGGCTCGTTTGGTCATTCGAACGGCGCGAATCGCCCCGGATCCGCGACGTCAAAACCGCGCTGTTTCAAGTAGGATCGCGGCGTGCGCGCGAACCAGAATCGCGGTGACGCGGAGGTCGTGATCGAGGCCGAGTACGCGAAAGGTGTGCATGTCTGGCCCT
>CAZETM010001764.1:0-1575 GCA_964514885.1 uncultured Polyangium sp. | reverse complement strand
TACCGTAAACAAGCTGCGCGGTATGCGACGAAGCTTGGTCTTACCCAATCGACGCTGGTGGTGTTTGCCCCGGTGGACGATGAATCGGTGTTATTGCCTTATGCGGGTGAAGCGTTGGAAGACGGCGTGCGAGTGACGACCGTGCCGTTTGGGTGGGTGTGATCAGGTTTGGGCGCGACTCCGCCACTTCGTTGCACGAGGTCGAAGCTCAACCTCGTCGCCGCCCCACGAGGAGCGCTCCACGCGGTCGTCGATGTGGGTGCTCAGATGGCTGAGGCTTTCGGCGAGGTCGTGATCTTGGACGAGGCTGGTGGCTGAGGCTTCGGGGTTGCAAGGTCACGGAACGCACTTGCTGAGATGGACGCTTACGGTACTGCTGCCGTTGTTCGCGACGGCGAGGGCAACTCACGCCCACGTCCGTCCCGCATTGCATGTTCAGGCACACGATCTTGCAAAATCCCGACGCATCGCAAGAAAGCTGGCCCTTTTGAATCTCTGCGGCCACGCACGCATTCACGTCGCCATTCAAATTCCCCACCGCGTACGCCAACGTTTCCTGATCCTTGATGCCGCCCACGTCCACCTTCAGCGTCAACGTCGGATTGCCCAATGACACCGGCGTGCAAATGCCCACGAAAAAGCATGAAAGACTTCGTCCCAAACGGCGGGTGGACCGTCGTTTCGGATGTCGAGCCAACAACGATAGGACGGGTGGGGCGTCGTTTCGGAGCTGGATTCAGTAATGAAAGAATGGCAGAAGCGTCGTTTCGAATAAGGAGCAAGCAACGATGGGATGGGGAAGGGTCGTTGGGTAGGTCGAGCGGGCTGGTCTTCGCCGCATCCGCCGGCAAGAGCGTCGCTGCCATCTTTATTCCACGCCTTTTGGATCGGGTCAGTCGGAGGGGTTCGTCTTTGCCCCCTCCACCCCAGATCGTGCTACGGTGCGCGCCATGCGTCGGTTCACTTCATACGGTCCCGCTGATCCCGAAGAGCATTTCTGTGTCGAGCGCCGCGAGCTTCTCGCGCGGTGCGTCGAGCAACTCGTGGGGACGAATCCCGCCAAAGGCGGTCACTACTTTACGATTTGGGGTCCGCGACAGACGGGCAAGACGTGGATCATGCGCCGCGCGATCGAGGAGATTCGGCAAAAGTATGGCGATAGGTTTGTTATTGGCGCGTTGACGATGCAGGGTCGAGTCGAGCAGTCCGAGGGGGAGGCAAGCTTTTTTCGAGCCGTGCCGGGACTATGGGCCGAGGGATTTGAATTGACGGTGGACACACCGCCTGATTGGGAGGGATGGCGCGCGATGTTTGCGCGGATCGGGGGCCTTTTTGACAAACCGGTCATCTTGCTCATTGACGAATTCGACTCCTTGCCGCCTGCAATCATCGACCGTCTCGTGAGCTATTTTCGAACGATGTTCCTCGCGCGTGGCAGCTATAACCTGCACGGGTTGGCCATGATCGGCGTTCGCGCCGTGCTCGGCGTGGACAGCTTGCGCGGTTCGCCGTTCAATGTGCAGCGTTCGCTGCAAATACCCAATCTGACGCAGGACGAAGTCGTCGAGATGTTTC
>CAZETM010001763.1:0-1578 GCA_964514885.1 uncultured Polyangium sp. | reverse complement strand
ACGCGCCGCAAGAACCCAAGAATGGCTGAGGATCTGCTTCGCTTTGCGATCGATGACTTCAAGGCTCCCTGTTCCGTCGCCTCAAGCGCATCGCCACCATTCCAATAGCCGCCACAATTGCCGCCCCTGCCGGCACCGATTCACCGTTCGCTTCTCCAACTCGACACCCCGCACAACCACCATTCGGCGGCGTTATCGGCGGCGCCGATCCCGTCGCGCTCGGCGCAGGAGCAACGCTGTTATCGACCGGCGCCGTCGTATTCACCGGAGCCGTATACGTCCCCGGCGCAGCGGCATACATCGCCGGCGCTGGAACCAGCGGACCACTATCGATTTTCGTCTCGCTTTCGTCTCGCGCGACCATTTTCACCAAGTCGAATCCGCCACGCTTTGCGAATGCAAGGTTTCGAGCAGGCTCCGTGCCATTATGCGCAGTTCCCCCAGGCGGCCCGCCCCAAATACCTCGACGCGGGCTCTTGCACGTTACCGCACCCGTCCACCCATGCCGAATGGCATAACGTGCCTGAAAATTGTTCATGTGGTATTGCACCGCGCCCGTCTCGAGCTTTATGCCATCGCTCAAGAACTCGCGTCCACCCGCAATCGGAGGCGCGGCGCGAAAAACCAAATCCTCGCCCAATCCCTCTTTGCCATAACGCATGTGCAGGCGCGTCAAGACAAACCCACCTCCTCCCCACCGTCGCGGCATCGGCCTCGACATTGGCGGCACCGGAGGCGGGGGCGCAGGCGCTGGCGCCGCTCCACCGGGCGGCCGGGGTGGCGCAGGCGCAGGCGCAGGCCCCGCGATTTGCGGATCGTTCAATGCGTCCATGCCAAACGTCATCAAGTCATTACCATCGAGCGTCGGGCCAGGACAAGGATCACACGACCCCGCATCCCACGCATATTCGGTAATCACCGCCCGCGGCTGCCGCGCCATCGTACGATCGAAAAGCGCTGCGTAAAACGCTCCGAAGTCCCCACGCACCTTGTCTTTCACATCCAAGTTCGTCGGAATCGCGACGTTGGGATAATTCGCCGACTCGTACCGCTGTCCTCGAGCCAGGATATGCACCATCAAATCCTGCGTGCCCGCGGAATTGACCAGCCCAAGGCGCACCGGCAATGCAAATGTTTCGCTGTCGTAATGAAAACGCAATGGCGAAAGCTGTGCCATTCCATTTTCAAAACGTACCTTCTTCGCGTCGACTTTGGCCACGAAGAACTTGCTTCCACCTTGCACGTACGGGCGAAGCAATGGCTCCGAGCCTTCCGGTATCTTGTATTTCTCTTGCTTCAGCCACGTATCGAGCCCCGCGGAATCTCGAGCGCTCAAAATCACGACCTCGTATTCGCCAACGGTGAATTGAGCTTCGACGGTCACGCCGAGATCAGCTCCACCGCCACCTCGCATTTCTAATCTAGGCGCCCCCGGCGCAGCCATCGGCATGGGCAGCGGCGGGGGGGGCACCGGCGCACAAGGATCCTGCTCCCAATATTCGACCAGACGCGGCGACGCGAGCTTGTCAATCTTGTCGAATATCGTCGTCGGTAATGTCTTGACGTTTTCTTTTTGCA
>CAZETM010001762.1:0-1580 GCA_964514885.1 uncultured Polyangium sp. | reverse complement strand
TGAAAAACCACCCGCAGATAGAAGGTGTGGTGTTGGTGTCTACCTGGCGCCAGGCCATAGAGGGTGCGCTTAGGTCGCGTCCGGAAATTACTTGATTGCCGGAGACGAATTCGAACGAGGGCGAACCGTGTAGTTCCAATCGCCATGAAACGAGTTTCGCTCAATATTGAGACTCTCCATTTCGCGCTTGGATACCTTGACGCCGGTCGGGTACTTTCGCTTGTCGAGTTTGGCCCTCACGACGAGACCCTTGCGCGTGGTGGTGGCGCCGATGAGTTGGACCACGGTTTCGAAGGTCTCGAGGGGTCGACCACGCCAGTTGAGCGTGATGAACGAGAAGAGGCGATGCTCGATCTTGTTCCACTTGCTGGTGCCCGGTGGAAAGTGGCTGACGTGAATCGCCAAGCCCGTGACGTCGGCGAGGCGCTGCAGTTCGGCCTTCCACACGCGGGAGCGGTGGCCGTTGCTGCCGCCTGCATCGGCGGTGACGAAGAGTTCGCGCGCGTCGGGGTACCGCTTGGCACCCATGTGTTTGAACCACGTCTCCAGGGACTTCACCGCGAAGGTCGGGGTGTCGTGGTCGTTGCCGACCGAGACCCACGCGCTGTTGTCCGCGATGTCGTAGACACCGTAGGGGATTGCTTTGCCGATCGCATCGTCGGGGAAGTCGTGGCCCAGCACGCGCTCGGGTTCGCTCTGGGGCTGCCATTCTTGTCCGGCGTTCTTGAAGTTGCCGACGAGTTCCTTCTTCTTGGTGTCGACGGAGACGACGGGCACACCGCGAGCCTGAAACTCCGTGGCGCGGGCGTTGATGTGCTCGAACTGCGCGTTGCGGTCCGGGTGTTGCTTTCCCTCGACGGTCTTGAACACCGACTGAAGGCTGTACCCGAGCTTGTGCAGCATTTCGCAGACCTTCTGCGCACCGACGGGATAGCCGCGTTGGCGGAGTTCGGCCGCCAGTACCCGCGTACTCTTGAGCGTCCACCGCAAGGGCGACTCCGGATCGCCGCGCGTGAGCGGATCGACAAGCGACTCGAGAATGCTGGGCAACTCGGGATGCAAGGCCTCGAGCGGCGGGCGGCCAGCTCCAGAACGCCGAACACGCACCAGCCGATCGCGCGAAGCACCGGCTCGCACTTCCTCGCGCCCTTGTCGGACCGTGTTGAGCGCGAGCCCCGTCGCTCGCGCCACCGCAGCCAGCCCACCGTAGCCGATCGCATCGGCCTCCGTACCCGCCCAAAGGCGAACATGCCGCTCGCTGAACTCGTTGTGCAGCGCGGCGAACTTGGTTGCGATGGCCTCTTCTCGCGCCTGCTTCACCCCAACCGTAGATCATGCCGGCCAGCGAAAGTCGATCACCCGAAACCTCGACGCGCGCATGCACACCCAAGTGATCAAGATGCTTCACCAAAGTATGCCTTCCAGTCCGCTCATCCGACCATCAGATCGCCCAACCCCGCGGCGAGCCACTCTCGATCAAGTAATTTCCGGACGCGACCTTAGTGACGAACGCGGCCAAGAGTTGTTCGATCGACCCGAATCGATCCTCGGGTTTTTTTGCCAGCGTGCGAGCGAGCAGT
>CAZETM010001761.1:0-1584 GCA_964514885.1 uncultured Polyangium sp. | reverse complement strand
CGTCAATTCGTTGACGAAAGAACATCGCCTCTGGTCCTTGTATTTTGTTGCGGCGGAGAGGCTATTCATGACAGGGTTCGCTTTGGTCGTGGTTTTGTCGTGACGGTCATGCAAGCCTAACGATTGCGATTCGGGGGCGTGACAGTTTTCGTTTTGCGCCAGTCTTTTACGGGGACACGTCGTCATCATGGTCGAGTCTGAAGATCGAGCCGCGGCGGTATTGGTGCGTGCGCGTGCCTGGGTTTGTGCGCTGTCCGCGGAATTCGTCATTGAGACGATGCGGCCATTGCCGATCGAGCCCGTTGCGGGTGCGCCCACGTTCGTTCTGGGAATGTCGATTGTCCGCGGTGAGGTGACGCCGGTCGTGGCGCTGGGTATTTTGCTTGGCGCAATCGAGCGCACGCCTCCGAGACGTTTTGTATTGGTGCGTGTGGGTGCAAGGCGTGCCGTATTGGCGGTCGACGAAGTGCTCGGCGTGGAAATGCTGGCGTCTCGATCGCTCGATGCCTCGCCGGGACTGCTCTCCGAAGTGCTTCCGCGGGACGTGGCGCGTATTGGAGTGCTCGATCGGTCCGTGCTGGTGATGTTGGAAGCTGGGCGGCTTCTTTCCGAAGATACTTGGCAGGCCCTCGCTGGGCTGAATGCGGCTGGTGTATGACCGCGCCAAACCGGATTGTCCGCCTCGAGAGTTTGCTTGAATCGCGATATGGGTTTGCGCCGTCGAACGACCTGCGCGAACGTCTGGCGACGGTCGTGATTCGGAAGCGTCAGGGGCCACCGGAAGATGCTGGCAGCGACCATTCTTTGTGGCTGCGTGACGTGGTCGAAACCCTTGTCGTGGGCGAAACGTATTTTTTTCGCGAGCCGGCGCAAATCGAATATTGTGTCCGTAAAGCGCTCCCCGAGCGAGCCAATCAAGCAACATTTGGGCACCCGATTCGCATCTTGTCGGCCGGCTGTTCATCGGGTGAAGAGGCATATTCGCTGGCCGTTGCCCTGGAAGTGTTTGGCGAGGAATTCGTGCGCCGCGTATCCATCGTGGGAGTCGACGTGAGCACTGCGGCCATTCGCAAAGCCAGGAGCGCGCGGTATTCTGCTTGGTCTTTACGCGCGACGTCACCGGGTATTCGCGAAACGTGCTTCCGGCATCGTGGTGACGAATTCGAGCTGGACGAACGATTTCGCTCGCGAGTGCGCTTCGAAGAGCGAAACCTCTTCGATGACGACGCGGAGTTTTGGGCACCGGCCGCATTCGATTTCGTATTTTGCAGAAATGTGACCATTTATTTTTCAGAACGTGCCATGCGCGATTTGGCAAGCCGTTTCGCATCGATGCTCGCTCCGGGTGGTTGCCTTTTTCTCGGGCACAGCGAAACGCTGCGAGGCATTTCCGACGATTTCGATTTGATTCACGACGGCGATGTTTTCTACTACAAACGCAAAGGTTCTCCCCACCAAACCTTGTTCGATTCGATCAAATCGGTATTCGATTCCAACGTGCCTCCACCGAGCTCGCACGTCATCACACCGCGCTCGCAACGACATACCACCGCGTCGACGTTCGCGTCGAAATACCAATATCCA
>CAZETM010001760.1:0-1586 GCA_964514885.1 uncultured Polyangium sp. | reverse complement strand
GCTTGCCATTCCTCCGAGTCGAGTCCGGAAGGACAACCTTATTTGGGCCCAGCCTCGGGCAGTGCGGGGACGATGGAGATCACGAAGATCTTAATGCTGAGCAAGGGTATTGCTGCAAAAAAGGCGAACATGCAGCTCATCGCTCCGGGAGACCCTAGCCAGAGCTTTTGGATGCACAAGATGGACGCCACGCTCGGCTGTGTCGAATGCGCCGTTGATGGTTGCGGCGAGCCGATGCCGAAAGGCGCCGCCAAGTTGTCGCTGGAAGATCGCAACATCGTGCGTCGTTGGATTGATCAAGGAGCCCAGAACAACTGACGGCTCGTTTGTCTGGACGCATCGTCGAAGGCACCGCGGAGGGCGTCGTCGAAGTTGCTTGCACGATGCGCGACGCGACGTGTAGCATGAAATCAGCGTGACGCGGACGCAAACGAGGAGGCTGACCTTGTCTGGACGAACGGAACCAAGGGCGATGACGTTGCGCGTCGCCCTATTTGTTGGAACGGTGCTCGTGATCGGAGCGTGCGTGCAAATTGCAGGCATTGACGATCCGCACCCGAAGGACGGAGGTCCGGGCGGAGGCCCGAACATGGGTCAGGATGCAGGTGAGGATGCGGACGCAGGTCCTATCCCAACACTGGACCCAGAGTGGGCCAATTGGCCCATGCCCAATCCTCCGGAGGCTGGTGTGCCATACCCTGCTGACTACGCTGTCGATATGGCGCAGGGCCTCGTCACCGACAACGTGACCAATTTGATTTGGCAGCAAAACATCGCAACAACACCGATTGCTCAGGATCAGGCCATCGCCTATTGCAAGGGGCTCACCTATGGTGGGTTCATGGACGGTTGGCGTTTACCGACCGTCATTGAACTCGTATCCCTCGTGGACTTCACCAAACCGGCTCCAGGACCCACCATTGACGAGAATGCGTTTCCGAACACGCCCCAAGACTGGTTTTGGACGGCTACGCCAGTGGTGTCTGATCCGAACAGCGCGTGGATGGTAAATTTCAATTCTGGCAAGACGGGCTCCAACCTAATGGTCGACGCGTTTCGCGTGCGTTGTGTGCGTTGAGGACGAGTGATGATTGGTTTTCGACGATTCGACGCTTTGAAAGCAATACAGCGGCTCGCTTCGTATCAACCTCGAAATCTTGAAGGAACCATGCACGTGCAGCCACCCAGCCGTCATTTCAACCGAATTCTCATCGTCGTCGCTTGCGCGGTCGCTGCATTTTGGGCGGCTCGGGGCCGCGCCGATGCCCCGGTGGGGCGCTACACCATCACCGCTGAAACCGTTTATGACACGAAAACGACGCTGACGTGGGAACAAACGATTTCCGTGGGCGCAGTCAATTGGGCGACCGCCAAGAGCCATTGCGCCGCACTTGATCTCAATGGCACTGGTTGGCGTTTGCCCACCATGAAGGAATTGCAAACCATCGTAGATCGAGAGCGGGTAAGCCCGGCCGTCGACCCGATGGCCTTTCCGACCACGCTGACCGAGTTTTTCTGGACGTCTTCGCCGTGGGCGCTGACTCCGACGACCGAGGCGTGGGTTGTCGACTTCACCAACGGCTCTT
>CAZETM010001759.1:0-1586 GCA_964514885.1 uncultured Polyangium sp. | reverse complement strand
TCCTCCACGCGACTCGGTGCTCGCTCCGGTGCCCGACCCAATCGGCTCGACGGTCGAAACAGAACTTTTCCCAGGGATGCCCGAAGTGGCTTCCAGCGCGGGGATCGGTGCGGCCGACGAGAGCAGAGAGCGGGAAGAAGATTGCAGATCGGCGGGCGCTTTGTGAATCTCGAGTGCCCGGACAAACGCTCCCACGGTGCGAGCCGTCGCCACCGAGATGCTTTCGGTTTGGGCGACTCGTTCCAGCGTGTCGGCAAATGCGGCGGCGGTTGGAAAGCGATCGTCAGGGTTACGCGCGATCGCGCGCATCACCACGCCGGAGAGCGCTTGCGGAATCGAAGGAACGATCTCGTGCGGCGCTGGATGCTCCGCATTGAGGATGACGTTCATCGCGACGAGATCATTTTCCGCACGTACCAATCGTCTCGCAGTGAGCAGCTCCCAGCAGGTGACTCCTGCGGCGTAAACGTCGACCCGCCGATCCATCTCTTTTTGGGCCACCTGCTCGGGCGCCATGTACGTGATTTTGCCTTTCACGTCGCCGGCGCGTGTCGATGACGAAATGCGTGCTTCCGCGCGCGCAACTCCGAAATCCATGATGCGTGCGATCCCGTCGATGCCGACGAGGACGTTGTGGGGCGACACGTCGCGATGAATGACGTTCAGCAGTTCGCCATCTGATCCGCAAAGCTCGTGTGCAGCGTGCAGACCCGCGAGCGTATCGAGCATGAGGCGCAACGCGATATCGAGTGGGAGCTGTTTGTTCTGCTTCCTGAGCGCGCGGCTCACTTGGCTCACGCTCGGTCCCTCGACGTATTCCATGACCAGCAACAAGCCTTGCTCGTCCTGTTGAATATCGATCGTGCCGACGACGTTCGGATGTCGAATTCGCGCAGCGAGCCGCGCTTCGTCGAGGAACATGGAGACGAATTCAGGCTCGCTCGACAGATGCGGATGCATCGTCTTGATCGCGACGAGTCGTTCGAACCCACCCGCTCCCACGGCGCGCCCGAGATGCACTGTCGCCATGCCACCAGAGGCGATCGTGCCGAGTAGTTCGTAGCGCCCACCGCGAAGCGTCATCGAAGCGAAGGTACAAGAAGCTGGCGGATGATTGCACGAGGAAAGCACGATAGTGGTAGTGTTGCTGCGCTCATGCTGCCTAGCGACAAGACTTCCAAGGGTTTCTTTCTTTCGAGGCGTTACGTGAAGGGCATCGTGATCGTGCCTCTGCTGCTCACGATGGGCGGTTTGGCCTCGTGTAGCCACGATTGGAATTCATTCGACCCTCGATTGGGAGAAGGTTCGTCCAGTAGTACGTCGAGTTCGTCGAGTTCCGGAATGGGCGGCGTTGGTGGAACGGCAGGCGAAGGCGGAGCTGGCGGCGTCGGTGGAATGGGTGGCGTCGGCGGAATGGGCGGCGTCGGCGGAATGGGCGGCGTCGGTGGAATGGGCGGCGTCGGTGGAATGGGCGGCGCGGGTGGAATGGGCGGCGCAGGTGGTGGGCCGATTTGTGTACCGAATTCCGGTATGCCTTGTTATTCGGGACCCATGGGAACCGTTAACGTGGGTAGTTGCAAAGGCGG
>CAZETM010001758.1:0-1588 GCA_964514885.1 uncultured Polyangium sp. | reverse complement strand
CCGCGGCTCGACGGAGCGACCCTGTCGCGGAAGGCAGCGCGCACGTTCGAGGCATCAATATTGAACCAACTGCCGCCACGAAGCACGCGCTTGCTGTCTGGTTTACTTTCCGGCTTGTGGTTAATCGTGTAAAAGCTATCCGTCCATTCCCACACGTTTCCGGCCATGTCCAGCAAATTGTTTGCTGTGGGTACCTTGGTAAAACTTCCGACCTCGCACGTGGACACCCGCTTCCCCTTGCCCAGGTCGCTGTCTTCCCCATCCCAGCACAATTGGTTTGTCGGAGGCTGATTGCCCCACGGATAAATTCGCCCATCTGTACCTCGCGCGGCGCATTCCCATTCTTTCTCCGTGGGCAAACGTTTCTCGACGAACTTGCAATATGCGCCAGCCTGATTCCAATCCACGCAGTTGACGGGATGTTTCTTCTTGTCCGGTTTTCCAAAATTGCAAGAATCGGTCGTTCCTGCTGCCGTACACTTCCAGCGCTCCACGCACTTCGCATACGCCTCCACGGTCACTTCCGTCCGATCCACGCAAAATGGGTCGACAGTTTCGTCGTGCGCGGGCTTCTCGTCGTCGGAACCGTCATCCGATCCCATTTTGAACGTGCCTGCGGGGATGAATTCCATTCCCTCTGGGCACTTCGGCGCGGGTGGCTGCGCGCTCTTCACCACGGCCGGAATCGTGCTTGCGCTGGCACTGGGAACCATCATCGCCACGGATGCAGACGAAGGAGGAGTGGGTTCGGTAGGGCCAGGCTTTTTCGACAAACCAACACCCATCGCCAACGCCCCGACGAGCGCGACGCCAGCTCCCGCGCCAATCGCCCACTTCGGAAGGATCGAAACCTCTTCCGGTGCACGCTCCGGCAATATGATGACCGGTTTTTCCGGCTGTTTCTGCGCTCCAAAATCCGTTTTCGACGTATCCGCCGGCCCTGTGGGCTCCATCGGTACTGTCGGCGGCTGCGGCGCGACGATCAGCTTCTTCTGCACCTGTTGCAATGCCGCGCCAAACTCTTTTGCAGACGGATACCTCGCCGTCGGCTCTTTTGCCGTCGCACGCACGATCACGTCAGCTAGTACCATCGGCGCGTCGGGACGAACCGTGCGCAGCGCCGGCACGTCTTCCTTCAAGTGCGCCCGCACCCACGCATTGAGTATTTGGGGTTTGTCCGACTCTTCGAAAGGATGCCTCGCCGTCAACGCTTCGAATAGCGTAATCCCCAGCGAATACACGTCCGACGCCGGCGATGCCGTTTTTCCCCTTATGACTTCCGGCGTTATATACCGTGCCGTGCCCATTGGGGGCCCGTCCGGCGTCGTCGTGACGACTTCCCGCTTCGCATCATTCAAAGCTCGCGCAATGCCGAAATCGAGCACCTTCACGATGCCCACATTGGTCACGAAAAGGTTCTCCGGCTTCAAATCACGATGCACCACTTCATGCGGCGCGCCATGCGCGAATGCCACCGCTTTGCTCGCCTGACAAAACCAATCGATCACCGTATCGAGCGGTGGGGTTTGGCCCGACGTACGCCACTCGTCGATCTGCTCGCGTAAGGTTTTTCCTTCGAGCAGCTCCA
>CAZETM010001757.1:0-1588 GCA_964514885.1 uncultured Polyangium sp. | reverse complement strand
GCTTCAAGGTGCTCATCAAGGAGATGCAGGCCCTCTGCCTCAACGTCGAGGTCCTCGGCGTCGGCGGCGAAGAGATCGAGATGCGCATGGACGAAGAAGACGTCTTCCGCACCGCCGAAGAACTCGGGATCGACCTGTCGCGCAACGAGCGCGGCTCTGACGAAGAAGACGACCGCCGCGCCGCAGAGCGTGGGCGGCGATGACCGCCCACCTACCCCAACCACACCAGACGACGCTGCACACGCAACCCGGGGAAATTCATGCTTGATGTAAATCACTTCGACCAGATCCGCATCGGTTTGGCCACGGCGGACTCCATCCGCATGTGGTCGAACGGTGAGGTGAAGAAGCCAGAAACCATCAACTACCGCACGCTGAAGCCCGAGAAAGACGGGCTGTTCTGCGAGAAGATCTTCGGTCCGACGAAGGACTGGGAGTGCTACTGCGGCAAGTACAAGCGCGTGCGCTTCAAGGGCATCATCTGCGAGCGCTGCGGCGTCGAAGTCACGCGCTCCAAGGTTCGGCGCGAGCGCATGGGCCACATCGAGCTCGCGGCCCCCGTCGTGCACATCTGGTACCTCCGAGGCACGCGTTCCTGGCTCGCCTACCTGCTCATGGGCACCGAGGCCCGCGAGGAGCTGAAGGCCAAGCAGCTCGAGAAGGTCATCTACTTCGCGGCGAACATCGTGACCTGGGTCGACGACGAGAAGCGCGACAAGAACCTCCCCAACCTCGAGCAGGAAATTTCGCTCGAGCGTGAGGCCATCGAGAAGGACCGCGAGCTTGAGCTCGCCCGCCGTCAGGAAGATCTCGAGAAGGAGCTCGTCCAGCTCGAGAAGGACAGCGCCAAGGACACCGAGATCAAGGCCCGCCAGCGAGCGGCCGAGCGCGATCTCGTGGCCATCCGCGAGCGCTTCGATCAAGAGGTCGATGTGCTCGGCCGCGCGTTCGACGAGTTCAAGAGCCTGTTCGCCCGTCAGATCATCGAAGACGAGATGCTGTGGCGCGAGCTCGTCGCTCGCTTCAGCGACTACTTCGAGGGTGGCATGGGCGCCGAGGCCATCGCCCGGCTCATCGGCCGCATTGATCTCGACGTCGAAGAGGTCAAGCTGCGGGCCCAGATCGATCCGCAGGAAGGCCAGCGTCCGCTGTCGGCGCAACGCAAGCAGAAGGCGATCAAGCGGCTGAAGATCGTCGCCGCGTTCAACCGCCGCGACGAGAACGGCCGCCGGGTCAACGACCCGCGCGCCATGATCCTCGACGTCGTCCCGGTCATCCCGCCCGAACTGCGCCCCATGGTGCAGCTCGACGGTGGCCGCTTCGCCACCAGCGATCTCAACGACCTCTACCGTCGCGTGATCAATCGCAACAACCGGCTCAAGCGACTGCTCGATCTCGGCGCGCCAGCGATCATCGTCAACAACGAAAAGCGCATGCTGCAGGAAGCCGTCGACGCACTCTTCGACAATGGTCGCCGCGGCCGCCCGGTCACCGGGCCTGGCAATCGCCCGCTCAAGTCGCTGTCCGACATGTTGAAGGGCAAGCAGGGCCGGTTCCGCCAGAACCTGCTCGGCAAGCGCGTCGACTA
>CAZETM010001756.1:0-1589 GCA_964514885.1 uncultured Polyangium sp. | reverse complement strand
CATCCAGGGGGTGCTGTCCATCCTGGTGCTCTATGGGATCGTCCGTCCACTGTTCGGAACCCGCGCGGCTCTGCTCGCTGCCTATTTCATGTCGATAGCCGCCTGGCACATCCATTTCAGCCGCAGCGGAATTTCTTACATGCAGGCGCTCCTTGCAACAGAATTGGTTCTCTTCTTTACGCTCCGCGGGCTGAATACGAGACGGGCCGTGGATTTCATCCTGGCGGGCTTTGCAGTCGGCCTGTGCCTAAACGTGTACTTCGCCGCGCGGCTGGCGCCAGCGATTGTCGGCATTTATCTGCTGTACCGGATGGCGGTGGAGCGCGGTTTCCTCCGGACTCATTGGCTAGGCCTCGGCGCGATGGCCTTCGGCGCGACCCTGTTTCTTCTGCCCATGAGCGTAGTCTACTCGCGAGCGCCGGACGCATTGGCAGGCCGGGCCGGCGTATTTCTCTCCAACCCGGACACCCTCGCTCATTCGCTGCGCAGCCAACGCGTGGACAACATCGGCGACCTTCTCAAAGCCCAGACCAACAACACACTGATGGCGTTCAACTTCAGCGGGGAGACAAGTCTGCAATACGGAAATCTTGGACCGCTCGTTGATTTCTGGACGAGCGCGCTGATGGTGTTGGGGGCAGCGTTCGTCACAGTGTCAGTGTTCCGCTCGGCATACCTCCTGATCGCCGTCTGGATCTGGCTGACCCTCGTCATCGGCTCGATCCTCACCGTCGACGCCCCGTTTTCGCCGCGCATCATTGCGGTCATCCCAGCGTTGATGATCTTGCCTGCGCTCACAGTCCTTGCAGGGTGGAAGTCCGTAGAGTCGGTAGCTGGACGGTTCGGCAAGTTAGCGTTCGTCGTACCACTGGCAATCTTCCTCGCGTTCGCACTGCTCGCGAACCACCGCGACTATTTCACAATCTATGCGCAGGAACGCCAGCCAGCCGGCTTCCACACCGAGCTATCAGGCTTCATTCAAGGCGTGAACGATCGCTATCGCGTCCACTTCATATCGGACGAAGGAACCTATCTGAGTTACGACACTACCAACTTCCTAGTCCCCGACCGCGACGCGATCGACACGAGGGGCAAAGCGTTTCCGCTCCCGCTCGCTGGCGACCAGATCCCACCCGCAAAAGGGATCGCATTCGTGGTCACGGCGTCGACGCCAAACTTCCTCGAGCGGGTAGCGATGCTGAAGGCTACTTATCCTCGTGGTTGGGAACGCCAGCACGCGACGACCCGCAACTATCCGCTGTTCACAAGCTACCTGGTCGACCACGAGCAACTCGTCGATTCGACCAATCGTTGATCAGCAAGAGGGCTCCGGCCGTTGAGGAGGAAGTCGGTATACGGAGGAGAAATGATGGGGAAGGGCTCGCTCACACCCATCTATGACGGCGCATCGCTTGCCTTCCAGAGCTCATGACCTCCACTGATCTCTATTTCGAATGACCAGCCGGCTGCGCGGAGCTCCTTCCGAAATTCGGCGTCTGTAATAGACTCGCAACCGGGCCCGAGGTTCGACGCGCCAGGGCCAAATCTATGTCACGGCACGAAACAATCATGGCACGAAATGGAAGGGC
>CAZETM010001755.1:0-1589 GCA_964514885.1 uncultured Polyangium sp. | reverse complement strand
GCCGTGAGACCAAAGAGCTGTATGTGGCGGAGTTGCAGAAGATCGGGCAGCAATACAAAGAAAACACGGGCAGTACGACGATGTTGCAGATCATCGTTTACATCCTGCCGCTGCTGCTGTTGCTGGGGCTGCTGGCGTTCTTGTTTGTGCGCGTGCGCGGCGCGAGCGGCGGCGCGGGGATGCTCGGGAACTTTGGCCGATCGCGGCACAAGGTGACCAACAAGGAGACATCAACGATCACGCTGGCGGACGTCGCGGGCATTGATGAGGCGAAGGATGAAGTGTTTGAGATTGTCGAGTTCCTCAAGAACCCCAAGAAGTTTCAACGGCTCGGCGGGCGCGTGCCGCGCGGCGTGCTGCTGATCGGCTCGCCGGGCTGCGGCAAGACGCTGCTGGCGAAGGCGGTTGCGGGCGAAGCGGAAGTGCCGTTTTTCTCGATCTCGGGCTCGGACTTTGTGGAGATGTTTGTCGGCGTCGGTGCGAGCCGCGTGCGTGATCTATTCAAGCAGGCGAAGGAATCGTCGCCCTGCATTATTTTTCTCGATGAAATCGACGCGGTCGGCCGTCGCCGAGGCAACGGCAACTTTTCGGGCGGACACGACGAGCGCGAGCAAACGCTCAATGCGATCCTCGTGGAAATGGACGGCTTTGAGACCAACGATCAAGTGATCGTGATGGCAGCGACCAACCGCAGCGACGTGCTCGATCCGGCGCTGACGCGTCCGGGCCGATTCGATCGACAGATTCATGTTCCGCTGCCTGACTTGCGTGGGCGTATTGAGATCCTGCGGGTGCACTCGAAGAAGATCAAGATGAGCCCTGAAGTGGATGTTGAGAAGCTCGCACGAGGCACGCCGATGTTCTCGGGTGCGGATTTGGCGGCGCTGATCAATGAAGCGGCGATTGCTGCGACGCTGGCGAATAAAGATTTTGTCGATCAGAGCGATCTGGAAGAGGCGCGGGACAAGGTGCGATTTGGCCGTGCGAACAAGAGCCGAAAGATCGAGGAGAAGGAGCGCATTGCGACGGCGTATCACGAGGCGGGCCACGCCGTGGTGCAGTGGCTGCTCAAGGATGCGGACCCGGTGCACAAGGTGACGATCATCCCGCGCGGCCGTGCGATGGGCGCGACATTCAGCCTGCCGGAGAACGATCGGTATGGCTACGGCAAGCGATACATGCTCGCAACGATGCGGGTGCTGTGCGGCGGTCGAATCGCGGAGGAAAAGAAGACCGGCGACGTGACGTCGGGTGCGTCGATGGACATCCGCATGAGCACGTCGTTTGCACGGGCCATGCTGCTCGAATGGGGCATGAGCGAGAAGCTCGGCTTCGTCGATTACACGCCCAACGAGAAGATCGAGACGATGTCGCCCGAGAAGGCGTATTCGGAGAACACGGCGCAGATCGTTGACGATGAAATCAAGCGCATCACGAATGAAGCGTTCCTCGACTGCAAGCAGATCATCGAAGAGAACTGGGATAAGGTCGAAGCGGTGGCTGAAGCGCTGCTGCGGTATGAGACGCTTAACCGCGACGAGCTTGACCGCCTGATGAAGGGCGAGACGCTGGCGAAGCCGACCGTGGGC
>CAZETM010001754.1:0-1591 GCA_964514885.1 uncultured Polyangium sp. | reverse complement strand
CGCTCTTTCGTTTCCGTCATCTGTTCGGAACGGAGGACCTGCCGGAGCTCACTGAACTCGGCATCGACGACCCGCGTCACGGCATCGCGGTCAGAGAACGCAATCCGCGCCTGATCCCAATCACCGGATTTGGCGAGGAAGAAGGCGCGGCCGATGGCTGTAAGCGAAGCCTCCCGCGCCTGCTCTTTCCGCTCGTCCTGATCGGCGAACAATTGCTTCCAGTCTTCCCTGTACTCTTCCTTTACATCCCGCCAGACCGCATTGCGTGTCTCCTTGAACAATTTCGCGCCGTCCTCGAACCAGGCCTCGCGTTCAGCGCGCTGTTGCTGCTTGAGAAGATCACGTTCCAGCTTGTCGAGATCTTCGCGCTTCTGCTCGCCGCGCTTGAAGTCTTGTTCCAGAGGCCGGGTGAGCAGGATCACGTCATGCGGCAGGTTGTCGTTGGCGCTTCGTTCATGCGGCGGGCGATCGTACTCAAGGCGCTTTTCGCAGAAGATGCGCCCATGCTCCTTCTCATACTCGAGCGCCCACTCCTGCGCGCGACGAAAATCTTTGAGGTCATCGAGCACGCGCCCGGTTTCGGGATGGATGCGATTGAGGATGATGTGGATGTGGGCGTGCTCGGTATCGTTGTGACCGATATAGACCGCCTGGTGCTCGCTCCAGCCCATCTTGGCGAGATAGTTATCGGCGGCCTCGACCATCTGTTCCGGTGTCGGCGTCTCCGAAGGATGCCAGCTCAATGATATCGTCTTGACCGGTTCGGTGCACTTGCGCCCAGCCAGTGAAACACCGTTGGCGCGCTTGAGATCATTCTGCGCTTCGGCCGTCGCCCACATTTCGTCGATGGCGAGGTGCGGATCTAAGGTGGCCCCGTTTGTTCGGACAGATTTTCCGCTGCGATAAGTGGAGGCTCTGCCGGGGTTAGGCTGCCGAGCGGATCGGCAGGATGCAGTGTGGTCCGAAGTATGCCCGATCGGGCGTCATGCCGTCGAGGCTCGAGTGCGGGCGTCGGCGATTGTAGAGATCGAGGTAGCGCCCTATCCCGCTCCTCGCGTCCGATACTTTGTCGTAGGCGTGCAGATAGACCTCCTCGTATTTGACGCTGCGCCAGAGCCGCTCGACGAACACGTTGTCCCGCCAGGCCCCTTTTCCATCCATGCTGATCTTGATGTCGTGCTTGCGCAGAACATCCGTAAACATCTTTCCTGTGAACTGGCTCCCTTGGTCCGTGTTGAAGATGTCCGGCTTGCCGTGCTTGGTGAGTGCCTCCTCCAACGTCTCTACACAGAACGATGCTTCCATCGTGATCGACACGCGCGTCGCGCTGAAAGCGCGCCTTCGGCACGACGACAGCACGCGCCGAGAGAACCAGTCGATGACGGCCGCGAGATACACGAAGCCGCGCGCCATCGGGATATATGTGATGTCCATCGCCCAGACTTGGTTCGGCCGCGTGACCTCCACTCCACGCAGCAGATACGGGTAGATCTTGTGCCCGGGCTCCGGCTTCGTCGTGCGCGGATGGCGATAAAGTGCTTCGATCCCCATGCGCCGCATCAGCGTCTTCACGTGACGCCGGCCTACTCTT
>CAZETM010001753.1:0-1592 GCA_964514885.1 uncultured Polyangium sp. | reverse complement strand
GGTCGATGCCGCTGACGCCGATCTCCGCCTGGATCCGCTCGAGGATGGCGAACACGTGGCGCATGGCCGTACTTCGGCCCAAAAGGCGACCGAATCGCTCGCGTGACGATAAGGCAAAATCGACGACATCGGCCAGCATCCGTAGGCGAAGTCGTGTATTGCCGAGGGCAATCAAAGAGTCAGGCCGCGCGTACGCATCGCGCACGGCAATGCCATCGATTTGGGTTCCATTGCGGCTGCCAACGTCGACAATCCGAATGGAGTCACCTTCGATACGCACCATGACGTGGACCCGGCTCACGGTCGGGTCTTTCAGGACAAGCTCGCACTCCTTGCCGGTGCCGATGCGCGAGTGTGGGCCAGGAAGGTCTGCGACGAGCCCCTGATCAGGGCCATCGATGACTTCGATGCGAGCTTTGTGTACTCGAAGCTCGGCGGCAGGCCGATCGAGAGGCAGGGTTAGTTCGATGGACATGTTTGGCGGCGCGTTTAGCTGCAAGATTACACATCGAGGATTTCGGTTGCGGTGTCAACAAAAAAGAGTGAGCATGGAGCGCTCTCGCTTTCTGGTGCACTATACCAGTCTGCAATTGCGGCGTTGGTACCAGGAAAGGCGGTTGGCAACTTATGGCGGATGAAGACAAAGACTCCAAAAGAGACGACATGATGGATTTCGTGGGCGCGATCCTGCTCGGACTGACGACTTCCCTCGCTGCGTTCGCGGCCTACGAATCGTCGCTTTGGGGCGGCAATCAGGCCACTGCGTACACGCAAGCGACGATCACGCTGGGCGAAGCCAACAGGGAACTCCTTCATAGCTCGCAGGAGCGCTCCTTCGATACATCCGTATGGCTCGAGCATATGAAGGCGACGCAGCCTGTTCCCCACGACGTGAAACCAGGGGACGGACATGACGTTGCACCCGCCGTCGCAGAGTCGGACGGGCCTCCGCAAACCAAGGAGCAGGTCGCAGCCGAGCTTGCCGAAGATCTCACGGAGATCGACGATTTGCCGCTCGCAAAGAAGCTCGACAAGCTGCTCGCAACGCGCCTCGAACTGACGGCCGCGCTCAAGTGGGCGGACGAGCAGCACACGAAGCAGACCAAGAAAATGCCCAAGGAAAAGCGGCTCGAGTTGGCGCGACAATTGGTCAGCATCGCCGATAAGGAAGAGAAGATCGGGGAGGCGCAATACGCGATTATCGAGAAGCTGGGCGTAGCCGACGGCACCGACGATGAAATCGATAAGGCGATTGCAGCGAATGCGAATGCGCGGGGCGAAATCGCGAAGTTGGATGTGGAAACGGCAGTGCTGCAAGTCGAAGCGGACAAACTGCTCGATAAGCTAGCAAAGCCGGTGTTCTTCGAATCGCCCACCTACGAAAAGGCCAAAGAGCGCAAATACCTCGATTTGGTCGCGAAGGGGAACCAGCTTTTCCTTGACGGCCAAACATACAATACGAACGGGGACAACTACACGCTGGCGACAGTGTTTTACACGGTGTCGTTGTTCTTCGCCGGTCTGTCCGCCATGCTGAGGAAGTTCCCCATCAAGGCGGCCTTCCTTGGGCTAGGGATTGCCATCGCGATAGG
>CAZETM010001752.1:0-1598 GCA_964514885.1 uncultured Polyangium sp. | reverse complement strand
GGTCGCGTATCGAGTGCACCGAGATCAACCGCAACTTTGGATCTCGTACGACCATCTGGTGAAATGAGCCGGGGCGATAACACCCTTCACGCAACATTCGATGCAGTGCGAAGACATGGATATCGGCGTCGATGTTGAATGCAGCTACGACAGGTCGTCGCAACTTACCGCGCGAATGCGCCACATACGCGCGCCACAAGGCCGCAATCGAAGAGATGCGCGCAAACGCGCCGGCCGGAATCGATCTCATGATGACCTAAGAAAAAGCCCGTCCGGACGGTCGGCAAAGTGCCTACTGGAACGGACGGGCGCAGCGACGAGGCCGAAGCCCCGGCAAACCCTGCATGGCGCATCGCCAGTGAACACTGAATCGACGACATCGGCATGTTGAGGCACGAAAACACGAACGGCACGGAACCCGTTGTTCCTGTTCACGTTCGTGGGCTCGTTCCTGTTCCGGTTCGCGGAGCGCAACCTCCTGGGCTCGTTGTTGAAAGAGCCGCCGCGCAACGCCCGTCTCGAAGGACGGACCTGTCGGGTTTGCCCACGCATCATCCCTCGGAAAGCGCTCGCTGCCAACCGCCAAGTTGACGTCCGATGCGATCGGCATAACCCAACACGTGAAGAAGTTGTTCGTCACTGAGCAGCCCAATCGCCCCGGCCAACCTCAATTCACACCGCAGTGAGATGAGCGTTTCGTCCGCTGCTTCGATGCTCGCCGCCCGATCTCGATCCTTGATCGCCAGTGCAACAAGGGTGAGCAGTCGAAGCACATGTCTGCAAAGCGAGCGTGCCAATACGCTGGAATGCGTGTCGAAGTGCCCGAGAACCCATTGCGCGCATTGAAATGCGTCGGTGTAGAGTGGCGCCGGCTGACTCATGCGCGCGGGCGCCGCTCGTAACGCCGAATCAACCCCGAAATGGAGGGAAGCAAGTCATTTTCGACCGTGCCCAGAAGATCCAACGCGGGTGCTGTTCCCAGTACGACCAGCGCACACGCACACCGGCTCGCTTCATCCCGCGCAGCCCGATACGCGTCTACCTTTTCCACGTGGACAAACCGATGACATCCACAAGCCACGTGCTCCAGCACCCGGTACAGCGTTTCCGTCGTAGCGTGCGTCGCGCCAAACAAGTCCGAGCATTTTGCGTGCAGCGGCAATCCCACTGCAATCGCATGAACATTCCGCAACGAGTAACGTTGCTTCTGAGGTGAATCGCCCTGGGTCAGCGCCTCTTCGACCGCAGCCCGCAGCACGCGTTCCTTCTTGTAGGATGCCTCCGCTTGCGCAGAACTCAACACCGGCAAGCCTGCACTGTCGATACGCCATACCGCGCCCTCCTTCCGCGCCCGTAGCTTCCCCTCCTTGATCATGTAGCGCACTTGTCGGACGGACTTGCCGAGCTGCGTCGCGGCTTGTTGAAGTGTCAGTTCCATCTGCCGACCGCAGTTGTACTTGACCAACCTGTTCATGACAAGTGTTGTGTTTGTCAGCGGCGATGACAGTGACGTCCCTCGTTTGTCCACGACGCCGACACTCCTTGACAAACATGTCGTCCCCGCGAACAAATTTTTGTCGCCCCGCGCTTCGCGCGAC
>CAZETM010001751.1:0-1598 GCA_964514885.1 uncultured Polyangium sp. | reverse complement strand
AGGGGTTCCCGGGGAACCCCAAAAGACCCAGGGTCACCAACGTATTGAGCGGATCGGTCACCGCGGGGTCTTGTCCGATCTTTTCCGCAAACTCGCCGTTGATCCGTTTCTTTTCCGTCTGCGGGATGATGTTGTACCGAACGAATCGCTTGATGAACGACTTCAGCGACCCGTCGTCGCCATTCCACGGCCACCGGCTCTCGCATTCAGCAAGATAACCATCTCGAATGACGCGGCTCGCGGCATTGACGCCATCGCGAATGCGTCGCGACCTGCTTTCGCCAGCAATGATGGGCGTACGCAATTTGTCGAGAATTTCATTGCCGACGACGATGAGGTCACGAGGGCGTCGGAGCGTATGGCGCAAAATATAGCTCTCGATGCGCTCCTGAATGGGCTCATCCGTCTCGAGATTCACGGTGCGAATACATATTTTACCCGTCACAGGATCGACCAGCTCGTCGCCGAAAAATGCATGCAACGGTTCCGATGGCGCCAGGTCCGGCCGCGCGAGCAAGCTGCGGTGCAAATAGGAGGCACGAATGCGAAACAATGCGACGAGTTCGTGATCCTCCCAGGCAATTTGAAAGATATCCCGAGACCACTTGGGAAAGTGCTGGCTTTCGCGCAGGCGCCAGATGACTTCGGGCCGAAGCGTCAATAGCAAATGAATGCGGCGATTGGTGATCGCGTGCAATTCCTGAATGGCCAAAAACGCGCCATAAGCGGAGGCTACCCAATAATCGGGCTGCTCCTCGAATGCATCATCGTGATTGTCGATGAACACATACGTCGGCGGATATTCGTCGGCGTGTCCAACGATAAAATTGCGCAAGTCGGATACATCAGGCACCAAAGGTCGCCCTCGTCGGCGATTGTGCCCTGCGTCGAGTTCGTGCAAATAATCGTGGACGAGCTGAAATGGATCATGACGTCGATCACCGAGCAGGTCGGCAACCTTGGCCATACGTGGCGTCCGATCCTTGTCGCCATGCAAAAGTCGTTCGTGCTCATACCATCCGGAAAGAATCGTGCGGCACAGAGCCCACGACCAGAGGCTCCCCCACAGGTGCATGATGGGTTTGCGGTCCTTGAACAGATGCCAAAACGGGGCCGTGGAAAATTCGATGGCAGGGCTGTACGCCTTGACGGGATGATGCGGCAGCACGATGACGCCAGGCTGAATTTTGGCGTGCAAAAGCCGCTTGAAAAGCAGCAAACTCTTGCCGCTACCCTTGGGTCCGGCGATGAAAGGTCGCGTCGGCGTACGCGCCAAAAAGTCGCGGATCGCATCGGTCTGAATGAAAAAATCGTCGATGTTATCGTTGGTCCACGCGAGATCGTTCGAGGCCGTCTCGTGACCGAAGTCGAAATATTTCTTGTCGTCCGTTGAACCGCGCATCCGGTAACGGCCTCCGCCGTCGAGGAGCGAAGAATAACGGACACCAGCGGTTTGGACAAGGAAACAGAGTTGCAAACGTCTGCGTTTGACGACGCGCGTGCTCCACGCCGCTCGAGAGGACGATTTTCCACAAAACGACGCTCCACGGGTCGTTTGGAGATCTCGACAAAGAAGAGTACCATGGTGGCCTAACGCC
>CAZETM010001750.1:0-1602 GCA_964514885.1 uncultured Polyangium sp. | reverse complement strand
GCGTGGCAAACCCATCGACGAGCAGAGACGAGAGGATTGCGCCCGCGTGACCGTAAGAAAGCACCTCGAGGATGGGGGCGTGCACGCTAACACGATTGGGCTTGACAGTGCATCGACTTCGGTTTCTTCTAAGCGCCCTTACTCAGCGACCGCTCGTGTTGAGCTGGTTGCGAGAGGGTTTACGCGCGAAGGGATGTTGCAAATGGTCTACGTGCCGCCGAATCAAGAAGGTTCGAAAGTTTCTTACAAGTCTCGCTATGCGAACTACATCGGGGGCGAGTGGGTCGCGCCGGTCAAGGGGGAATATTTTGAAAATATCACTCCGGTGACGGGACGAGCTTTCTGTGAGATCCCGCGTTCGACAGCCGAAGATATCGAGAAGGCGCTTGACGCAGCGCATGCAGCAAAGGCTGCGTGGGGTCGGACGTCGCTGACGGAGCGAGCGAACATTCTGAACAAGATTGCGGATCGGATGGAGCAAAACCTTGAGATGCTCGCCGTATCCGAGACGTGGGACAATGGGAAGCCGGTTCGCGAGACGCTCGCGGCGGACTTGCCGTTGGCGATTGATCACTTCCGGTATTTTGCGGGTTGCATTCGAGGGCAAGAGGGCTCGATTGCGCAAATCGACGAGACGACGGTGGCTTATCATTTCCAAGAGCCGCTCGGCGTGGTGGGTCAAATCATTCCGTGGAACTTCCCGCTGCTGATGGCCGCGTGGAAGCTTGCTCCGGCGCTTGCGGCGGGGAACTGCGTAATCATCAAACCGGCCGAGCAGACTCCGGTGACGATTTTGCTCTTTGCTGAATTGGTTGGCGACTTGCTTCCTCCCGGCGTGCTCAACATCGTGAATGGTTTTGGATTCGAGGCGGGCAAGCCGCTGGCTTCCAATCCGCGCATTGCGAAAATCGCGTTTACGGGCGAGACGACGACGGGGCGGCTGATCATGCAATACGCCTCGGAAAACCTGATTCCGGTGACCCTGGAGCTGGGCGGGAAGTCGCCGAACGTGTTTTTCGAGGACGTTTTTGCGCACGACGACGATTTTGCGGACAAGGTAATGGAAGGCTTTGCCATGTTCGCTTTGAATCAAGGCGAAGTGTGCACGTGTCCTTCGCGGGCGCTGATCAGCGAAAAGATCTACGGGCAATTCATGGAGCGAGCGGTCGAGCGGACGAAGAGAATCAAGCAAGGCAATCCGCTCGATCCGTCGACGATGATTGGCGCACAAGCGTCGAACGACCAGCTCGAGAAGATTCTGTCGTACATCGACATTGGGAAGAAGGAAGGGGCGAAGCTGCGTTTGGGCGGCGAGCGGGTGCGTTTGGGTGGCGATTTGGAGAATGGGTATTACGTGACCCCGACGATTTTCGAGGGTCACAACCGAATGCGCATTTTCCAGGAAGAGATCTTCGGGCCGGTCGTGAGCGTGACGTCGTTCAAGGACGAAGCGGATGCGTTGGCAATGGCAAACGACACGTTGTACGGCTTGGGCGCTGGGGTTTGGTCGCGAGACGGAAACGTGGCGTATCGGATGGGGCGCGCAATTCAAGCAGGGCGAGTGTGGACGAATTGCTACCATCTGTACCCGGCGCACGCGGC
>CAZETM010001749.1:0-1602 GCA_964514885.1 uncultured Polyangium sp. | reverse complement strand
GGCAATCGCCATGTGGGTCGATCACCCAAGCGGCGACGTGCGCCAAGACCTGCGCTCCGCGATCGATCAAATGCGTCGCGCTTCCGAGGACGAGATTCGCACTCGATTGGCCAAGCATTTGCGCGCGATGGTGGACACGATGCACAAACTGAAACATCACGAATGGCTCAAAGGCACCGGCATCATGGAGGCGGAGCTGGCCCTCTACCACGCCGAATCGCGTATGCGACACGACGACTTGACCACCGGTTGCTACAACAGCCAGGGGGCATTTATCAATTACGTGGAATGGCGCAATTTTGAACGCGAATGACGAATCGAGGTGGGTGCGCCGAGAATGCTCGTCACGGCATCCAACCGTCCGGACGAATGAAACGAAAGGAGTGATACTTCAAAATGGGTGAACGGGGACATACGATACACGTACGCGATGGCAATGCGAGCGATGCTCTTTTGCGTCTTGGCGACCGCATTGCCATTTTCGGATCGAATGCGCGGTGGACGTCGTTCATCCCCATGGATGCAGCCACTTTTGATGGCGAAGAAGTGTCCGCCGCCTTGGACCGCGCAATCCTGCACGTCTGGTTCGATGATGAACGCGGCGTCGTGCTTCAGGTGTACTCAGCGAGCCATTTCATCGGCGAGCTTTCCCTCCCAGATGACGCCCTATCCAATGCAGACCTAGATCTGCTGCAAAAACTCGAAGATCTGGACCTCCTGACGCCCCTACAGCGCACTGCTTTGATGGATCAAATATCGAATGCCGACGGATGCGATCAGTGGACATTCGCACACGGGCTCGAAAAGCTGCTCGATTTGCCATTTTATATGCCAATTCCAACAGACGTCCCGGAGACCGAAATCAGGTCCATGCTTCCGGAATCAACCACGATTCCCATGCCCCAACAGCGGAGGGGAGCGAAATCGCGCAAGCAAAATCGAACGGCGACACCGAGCCGCACCAGCTCCGCACGTAAGCAGTCGTGGAACGAAAAGGAATTGGCTACCGTCGCTCTGCATTGCGAGTACTGGCAGACCGTCTTCAGCGCGAATAACTGGAAACTTTATAACCGTTACAAGAAACAGCTTCCCGCTGACCAACGGCTCGATGTGGACGATATGCTCTCCGCTGTTTTCGCCGGCAATGAGGACGGGGCCAAACGTCTCGTTCAGGACATTCTTGCTCGCATCTGGGATTGCGAGGATTGGGATGCGCTCATTCGGGATCCGAAGCTGATCGACGGAGATGATGGGATGTGGCAAGAATGGCTGGCGCGACTGTCTCGGACGTAGCGGGCGTGTCAAGAGCATCGGGCCGAAGCGAAACACGCGAATGGATCAACCGTAGCAGCGGAACGCCGGTTTGTCGCGGTGTCAAGGGCGTTCAGTCGTTCCGGAGCAACCAATGGGGTTTTACTTGCCACCACTAAGCCTGTGGAACTCTTCCCGCGTCGGGCATGGCGCGCCAAGTCTTCTTTGGCTGCCGCAGAAGACGGTGTAGGAATCGGCGGCTGGCTCGTATCCTTCTTCGTCGTCGGGTTGGCGCGGGGGGGCTTGTTGCTCGGTGCTCCCACAAGCCAATTGCGAGAGCGCCGGGGCCAG
>CAZETM010001748.1:0-1605 GCA_964514885.1 uncultured Polyangium sp. | reverse complement strand
GGTGCGGGGAAAACGTTATTCGTACCCCTCGAGCCTTGGCGTGGCTACGACGTGGCAAGGTTCTCCCGCGTCGCTCATTGGCTGGACGGTGCATTTCCGAGGCGCATATGAGCTGGACACGCTGGGCGTGCTCGCGTCATTGCTACAGCCTGGAGATACGGTCGTCGAAGGCGGAGCGAACGAGGGATACCACACGACGTTCATGGCGACGCTGGTCGGGAAAAACGGACGGGTATGGGCGTTCGAGCCAAACCCATTGCCGCGACAAACGCTTGAAAAGAACGTTTCGGCAGTGACGCAGGTATCGATTCATCACGAAGCATTGGCGGCCGAGGCGGCTGAATCGCGGGATTTTTTCGTTCCGCGCAGCGACGTGGCCAATCAAGGAGTCGGAGGGTTTGCCCATAATTCGACGCAACCGACGGAAAAAGTAACCGTGCGGATTGAAACGATCGATCGCATTCTCGGCGAATCGCGGGTATCGCTCATCAAGCTGGACGTGCAGGGATTCGAGCACGAGGTAATGGCAGGGGCGACGAAGGTGGTGGAGCGGGATTCGCCGTACGTGTTATTCGAGTCGATTCCTGCGGAGAAATCGGGGCGGGAAGTCGCGGCGATGTTGCACAAGGTGGGTTATTCGTTGTGGCGTGTCGATGCAGTGACGAGTCACCCATTCTTTTCGCTCGAGCCTGCGGGGAATCTCGAGGCGGCGAGCAATTATTTGGCAATGCCTCCGCCTCGATCGAGGCTGAATCGAGCAGTTTGACCGGGTTCACGTCGCTGGCGAACCCAATCCGTCAAAATCGCTGTGTTGAGTGCCCTAATGGGATCACTGTGCAAAGACATCTTCCAGCGAGTTTGCAAAGAGCACATTGTCTTCCAATCGTTCGAGCAGCGGCGCGTCGGCGTTTTGTACACGCGTGACCACGTCTTCGGAAAGCACGCCGAACTTGCGTCGAAGTTGTCGCAAGACGGCCTCACGGTGACCGCCGACCTTGCCGCGCAGTTCTCCGCGCAGTTCTCCGCGCAGTTCTCCGCGCAGTTCTCCGCGCAGTTCAGCACGTCGTTCCAACATGTCTACGATCTCTTGCGTGTTCACGATGAACTCCTCGTCGACGGGTGAAACAGGCTCGCCGGCCGCTTCGAATCGGTAGCGTACCAGAAGCGGCAGCGCAATGCACTTCTCGAAATCATCATCGGGCAGCGCCTTGAGGTCGTCGATCGCGCGCGCCAGGGTTCGTCCGCGTGCCATCAGGCGTAACAGCAGCGTCGAGCGATCTTCTGGCAATTCGCCCAGCACAACAATCGATGTGGCATCCATGGGCGGCAGTTCATATACACCACCTGGCCAATCCGCAGCTCGACGTGCCCATGACGCATCGAGCGCGGTCGATGGTCGACCCGCACAAAGTATCCATTGATGCGGCAAGGCGTCCTCCGCGATGGTTTTACGGAGAATGTGGCGCAGATTGAAGTGTTTTCGGATGCAGCCCTCTACTTCGAGCGCATCGGGGGGCGTCGAGAAAAACTCGAAGGAGCAGGGTTTTTCGGTCATGCGTCCGACGAGCGTGGCGGCAATCGGCGACGGGTGGCTCAGATCCGGGA
>CAZETM010001747.1:0-1606 GCA_964514885.1 uncultured Polyangium sp. | reverse complement strand
AAGGAACCGAACCCTGAGCCATTGACGGGATTATCCCGCCACGGATGGCATTCTGCATATGCTCGCATTGTTCCGCCAAACGTTTCCCTCCACCTGGGAACGACAAAAATAACCATATCAACCATCACGGCGGTCAGGACCATCGACGCGGAGCACACGTGTGTCTGTGGGTCAAGGAAAGTCAAGGCGCCGACCGCTGAGGATCACCACGCCGAAGAAGCGCGTGTGCTGGATGAGCGTGAGGATACGAGCTTTGGTCAATGACACGTGGCGAGATGGACGCGTCATTGGCGAAATTGCCGGGTTATTTTTCCTAGGCACCGAGCAAAGGCCGTTCGCGCGTAAGCGGACGAACCCGAGGGCTCTGGGTGTAGGTGAGGATACGGGATGTGGGGTTCGCCCATCGTCTCACCGAGGGCCTTTGGCGCGCAAGGTTCGGAAATGGCACTTTGTTCGCCCTAGGCACTCGTCAACGCTTGCGCGTCGTTTTCTTGGCCGCGGCCTTTTTGCCCTTCCCCTTCGCTTTGGCACTCGCCATTGCCGCCCTCGCATGGGCCTTCTTCAGCACATCGTCGACGTGTTCGACGAATACCTTTTTCCCATCGAACGCCATCGCATACTCGTACACTTGTTCCACGCCCGCAGCACGTAATGCTTCGGCATAACGTTTTTCGCGTACTTGTTTGGCCGCGCTTTCCAATGCCACTTCCGGAGCCGAATCAAGAGCTTTGACCTTGAACTCCATCACTGCGCCGGGTTTTCCCGGTTGTTTGGATCGCACCAGGACATCGGCTCGACCATAGCCCGCTTCAGGATTGGACCGCACTTCGTATTTGTCTGCGAAATGCACGAGCAATCCCAAGATGAATCCATGGTAGAGTTTTTCCGGCTGCTCCTCTGCTTTGCCTTTGTCGTGCACCGAAATGGCTCTGAGCAAAATGGTTTCCAGCGCTTGTTGAACGGTGACCGCATCACCTTCCATCAATGCGTTGACGAATTCTTTGCTTTTTGCGTATTCAGGATCCCGCTGGTAGAGCCAGTTCTGGAACAAATCCTGGTAAACGATCCGCACTTCCTTGTTGGGAATGGCGAGTTTGGCGTGGTAACGCCCTTCGATGAGCTGCAAGTCGACGGGCTTGAGATATCCGGAAAAAAACAAGAAATTCCAAAAGGCGTCCGGATCCTGGTCGATGGTGCGCAAAACGATGTGCGGATTGACAATCGTTTCAATGCTCCCGCCATTGAGCAACGATGCCGACTTGTCCGAAAGCGCCATGCCTTGCTTCAACGCGAGCGTCTCGATGAGCTGCGTGCCGCCCGTATTCACCCAATAGGGTTCGAGTCTTCCACGCTGGATGTAATGAAGAATCGACCACGGATTGTAAATGACCTGTCCCCCGAAAATGTACCCGTCATACCACGCTCGAACCTCATCGAATTGGTTCGGCTCGATCATGCTACGGACTTCGTTTTCCGTAAATCCGAAACTGGTCGCATACGCGTCGTCGATCAAGGAATACACGTCGATGTGATTCAAGTCGGAAAACATGCTTTCCCGCGCCACGCGCAAGATCCCCGTCATCACCCCTTTGAAAAGCGCCGAATT
>CAZETM010001746.1:0-1607 GCA_964514885.1 uncultured Polyangium sp. | reverse complement strand
GTTCGAACGAGCGCGTCGATATAGGCTCGTTCGAATTCCAGCAGCACGCGTTCCCTTTCCGCGGAATACGGCACGCTCGTATCCACGTTCAGCGCCGATTCCTCCTGAAGCTCACCCGAAGGCGCCGGGGCCAACGTTTGCATGACCAAACAGCGCTCCACATAATTGCGCAACTCGCGCACGTTTCCCGGCCAAACAGCACGCTGAAGGTGCGCTACGAAATCGGGCGATCGAATCTTGCCTGCCACAGGCTCCGACGCTCGCAGCGAAATCAAAATATCGTCGAGCAGAGCGGGAATGTCTTCCGGCCTTTGCCGCAGCGGAGGCAATTCCAACGTCAACACTGCCAGTCGAAAATACAAGTCCGCACGAAACCGCCCCGCATTCACTTCCGCCCGAAGATTCCGATTCGTCGCGGCAATCACTCGCACATCCACTTTGCGGTAAACATTGGCTCCTACGCGCCGAATCTCGCGAGCCTCGAGCGCACGCAAAAGCTTCACTTGCAGCTCGATCGGTAATTCACCAATCTCGTCCAAGAACAACGTTCCTCCCGACGCTTCCTCGAATGCGCCAATATGCCGCTCCGTCGCCCCGGTGAACGAGCCCTTCTCGTGGCCGAATAGCTCGCTCTCGAGCAGGTTATCGAGAATGGTCCCGCAGTCGACGACCGTAAATGGCCCACTCTCGCGACTGCTCATTGCATGGATCGACAACGCCGCTTGGCTTTTGCCCGTGCCCGTCTCGCCTTCGATGAGCACTGCAGCGTCGGATGTCGCCGCGCGCTCGATGATGGCAAAAGCTGCTCGCATGGATATCGACACGCCGACGAGGCGACCGAGGCGCGTCTGATTCGACAAGGGCAGCCGATTCGTCTCGGGCCCGAAATCGAAACGGATCACCGTTTTTCCTAGTCGCAACAGGCTTCCTATCCGCAGAAACGCCTCGATTACGACGACGCCATCGAGCACCGTGCCATTGCGGCTCCCCAGGTCGCGTACTCGCGCGCCTTGGTTGTCAATTTGGATCTCACAATGAAATCGCGATACCGTAGGATCCTGAATGACGACGGTATTGGACGGGTGCGATCCCATCGAGCAACGATCCGTTGTCGAGCTCCAGTCGAGCCCTCGCGCAGGACCTTCCACGACGCTCACGCGAAAACGACGAACATTTCCAGAAAGCCCGCTGGGCTGTGCGTTCGGGTCGGGGGCAGTCGTCGTGCCCGCAGCCACGTCGGACACCGAAGAAGGAATGGGAACTGGCACGTAAGGACGCATGTGTTTCGACACGGGGAGCACGATTACCACGCATCTGGGCGCGGGGAAACTTTTCGTCAACGGTAGTGGGTCGCTGACATCCAATTGCCAAAGGCCGCAGTTTTGTGGTACAGCCGGTCTACCATCTGCGCGATCTGTAGTTGTCGGGGTTACAGGCGAAAGCGGCAGACATTCAGATTCTGGCGCTGGCCGGTTACCGAGGGGAAGACTGAGCAGAATCCCCTCGGGCGCGAGCCCTGCGAGCCGTTGCTCGGGCGCCACACGCATTCCGTCGATGCGAATTTCGCTTCCGACGCAGTCGAAACTGAGGTCGATCAAGGGCGCGGT
>CAZETM010001745.1:0-1608 GCA_964514885.1 uncultured Polyangium sp. | reverse complement strand
CCACCCAACCTCCTGAAGGTGGCCCGCTACTCCGACGTGCAGCAATTACATCAATGGATCGTGGCGCGAGGATTCCGACTACCATCAGGAATCAACCACACCATAGGCTCCGACTCTCCCAACCGCGGAGGCGGCACGATCAAGCATGTCGAAACTGTGGCAATGCCTTGAGAGCATACGAGGGCTGGTAGCCGCGCCGATGACGTGGCATCGATGGCTGGGCGACGAGTTCGACATCGTAAAAAGCACGTTTCTGCGAAGTGGAACGAAGCCAGCAAAGTCCATTCCTTGCTCTCGAGAGTGTGGTTGCGCGCATGAGGTCATCCGCCAGACGGGCGGGCGCTTGGTGGCTGTATGCCGATGCGAGTCCTGGACCTGTGAGGACATTCCTATAACGGCGGCGGACCTGACTCCGCTAAGCTTGAACGGGGCGAAGCTGGGGCGAGCCATTGCGACGGCGTTTGGATGCGATGCGAAAGAGGCGGCCCTCGGCCTGCCCAACACCTGGCAGGTGGCGTCATTTTCGGGGGTAGCGATCCCCGTGATCCTGACAATTCAGAGCGATCGACACGAATTCCGGAACGTGGTCAACGAAGTGGTGGCCCGAATGCGCGAGCATTTTGTCCTACTGTCACCCACCGGACAATTTCACGACGCATACACCCACGGGCTGCTCAAGGGAGCGAAATCCGGTTTTTTCGACCTGGAATCGCAATTAACGGTGCTGCCGAGCGGATTGCTCCAGGCGCGGGCCAGTGGGAGCGAATTGTTTTCACCCTTCTTGCCGTCGGCGATGGAACCGGCAAGTGATGATGAGGCACGACGATTGTTTGCGCTGCTCAAGAGCCTGGACGAGGAAACAAATGTCCGTAAAGCACCTGTCGTCCAGGTGTTCCGCCTTTACTGTCTTGAAGGGCTTTCACGTCGGAAGGTGGCCAACCGGTGCGGCTGCGCTGAGTCGCTAGTCACGCTCCGGCTGAGAGCCATCGAGAAGCACTTGGGCCGCAAGCCCACTGAACTGCGCACACTGTCGGCCCAGTTTGAGCGCATAGAGGATTCCCTTACGGACCCCCGCGCCAGGCATATCCATCGAAAGAGCGCGATTGACGACGGCCGTTTAGGTGAGAACGACTGACCCATTTTGACCCCATTTTGACCCCATCAAAACCCGCCTAACGCTCGTTTTCATAGGCGTTTGCGAATTCTAGCGAGCGCTCGTTTTGACCCCCTACCCCGTGTTCGTAGACCGGAGACATTGAGTCGCCGGCAACAAAACGAAAATGAGCGACAATACACAAGATTCGAGAACGCCGCCGGAGAACCCGTCGGACCTGATGCTAACGAAGCGGGAACTCGCAGCGCGGCTGAAGATGACGGTTCGAACCGTCGAGAATTGGCAACGACGGGGCTTTCTGCCCTTTGTAAAGGTGGGCAAGGTGGTTCGTTTTTGCTGGCCCGACGTTCTCGCCCACCTCAAGTCCAACTTCCAGGTGTGCCGTCGGACACTGACTCGCTGAACGTTGAGGATCTGGAGACAAACCAAATGACTCCCATCGAACGCGCATCCCGCTATCTTGCGCATATCACAGGGGCTATCAGCGGCCAGGG
>CAZETM010001744.1:0-1608 GCA_964514885.1 uncultured Polyangium sp. | reverse complement strand
TATTTGCTTCCGGCTGAGCATATCCCACGCCTCGAAGGTCATCGCCTCGTCACCTTCTGGTCAATGAGATTGCCGAAATCGTTATAGTGTTTTCGCCAGCAGAAGGTGGCGTATATATTCCGAAGCGATCGAGATGAATGCGATGCAGACGAATGACGAAAATATCCACGCGATAAGGATCGAATTAGAGGCATTGCTTGAACAGAATTGGGCTTTTCTCACGGAAGATAGTAAGCTCGTAGTGCTAGTGCCCGATTCGCTCGACTTCGTTTCAACAGTCTGGCGTATTGCTCGTTTCATCGCCTACGACAACCATGTGGCCATTGATCGCGAAAACGCTGAAACCCGCGAATACCGTATATCCTCGCATTCAAGACAGGGCCTTGCGTTTGAAGTGCATATTCGTGCACTAAAGCCTGAGTAATGCTTCGGATTCAGCTCGGCGCGCTCGTCGCTCTCGCAATCGGCTTCGCCGCTCTCGCTCGGCGACGTAAGGGAACAGCCGGCACAGTTCCACAGCAAGGACCGATCCAAGTTGGCGTTCTTGAAGAAAAAGTCGGCACCCTGGGACACCTGGGTAGGTGATCCGTCCCGCAACAACGATTCCTCGCCCGCCCATGACTGGCAATCCGCAAAAATGATCGCCAGGTCGGCACGTCCATGTGCCCCATCTGCGAGATCCGCATCTCGGGCAGCCGACCAGGCGATCCTCCCGCGGATCACTCCACAAACGGATTGCCGCTCAACATGTTCGAATACTCCGACGCCTGGTCACCTCGCACGCACCGCACTCGGTACGTGTACGACTGCTCCTCGTTGGCATCTTCGTCGACGTAGTCCGTGTCCGTTCCGATCGTCGAGAACACCGGAACGAATGTCACTGCATCGGTACGTCGTTCGCCGTCGACCGTGTCGCACGATGACGGAAGACTCCAACGCACTCGTAACACCTTCGACATCGGGATCACCGCCTCGAGCACTGGCGCTTCGAGTGGTCCGACATGGGTCGTATCGGAACCGCCGCTTGCATTGTACGTACCCGGAGCTTCCTCCAATTCGCTCGCACATCCTGCACATCCCAACATCAATCCCACCGTTACGATTTTTGCCGCTCGCATCTCCCAACCTCCTCACGACTGTTGTCTTCGCCGACAAACTCTGTTCATCAGCCAAGCGTTCCACACGCAAGCGTAGCGTTGTCACGTCGTAGTCACGCGGTACACTCCGCGCATGTCTCGATCGTTCGCCATGCTGTCCGTTCTGCTCGCTGCTGCGTGTTCTTCGGCGCCACAACCTGCACATCCGCCGACCGATCCTTCGTCCTCATCGGCTCAGACTTCACCCACTGCTTCCGCTGCGACGTCGGATCCGACGACCGTCAAGGAGTCTTCACCGGCATCGATCGAGTTTGTCGAGGACGATCTCGAAGCAGCCATGGCTCGCGCTCGCGCAGAGAAGAAAGCGCTGTTCGTCGATGCGTGGGCGCCGTGGTGTCACACGTGCCTGAGCATGCAGAACTACGTGTTCGTCGACCCGTCGCTGAAGCCGCTCAACGACCGTGTGATCTTCGCGTCCATCGACACCGATCGGCCATCGGCTGGCGCGTTT
>CAZETM010001743.1:0-1608 GCA_964514885.1 uncultured Polyangium sp. | reverse complement strand
CGGCGCAATCATTCGAGCCCCGCAAACAACTCAGCCAGCCCTATCCCCAACGCTCGCGCGATATTTCGCAGCGTCACGACATTCATCAACACGTGCCCGCGCTCGATACTCGACAAGTGACCCTTCGATACGCCACATGCGGTTTCGAGCGCCGCTAATGATTTTCCTTGTTCCAAACGTAAATCCCGCAAACGTGCCCCTATTTGTTGCGCAAATGGGTCCGCTTCCGTTCGAACCGGCATGCCCGCATCTCCTCGTCAAAACGAGGGGCCGCGTTCGCCTCATGCCCAGAAATCAGGCGAACGTCATGCCCCTCTGGAATTGAAGACGGATTGATGGGGACGAATTGTGCAGCAAAAATGCGCAGCTTTCCCAGAAACGTCAGCGCGTCTCGGAAGCTTACCTTTGAGTTTTTTGCGCAACCGCAATGTACCGACTTCGGATCGGAGCGAATTGGCTATCCGGAAACTCGCTTTGGTGCTGAGCGAGCACGGCGAGAGCTTCCGCGTAGCGCCCCGTGTCGATGAGCCCTCGCGCTTTTTCGAGCGTCCGCGTTTCCTGGTCGACCTGGACATTCGGCGGCGACACCGTGCGGTTTGCCGTTGATGTCGCCGGAGGTTGGGCAGGCTGGGTACGTTGGGGACTTTCGACGTGCTGCGCCGTCGTCGGAATGCTCGCCAATGCAGATTCGGAATTCGCCACGGCCGCAAGCGCGACATGCTCATGGACACTGACTGCGGCCGCATGCTGGCCAATCGTGAGGGCATCTCGTGGCCAAAGTAGCGCGGCAAAAACTCCGGCCGCTGCACCCGAGGTTACGAGAAAGCCACGATTGTCGAGGACTCGGCGAAGAAGCGTTTTTCTTGGTGTCGGCGTAAACGAAAAGAATGGATTCCCATCAAAGCCCAATTCGTCCGCAATCCCTTGCCAGATTCGAGCCCGCATTTTATCGACAAACGCCAACGACTGCAAATCTGCATCCCGAAACGTATTGGCACCGAACAGCGGCAGAAGCATGAGTGCACGGCGATCGTCACCGAGAATCCGTTTCGATCGAACGGCAAAAATTCGTTTTGCCTCGGCCAATCTCGCGTACACCGTATTGCGTGCAATTCCGAGCGAACTAGCAATGCTCTCGAACGATTCATCGTGGAATTCGCGGCGAACGAGCACCTCGCGCAATGGCGCATCCATGCCGTCGAGGATTTCCTTGACGAGCGCTTCCATCTCGCAGCGTTCGAACTGCGCGTGTACGTCGTCGCTATGGGGAAGACCTTCGCCTACGTTTGGCTGGGGTGTTTCGAATCGATTGCGAAACAATCGATAATGCTCGGCCGCCTGTTGCTCGCAAATCATCTCGATCCACGAGTGCACACGTTCGGCAGGCACTTTGTCGAAGTTCTTATGGATTTTCAGGAAAACCTGCTGGGTTATATCCTGCACGTCGGCTTTCCGCGCTCCAATTCGTTCGAGCGCTCGGAAGACCGTCAAAAGGTACGTCATATAAAAGAGCGCGAAGGCGTCAGGTGCGAGGGGTCCGGGCATGGTTCTCCTTGCCCATATCACGCGACGACGAAGGCGCGTTGCTCAAAAATTCGACATGGGTCG
>CAZETM010001742.1:0-1610 GCA_964514885.1 uncultured Polyangium sp. | reverse complement strand
CATGTTGGGAAGGGCGAATGGGCCAATGGTCGCGTTTGGTGACATCCGCAGATGCCCTGATGGGCGAACGATCGCGTTCGGTGACATCTACACATGCGCTGCTGGGCGAATGATCGCGTGCGGTGACATGCATCACGGTGAGCGCCCCAATCCGCGCCGAACCATTGTCGCCCCAATACCGTTCGACCCACTCACGCCACCCGTCGTTGCCGTGGCCGAGTATCCTTCCCTGGAGGCTGGTCTCCGCGAGACCCAGGGCCGACTGCCATTTCTGGTGCGAACTTTTGTTTCCGCAGGCGAAAACAACTCTTGATGAAACGCCGAACTAGCGCTCTACTCGCGCCAGCATGAAGCTGCTCGCGCTAGCATGAGGCTGACCACCATCGACCGTTGGGCGCCACAGCGAGGTACAAGAAGATCTGTGCAAAATCACCGAGCGATATTTTCACCGTGATGAGCTTCCCTACTCGTATCGCGAGCCCTTCATCGATGAGCCGCAAACATGACTCTTCAGTCATGCGGAAGATGTGTGCCACCGCTACATTCCTGAAGCGGAGCAGAGGCACTTTGAAGTACGCCAAAACGCCCGTTGAAACTTGATATCAAATGAAACAGAACGATCAGCCTCTGAATGCTCAAAGCAATGACAATGGAGTAGAAGAGCACAAGAAACGCATCAAGGTCAAATTCGCCAACTTGGTTGGAGCGCCGCTCGAGGGAAGATCGACGATCGCGCAAATTTCCGGCTCAGGCACTCTGGAGTTGACGAAAAAAGGCTTGAACATCGGGTATTCGAAAAGTATTTTGGCATCCCCGTTGTGGCTGGTAGCGAGCATAGGTTTCGGGTACGTCGTTGTGCGTTACGTCGTGTTCCGTACCATCGGCGATGATTATGCTCTGGTTCTCGCAGTACCAGGAGGCATTGTCCTCTGGGCAATTGGTTTGTTGGTTGCGCCAAAGAAGACCGCGCACTTGATGATTGCTCTGGAGGGCTTTGAAGGGGCGTTGATTGACAAAGCTCGGAATAGAGTGCTCATACAGTTCAGCGGGGGAAGACTTCTCGGCTTGGAATTGGAGGGGTCTGTCGAACGCGTTCATCGATATGTTTCTCGCAACTGGCCCGAGCGGCTCCACAAAGGGCGGACCTCCAAGAGTAACAAACTTGTATGGACGATCGTTGCAATTCTGGCAGTCCCCATTGTGCTCTTCTTGATAGCCCATCTGCTGACGTAGTCGATGCTGTGATAGAACAATACAAACGCCGGTAGAACACGGACGTCGGGACGACGGGGTCGACCACCAAAAAAAGGTGCCAGGCACTTTTCGACGCGCGCAGCCCGTTCAAAGACGGTGAAACGAGGCTTCCCGAATGTGCAGCAAACCCGCGTAGACAAGCAGAAGAATTTCGACACAGTTGCCAATCCTCGATCCGTCGCTGCAGCGGACCTCAATGCGTCATCCACGACGCGTACCATTGCGTCCGTGTCTTTGGCGGGAACTCCTGCGGTAACGAGATTTTGCGCAGCTCGCGAGGGAGAAAGCGAATCGGTTTGACGGTGCCCCAAAAGCGCGAGAATCCACCCTTCGAGCGTCGGGGTGGCGACTCCACC
>CAZETM010001741.1:0-1610 GCA_964514885.1 uncultured Polyangium sp. | reverse complement strand
CGTCGAATCGCGAGCTGGCTACGCAGTCCAGCCCGTTCCGCGACTGTTTCCGGCGTGAGAGCGATTCTAAGCATCAACAACTTTGCCGCGCGTGAAACATCCGCCCCCGCCAGCTTGGAACGTCGCCGCGCGTAACCGCGGGCAGAATTCAACATTTCCCTCACACCAGCAAATTGCAGCAACTGATCCGCTGGTAAACCAAGATCAAAAAGTGTGGGCTCCGCAGGGCGAACAACCGTCGCCGTCAGTACGGGAGCGGAAGCAGGCGCGGTCACCGCCGCAAGTGTTGTTGCTTGCGCTCGCACGATCACCTCATTCTGAATTACCACCTTGATTACACCCGCCACTTGAAGCGCAATCTTCAGCCTCTCCACCTCGGCTTCCGCGGCTTTACGCGATAACTCCGCTTGCTCGAGCTTTTGCCCCAATCGACGAATCTCCAGCCGCAGTCCGTCCGTCGCGCTCTCCGGTTTGGGGACGGTCGACTCCTTCGTCTGCTCTAGCGCCTGCCTTAATTCGTGAATCAGTTCGGTCAGTTTGGTATCCGATACTCGAGCCGTGGTCTCCTGCTGCCCCGCAAAACTCGGCGCCTCGCCTCCATGAGCCGTAAACCTTGCACGCCATTGCTTGAAATGACCGATCGCCGCCAAGAAAAACTGCCCGGCTGGCAAGGCCCTCAGCTCCTCAAAGGTATGGCCATCCACGAGCGCTTTAATGGCGTCGTAATCACGCTCGATCTCGAACCCGCCAATCGCTTGAAAATTGAGCTGGCTCATTAACTCTTTGGAGACAGCCTGCGTCCTTTGGCTCGCCGTAACCAAAATGGCGCCTCGTTTTCGACCCTGCTTAGCGAAGCGATGCAGAATGTCCGACGTAATCGACGAACCAGATTGAGGCGCGAAAAGATGCACCTCCTCCACCACCAACGCCGCCGGCTGTCGATGCTCCGAAAGAAGACTCCATAGTTGCTGCAAAAAGGGTAACGCGGCCTCTTGCTGCGCTCGACTCGTCGGAGAATCCGACAGGTCCACGACAAGGCCTATTCCCTCGCTCAGCACCCGCTCTATCGCCAACGTCCTCGTCATGTCGTCGGACGGTAGCGGCAAATCAGCGTGCGAACCGCCAAGCACCAAAACCCGGAAACGTTCGCGCAGCGTGTGCAACTCCCCCTCGGGATCAATTGCAAGGACGGGGATATTCGCTGCGAGAAGCTCCTCGCAAAAGACGCCAACGCCAAAACTCTTGCCTCGGCCCGAGGAAGCCCAAATGCCGACACGTAAACCAGCCCGCGCGTAGTCCGCGAGATCAAGAGCGTAGTCGTCGCAAAGAGAAAGAGAGGGGCTCACGGCATGACTCATTTCGGCGTCCACTACCACATTCTTCGACGCAAATCCGCCTGCTTTTTGTGCAGCCTCGTCCTTTCCATTCGGCCTCGTAGCGGACGCTGAGGAGGACGATGTGCTACGGTTTCTGACGCGGTGCCGCCTGGCTCACGTGTCCGCTCATGACGGTTTGTCCAAGTACCCAGCAATGCCTGATAGTTACGGTTTCCAGCTAATCTGCACCCGCGCTGCGCCGAGCTGACGCACGAGGGAGGTTATCTGCTTTTC
>CAZETM010001740.1:0-1612 GCA_964514885.1 uncultured Polyangium sp. | reverse complement strand
ACGGGCACGCAAGAAAGGATGCGCCGGTGGATGACGTGCTCGCGAAAACGAAGAAGGCAGCAACGAAGCGGAAACCGGCGCGGAAGAAGCGATAACGCGTCGTTCCACGCCTGCCGTTCAAGTCGGACTTCTTTATCGTGCGTCCTCGAGCGAAAACCGGGTGGACGAGCGGAAAGGCACATGCGAGGCGCTTTGCGCTTCGGTGGTTTCAATCGGGAACAACATCACGTTGCGTTCTTGGTCGGCCCGTAACGACGCATAAGCGTACACGCGCCGGACCCTTTTCAGCATTTGCATCTCGTCAGGGAATCCGCGGTCCGCCATGACAAGGTGCCAACGGTGCTCGGTGGCTCTTTGCGTATTTGTGGCGCCGTCCATGAGCCATTGGGCCTTGCACCAAGGAATCACCTTGTCGGCGGCAATGGTTTCCGGTCGGAATTCCGGTCGCTGACGGCTGATCTGCTGATTGAGAAGCACCGCACGGCTGGCAATGTCTCGGAAATGCGCAGCCACCCCGAGCTCGTACATGGCAGTCACCGTTTGCGTCATGCGCCAGGGTAGTGTGTGGGTGCGTGCAACGAATGTCGCAATGGCCTCCGCCAAGCTTTGCGGTTCATCGGGCAATCGCCACGATTGTGTCAATTGCGGAATCTCGTCGGCGTGATCGATGAGCCCGCGGACCTTGAACAGTGCTACAAGAGCACCCACTTGGGATTCGCTCAATTCGGGGTTTTTGATGAAGTTGGCTACAGTAGGAACTGCCACAGCTTTCCCGTCGTTTGTGACGATTCTCGATGCGTCGTACAGCGCCGCAGACAAGGCGACTGCGCGTTGCAGGCGCGGGAAGTCTGGAGCCAGCATTTGTGCACACGCGACCATCAGCGCGTCGGAGATGTATTGGCCATCCGTCGCGTGCGCGCCGACTTCGGTGACCTGCCATTGCGCGTGGATCGTCGTTCGGGTCACGTCTGTTGCATTCAGGTGGGCACTGTGGACCGGGCGGATCGGCACCGGGAGGTTTTCTCCCTTGATCAAGCGCAGCATCAAGCGGGCGTCGCTCGCCACGCTCGCTGCGCGGCGCAAGCGCCGCTTCGCGAGGTCTGGTTTACGATGGGGGGCCGCCGACGGCGCCACAGTTCTTTGGGCCTTCAGCCCAAAGAACTGCGCCGACGGCTCTGCCCCCCCAAACCCCCCGAGATCGGATTGAAACCACTCGTTCGTCCGAGCGTAACCTTGCTGCGTTGACCACGCGTGTCTTGGGTGTTCTCGCCGCTGCGTCGTAACAAGCCAAAAGCGCTTGGTCGGTCCAGTCTTTTAATGAAAGCCGGGCTCGCTGCGCGACCCACCTTTGTCCCTCTGCCCAGTTTACGATGGGGGGTTCGGCTTCGCCAAACCCCCCAAACCCCCCGAGATCGCATCGACAACCTCGTCATGCACGTTCAAGCGGAGCGCCGAGTCGAATCGCTGAATCACCGTGACCGTGCCCGTAAACGCTTCTTCCACACTCGACAAACCAAAGAGTCGTTTTGCCCTCCAACGATACGAACGCATCACTTCTCACGCCCACGCACTTTTTGGCGCGCCAGCCTCGTGCTGGTGGTTGCCTGGCGGC
>CAZETM010001739.1:0-1615 GCA_964514885.1 uncultured Polyangium sp. | reverse complement strand
CACGACGAGGCGCGCTCCGAACGTAGTCCGCAACGACCTCTGCATGCAGAGCCGTGCACGAAGGGCTGTTCGTGACGACCTCGGCAAGACGCGGCGTGCACGAAGGATAGGTTGGAAACGATCTCGGCATGCAGAGCAGTGCACGAAGGGCTGTTGGCGACGACCTCTGCAAGACGCGGCGTGCGCGAAAGGTTGTCGACGACGACCGCGGCAGTCGGGGATGAAGAAAAAGGGTCGCATGAAGCAAGCGCGGGTCGACAAGGTGAAGATGAGGCCAGTTGGTGCCCGTCGAAGACACGGCGTGCCTCTCCCCCGTGTCTTCTCGTGAACAATTCCGCACACAATCGTTGCCTGTGGCACCACTTCATCATTCAGTCCGCACGAATTCAACGCTGATCGGACAGCTTATGTCCTAGGTCGCAGCTAGTTTCTTGACGAGAAAGTCAGTGCGCACCATCCTCGCGTTCGTCCGACTGAACCATAACTGAGGGGTGCAAAATGAAGTTCCTTCTCGTCATCGAGGGGGATCGATGAGTGTGGAGACTCCATTGCCGTTACTTCAACCCACAAGGAGAATCCAATGGTCCGAAAGTTTATCGCGCAGCGGGTCGCCGCTGTTGCATTGATTGGCGCCTTGACCGTAACGTTTTTCGCTCCCGTCGAGGCGCCGGCGCAGTCGGCGAAGAAATTGCTCGCGCCAGGCCTATGCACCAAAGAAAGACATCGACATCTGCAAGACACAATGGAAGCCGCTTGGAGCTTGGTAAGAAAATGCAGTTCGCCTCCAGATACCGTCGAGATCATGTCCGAAAAAGTGCAACGCTTTAGAGATGCGATCATCGCGCGTGACAATATCAACCTGGAGTGCTTCGGTCGCACTGACGACGGACACAACCAGGCTGTGACTGACCTCGAGAAGGGAAAAACGCACTGCCAAGAGAGGATCGCGGCGAAAAAGGAAGCACCAAGACCGCTGTCCTGGCAAATGACATGAGTCACCTCGCTCGTGCTCCCCAATAAGTTGCAATCGCGTCGTCGACATCTTCCCGTTGGAACTCGTCACGGTCGGCTTCGTAACGCAGATAAGCCATGATCGCCGCACACCACGAGCAACCTTACACACGTCCGCTCAATGTCAGTGGTTCCGGATGTCCGCTCGCCGCTCACCTCCAGCGCCACCGTCGCACGCGCAATAAGAATCGCCGCATCGACGTATTCGGGCGGCGCGCGCATGATCTCCAGAAGCATTGACTCCGCTCGTTCTACGGCATTGGAAGCACAGCCAACGGGTACGGGCGGAAGGTGGTCCGATAACCTTGGTTGTCGCTGCGCGACCATCAATATCCTTCTGCTAATCGAGCACAGCCAAGCGCACGCGCGCACAAGAATTGATGGAGGCGCGTCAAAGATCGTATCCCGTGGGAGCGCCTCCGGCAGGGTAGGGCGATCGTGAATCGACGCGTCGTGAGGCGGCATGACGAGCACGTCGCTTGTAATTGCCTCATTCACGAACCGGACAGGCCCAAACACCTGGGTCACCGGCTCATCGTCATCGATTGGCGGCGCAATCATTCGAGCCCCGCAAACAACTCAGCCAGCCCTATCCCCAACGCTC
>CAZETM010001738.1:0-1615 GCA_964514885.1 uncultured Polyangium sp. | reverse complement strand
CGCACGAGCGTCTCCAGGTGATTGCGGTGCTTTTCCAGTTCGGCCTCGGCCTGTTTGCGCTCAGTGATATCCGTATAGGCGGCAACAAAGTTGGTGACTTCACGCTGACTGTTTCTGACTGTCGCGATCGACACCCGGTGGGGACGGACCTCGCCGCAGCACACCCGGTTCCAGAGCTCGCCCCCCCATGTTCCTTCACCCAGTAGCTCGTGCCACATCGCCGCATAGAACGCATCATCATGAACGCCGGATTTAAATACCTTCATTGGCTGACCGACAACTTGCTCCGCCGTGTAGCCGGTGATTTCAGTGAACGCCCGATTAACTTTCAAGACGGTGTTTTGGCTGTCAGTCACCACCATCCCATCCTGTGTTTCGAAGGCGATCGCCGCAATGCGTTGGGCTTCGTCCGCCTGTGTGCGTTCGATCGCGAGGCTGACCATTTGGGCCGCTTGTTCGATGCGGTCGATATCTCTCCTCGTCGGCACGTGTATGCGGCGATGGTAGATGGCGAAGGTGCCCAACACCCGACCGGCGCTCGAACGAATGGGCTGCGACCAGCACGCGCCCAGTTCAGCCCGGGCGGCAAGTTCTTTGTACGGAGTCCAATTGGGATGCGTCGCAATGTCGGCCACGATCACCCGTTCGCCAGTAAAGGCGGCCGCGCCACAAGAGCCCACACCCGCACCGATTTCAATACCGTCGATCGCGTTGTTATAAAAATCGGGCAAACTGGGCGCGATGCTCTGACCCAGATGCGTCCCCGCCTTATCGAGCAGCAAAACGCTGCACCGCGTGCCCGGATCAAGTTCTTCCATTCCCAGCACAATCGATTCAAGCAACGCCGGCAGCGCCACGTTCGCGACGAGCCTCTCCAACGATTGACGGCGAAGCGCGTCGTACGCTTCGGCTTGCACACGCTCGGTGATATCGCGAAAGAACGCCAACAGGTGGCCGCGCCCGTCCTCGCGGTAAGAGGTGCTGACCTCGGCATTCCAAACCGTCCCATCCTTGCGGCGATGAACGGATTCAAACTGGTCATTGCCGTTTTTAACGATGCGCGCAATGTTCAGCGCCGCTTCGGCCTCATGCTCTTGTGGTTTAAGGTCGGCGATGTGCATGCTCAGCAGTTCGTCGCGGGAGTAACCGGATAGCTGGCTATAACGCGGATTGGCGTCGAGCACCTTACCCTCGCCATCAAGGCACAGGTAGCCGTCCAGGGTGGTCGCCAGAATGGTGCTCAAACTTTCGCCACGTTCTTCGAGCAAGGCCTGGCTGTTCTTGCGCTCGGTAATATCCACCATGATGCCGCGCAGCCAGCGCGGGGCACCGGCCTCAGCCACCACCGTGACAATATCGTGCAGCCACACGGTGCGGCCGTCCCTCGTGACAAAGCGATACTCGAAATTGTGCGGTTCCAGGCGGGCGGAACACGAGGCGCAATACTCGGGCGCCCAAACGCGATCGTCCGGATGCAGATGGCTGACCCAGAACCCCGGCTCCAGAAAATCCGTGGCAGGAAAGCCCAACAAGCGCTCAGCCGATTCACTGATGAAGGTGAAGGCGAACGTGGTCGCATCCGCCTCCCAGACGATCCCGTCCGTGGTGTTGACCA
>CAZETM010001737.1:0-1617 GCA_964514885.1 uncultured Polyangium sp. | reverse complement strand
CACAGGCCAGGGAATCCCATGGACCGCGGCGCCATTGCCAACTGTCACCTCACGCGACCCTCGGAGATGCGAAAGCGATACGGCGACCATGGATCCGAGGTGCGCACAGATCTCATGCCGCACAGTGTTGGAAACGTCGATCCGCACCGCAGACTCGCTCACGAACTCGACCGTGCCAAATGTCTTGAAATCGGAGTTCTCCGCAGTAAACACGATTCTTTGACCGTCACGTCCAGCTCGGTAGGATGAAAGCCGGGCCGATCGATAATCGAGAATGGTTGGTCCGCAGTTATCGGCCACGGCCTCGTAATCGAACGAGGGTACGATTTCCGCCCGATAAAGACCCGCTTTGACGATAACTGAGTTCCCTTCGAGGCGCACGCGGAGCTTACCGTTTTCAAGCGCAGGCTCGGCTTCCGGGATCAATCCGTTCTTGGGGGTATTCGGGGAAGGAAATGTCGAAGCTCGCGGAGCACGAACCGAGGCCCAAAAGGAGGCGCCAAGCAGCGCTCCAGCGAGCATTGAACCGAAAGGGAGCACGAAGCGGCGGCGAATTCGGTAGCAAATGATGGCGAAAATGATGGCGAAAATGATGCAGGCCCCGACAAAAGGGAGCGCGAGCAAACGCGCGTAAAAGGTGGTGCCTGTAAACAAGCCAATGCCAGCGACGACGAACCAGAGACCCGCGATCGCGGACATCACCGCAATAGCCAGTTTCTCCCAGCGCCTGACGAGCGCAATGCCGAGCAGGAAGGCGAGAACGAGGACGACGGGCCCGAGAAGCTGGTGCTCGAAGAAGGCCAGAGACCCTAAGACAAACCCTCTTGGTTGCACGACCGAGTAGGCAAATGCCCCCGCGACGTGGCAGAGCGCTATGCTTCCAAGGAGCACCCGCGGGAAACTGCGAAGAGCCTTTTCGTCAACGTCTCCGTTGGTTTCCATTTGGCTCGAGTTATCCCACCAAATCGGTCGGTTTGCAGCTTGAATCGCTGTCAACATACATCACGCGGAGCATTTCCTTTACAAACCAGCACATCCCGAGTAATCTCGCGGCCGTGGAAGATCTCTCGTTCAACACTACCGGTCCGTGCATCCCTGCCGAGCATTACATGCTGCCGCCCGAACGACGGCTTGGCGAAGTGCTCGAGCTGATTCATAAGCGCAAGTATTTCACGCTGCACGCGGGCAGGCAGACGGGCAAGACGACCAGCTTGCAGTGGTTGGATCAGCACCTCTGTGCCACCGGCAAGTACCGTGCAATCTGGGTGGACATCGAAACGGCGCGGGAAACCCCGGACGTAGCTCGGGCGATGCCGATTATCTTGAGTTCGTTCGATCGCGCCCTGAAGTTTACGTTTCCAGATTTCGCACGACCCGATGCCGCCGAGATCTCGAAGTTGCTCGAGACCCCAGACACTGCGCTGCTCGGTTACCTGAGCCGTTTAGCGTCCCTCGATCCGCGTCCATGGGTCATTCTTTTCGACGAAGCGGACGGTTTGGTTGGGGAAGCAATGGTGTCGTTTTTGACGCAGCTTCGTCAGGGCTATATCGAACGGTCTCGGTCGCCTTTTCCGTCGAGCGTGGTGCTGGTAGGACAACGGCAAGTACGCGATTACG
>CAZETM010001736.1:0-1619 GCA_964514885.1 uncultured Polyangium sp. | reverse complement strand
GTAGGTCAGCAATTGCACGCCGCGCTCCTGGCAGACTCGCGTCATGCGTAGCGCTGGGCGCATGTCGAGGACCGAATACTGGACCTGATTGGTGACCACGGGGACGTGCGCATCGGTGATCAGCTCGAGATGATCGCTATCGATATTGGTCAATCCGAGCCGGCGCAGCTTGCCTTCTCGTTGCAGGTCAGCGAGGTGGCGCAGGCCCTCGAGCGGTCGGGAATCGTCGTAGTCCCACCAATGGAATTGCAACAGATCCAGCACATCCGCATTCATGCGCCGACGCGAATGATCGACGGCAAGCTCGACGGCATGACGGTCCATCTCCTGCGGCTCGGGCACCCATTTCGTCAACGCCTGAAACATGGCGCCAGGATGGCCCCGCACGAAGTCACCTACGAAGTCTTCAGCAGGGCCGTAGTGGTCCGCGAGATCGAACGTGGTGAACCCAGCCGCGCAATGCGCCGCCATGTCCTCGATGGCCTGCGCGCGGTCGATTTCCCCATGCTCCCCCGAAACTTGCCACATGCCGACGAGCAATCTGCAGACATCCAGATCGTTCGCGAGTCGACTACGGTCATGACGAGTAAGAGGCATAATATTGATTCGTCTCGAGGTTAGTGGCTATTGCGGCCGAGAAACTTGCAAGGTTTCGGCGGTTTCGTTATGAGTGTCCAATGGCAAATCGACGGTTTGCCTCCGTTTTTCCAGATGAACCCACACCTCGCCCTGAGGTCTCACGTTCGTTGCGAATTGGATGTCGACGTTGCTTCGATCTGCCTGCGTCACCCGGAATCGTTGAACAAGCCGCGACAGAATGATCTGGCACATCACCAAGGATAATTCGATGCCCACGCACATGCGCGGCCCCGCTCCGAAAGGCAACCACGCCGTCTTGGACCGCCCGGCACGCGCTTCAGGCTTGAACCGCTCCGGCCTGAAATCATGCGGCTCGGGCCAGGAGTCGGGGTGATGATGAAGCAGATAAAGCAATACCACGACGATGGTCCCGGCGGGAATGGTAAAGCCGTCAATTTCATCATCTTGCGCCGCCATGCGTTGTATCCAATAGCTCGGAGGATATATGCGCATGGTTTCTTGAGTGACCATTCGCGCGTATTCCAAGCGCGGCACATCGGCCGATGTCGGCTCGTTTGCGCCGAGCACCTCGTCAACCTCGGCCACCAGTTCCTTCATGGCGTCGGGATGCGTGGCCAACAAGTGCAAAGCAAAGCACATCGTCGCCGCAACCGATTCAAAACCGGCAACCAAAACCGTCACGCCTTCGTCGCGTAATTGCTGCGACAGAGTCATCTCGCCATCGGACGTGCTAAGACCTTGCCAAAGCGACGACATCAAATCGTTGCCAATGTGCTCCATCCGTAGGCTTTGTTCCGTGAGACGAACTACGAAATCGTCGACAACGGCGATGTGTTCCTGATAAGGCGATCCATCGATGATCGGAATGCCCTCAGGGGACTTATTCGCAACCATGCCCGCCCAAAGAGTATCGAGCACGCTACGAATGCTCAGAATGAGCCTGTGCGCTTCATCCGGAGCCAATTCCGTTCCGAAAAACGCCTTGACCACGATGTTCAGAACCATTTTGCTCACGAGCG
>CAZETM010001735.1:0-1622 GCA_964514885.1 uncultured Polyangium sp. | reverse complement strand
GATGACGAGTCCGCGCGGTACGCGCGGACTTCGCCTTGTGGAGCCGCGGGTTTTAACCCGCGGCGGCGGTTCGTCGCGAAGTCCCGCAGTAGTACTAGGCTCAACGCATGACGATTCATCACGCCTTCGACCGGCCGCGTGAGTCAAATACAGCGCATACACCAAAACGCGAGCTGACTGCGAAGGACTTTCCTTCCGAAGAACCATTGCGTGCTCGTGCAGAAGCGGAAATGGAACACTTGCGAGCCGAGATAGGTCGCATGCGTTGCCAGCTCGAGCAGCATTAGCGAGTATTCATCACGCAGGTTTGTTTGGACAAATCTCGTCGACAAACCAACGTTCACTCACCCCACGAAGGCTTTGACTTCGACGCAGGTGCAGGTGCCAATGGTGTTTGCAGTTTCGACGGCGATTTCAACGTGGTTCCTGCATTTGCGCTTTTGCCAAGCACAGGCGTTGGTGGCTGTGCTGGTGCTGGCTCCGGCTTAGCCTCGGCTGCTTTTTCAATGGGTATCGTTGAAGCCAATGGCTCCGTTACGAGCGTACCCGCGGGTTTTGCCTCCGGCGTGGTCGCGCGCGTAGGCGGGTTTGCCGGTGGAGCACTCGTTGCTTGCACGGCAACGTCCGGAGCAAATGATGTTATCGCGAGGAAAATACCGCCACCGCCGAGCGCGACGATTCCCACCACCACGCCAATCAGCACGCCCGTGCGACTCTTGCGTTGCGCCGTCAAATTCGCATTTCCAGCCGTCGCTCCCCATCCGGGCGCCGTATTCGCATTGCCTGGAGCCTCGGCGCCCGCCAGGATCGGCGCCGAATTCGATAATGCAATCGTTGCCGCGTTGTCGTCCTGAACGGCAGAAGGCTCGAGCACGTCCGTGGTCGTAGGCGCCAACACGAGCGTGGATTCCGCAGGTGATTCCGGGGGAGCGGGAGTAGGTCGCGCCGGAACGGCGGCTACGGCAGGCGCAGCAGCGGAAGCTCCCGTCGCAGAACGCAGCGCCTCCATGATTTCATTGACCGTTTGATATCGGTCCTCTTTGCGTTTGACCAAGCAACGCATCACCACGGCTTCGATGGCCGGGGGAATATCCTTTCGATGCAGACTCGGCGGGTCGGGTTCATCCTGAAGAACTTTTCCTACGAGCTCGGTAAGGGCATCGGCTTTGAATGGCACGCGTCCCGTGAGCAATTCGTAGAGCACGCATCCGAGCGACCAAATATCGCTACGCGTGTCCGCTTCTTTCGTTTTCAGCATCTGCTCGGGCGCCATGTAATACGGCGATCCCAAAAGCATGCCGGTTTTCGTGAGCCCGTGCTGCTCGGGATCGTCCGGTTCGAGCTGCTTCGATATTCCAAAATCGAGCACTTTTACGCACGGCGTCCCATTGATTCGCCGCGTGAGGAACATATTGGCAGGTTTTATGTCGCGATGGATAATTCCGTAAGCATGCGCTTCTGCGATGGCTTCGCACGCTTGGAGCATGTACGTGACGGCATCGGTGATGGGCAGGGGATTTCGTTGGCGAATGACTTTTTTCAGCTCCTGGCCCGAAAGATGTTCCAGGACCATGTAGGGCAAACCGTCAGGGAGGCGGCCAACGTCGTGAACTTTGGCGACG
>CAZETM010001734.1:0-1623 GCA_964514885.1 uncultured Polyangium sp. | reverse complement strand
CGCGGCTTTGCCGCTACGTGGAGAAGGGGAGTCAGATCGGATCGATTCCGATTCCCCCTCTCCACGGAGCGAAGCGTAGTTGGAGAGGGGGCCAGGGGGTGAGGCGCGCGTGAACGCGTGCCAAACCAGTTCCCACGCTGGACTAGACTCCCCATCGGTCCTTTTTCGTCGCCCTCGTCGCTCGCTGTGCTATCGTCGCCCCGCGAGCCAGCCAAGCCATGAAAGTCCCCTACGCCAAGTGCGATTTTGCCGCGATCCGTCGACAAGGTTACTTCTACGTCGACAAGACCCCGTTCCTTCCGGAGCTCGAGGCCACGACCGAGGATCACGTCATCTTCTTGCGTCCCCGTCGATTTGGCAAGTCGACGCTGATCAGCACGCTGGAGAACTACTACGACATCGTTTTGGCGGACAAGTTCGACGAGCTTTTCGGGGGCCTTTGGATTCACGAAAACCCCACGCCCAATCGAAATAAGTATCTCGTATTGACGCTCGACTTTTCGCCCGTCGACACGCACGGTACGGAGGACAAGATTTGCACGAGTTTTGCCGTGCAGGTCAAGGCGGCAGTGTCGTTGTTCAGCCATAACTATGTTAAATTGATTCCAGCATTGTCGGAGTTCGACGGAATCCTCCACTCCGCTGACGAAGACGTTGCAGCCATCATGACTAGGCTGCTCACGATAATAGCGGAAGCGGGTCATCAAATGTACCTGCTCATCGACGAGTACGATCATTTCGGCAATCGGTTGCTTTCGGATGGTCGCGACGACGTATACAAGGGATTGATTCGGTCGGCGGGATTCGTGAGAAGTTTTTATGCGAGCCTCAAGGCATTCACGCGTAAGAGCACCATTGCGCGCACGTTCATTACGGGTGTTTCACCCATCATGCTGGATGACTTGTCGAGCGGGTTCAACATCATTGCGCATATTTCCAACCGCACCACTTTCAATGCCATGGCGGGGTTCACCCGGGCCGACGTGGAACGCGCCATCGACACCTTGCTCGCGGACAAACCTGAATTGGCTTCCGACCCGCGCGTAGGCGATCGAGCCTCGTTGCTCGCGACTTTGGAAACGTTTTACAATGGTTATCGCTTCTCGCCCGATGCGACCGAGAGCATGTACAATTCCACGTTGGTGCTCTACTTCCTGGCGCAGCTCCATGCGGAAAACAAATATCCCCGCAACATGCTCGACTTGAACGTGCGCACCGATTATGGCCGGCTTTATGGCCTCGTGACGGCGGCGACCGGGCAGCCGGACGGTGCGCGGCAGTTGCTCGATGAAATTTTGATGAACCAATTCATCGACGTGCCGCTCGTGGAACAGTTCGGCACGGCAATGCCCATGGGTCGTGCGCAGATTGCGTCGCTGTTTTACTACATGGGCATGTTGACGTTCAGTCCAGATGCAGCGACGCGGCAAACGCCGCGGTTGGTCATTCCAAATCGCGTGATACGCGAATTGCAATGGTTTTACATGTCTCTCGTGCTGGCCGAACACGAGCACATCCACATCGACCTGACCGATATCGAGCAAGCGCTCAATGCCATGGCCCATGAGGGCAACATTCAACGCTTGGTGGACGTGTTCAAGGCCCAGGTCATCGCGCGCATCA
>CAZETM010001733.1:0-1624 GCA_964514885.1 uncultured Polyangium sp. | reverse complement strand
CCCGACGACACGTGGTTTGTTGGAACGGAACACAACACCGCTACCGATATCGTCACGTATTTCGATCTCGCAGATTTGCCTGCACGCTTCCACCCGGCGCTCGAAAAGGTTCGTCCCGTCATGCACCGCGCAACCGAATTGTCGGCACACGAGCGCTGTCGCAAATTCGAGTCTGCGCCGACAAACCCCTCCCCCGCCCAAGCTCTGCACCACGTCATCGAACGCGCTTCGGACCTATCGCAAGCACGGCCAGAGCTAGGACACGCCACGAACGCCATGGCGATCATTGGACCTCGAAAAATTTCGGAAGGAGTTTTTCTCGACCGACGATCTTTCTTGATCTCCTACGATCCCACCATTGACCCCGAGGGTACCATTCTCGAAGGCATTTTGCTCGCCGTCGGTCCGGTAGGCGCAGGCATCAGCCTCGAGTATTACTTTTCCACGGTGGACAATGCGAAATGGGGTTGCGGCACCAAAGTCCCGCACAACATCGCGGGGCTCATTGGCGTAATGGAGGGCGCGTCTGGGGATTTGCGCACCGGTTTGCCCAGACAAATGATTGAAATTCACGAGCCCATGCGCCTGTTGATGGTCGTAAATGCGCGAACCGAGATTCTCGGCAAAATCTACGAAAAGCAACCCGTCATCCGCACGCTCGTGGGCAACGCGTGGGTTCAGCTCGTGGCCATGGATCCACTCACGAATGAGTTTTCCGTGTTCGTCACCGGCAAAGGGTTTGTCCCCTGGCAACCCCGCGGCGAAGACGTGCCCGTCGTAAGAGATTCTCGACAATGGTACGCGGGACATATGGATTTCCTTTCGCCGGCACTGATTCGCCCCGAGGTGGCCCGTGCTTGATCGCCTAGTGTTGCTATTGCCACTTCTACCTTTTCTCGCGGCAATCCTCATCGGAGGTGCCGCATTCTGCGATCGTCCATTGAAGGAGCGCACGACGAGCCGTATTGCCATTGGCGCCGCTCTCCTGTCGTCCCTGGGCGCGGCCATTCTCTTCGCCGAGGCGGCGATGGGTCGTGCAGCGCAATCCATCCTGGTCGTTCCCTGGATCGAAAGTGGCTCGTATCGAATCCCCATCGAGCTGCTCGTCGATTCACTTTCCACGTCGCTCGCGTTGCTCGTCACCGGCATCGGCGCTCTCGTGCTCCGTTTTTCGATGAATTACATGCATCGAGAACTCGGCTTTGCGCGCTTCTTTGCGGTCATGAGCTTTTTCTTGGCCGCAATGCTCCTGCTGGTCCTCGGCGGCAATCTCGTCATGACCTTTTTGGGATGGGAAGGCGTGGGGCTCGCCTCGTATTTATTGATTGGTTATCATTACGAACGAAAAGCGCCAACACGGGCAGCCACCTACGCGTTCGTGACGAACCGCATTGGTGACGCTGCATTTCTGTGCGGCATTTTCGCAGCCTTCGGGGAATTCGGCACCGTCAATTATGGCGAAATGTTCCGCCGCGCCGAATCTGCGAATCACGGAGCACTCGCCGTCGTTGGGTTCTGTTTACTTGTCGCTGCCGCGGCCAAATCTGCTCAGCTCCCGTTTTCTCCTTGGATTGCAAGGGCCATGGAAGGGCCGACTCCATCGAGCGCGCTATTTTACGGCGCA
>CAZETM010001732.1:0-1625 GCA_964514885.1 uncultured Polyangium sp. | reverse complement strand
AGCGCTTCCACATCGTGCGCTTCGTGATCCGGCCCCAAACACGACCGATTCGGATCCGTGCCAATACGACACGTGCCCAGCGGATGAAATGCCGCCATTTCAATATCGGCCGCACCAAGGCGTGCCGCGCGTAGTCGTGCCAATTCGTCTTTCGTGTTCACTTCATTGTGCCCAGCCACGAATGGAAGCACCCGACGAGCGCCTGCGGCTTGATACACCTCGCACAGAATCTCCACCCCGCGCTGAATCAATCGCGTATCTTCGTCGCCCAATCGATACAACATCAACGGGCGCCCATTTGGACCTCGACGCACCGACCCGCGACTCTTTTCTTGGATCATGAATCCAAATGTCGCCAAATAGGGAAATTTTGCCATCAGCTCCATGAACCTCGCGCCCGTCCAGGAAACCCCCAATGCCACGACATCGAACGGAAGCGATCCCCCCTCGAACATCAGCCCTTCGTCCGCAAAATGGTCAATCGTGTAGCTTTGCGGAATTCCCTTCCATTGCTCCACCGGCTCGTCGAAGAGCGCCATCACCTTCGTGGCCGGATGAATGGATAGGTTTTTCCCAAGCATCCCCGACGACAAACAAGCTCGGCTTTGCTCTAGGAGCAGCGGCGTCATCATCGTCCCACCCGCAATGACCACCGCATCGGCTTTCACGCGCAGCTTGGGGCGTTTTCCACTTTGATCCGCGCCTCCCAACGTCGCCGTAACGCCTCGAGCACGCCCCGCCACGATATCGATGAAATCCACATGCGCTGCCGTCACGAGCTGCGCACCTTTACTCAAAGCCGCAGGAACGTAACTAACGTCGGTAGAACGTTTTGCGCCCGTGGGACAACCAAAACAACAAACGCCCTGTCCGTCGCAATCGGGAGCGTTACGCGACAATGCTTGGTGCGTCAAACCCAAGTGGTCTGCGCCTCGGGAAATGATTCCCGCAATGCTACCCAAATGAAGCGGGCTCGCCGGAGCAACCCCGAGCATCGCTTCGACCCGTTCGTAATACGGAGCAAACCCTTCCGAGGAGAAAACCTGCGGCAAACCATATCGATTGCGCCAATACGCAAACGTTCGCGCAGGGGCTCGATAACATGTGCCCGAATTGATTACCGTGCTACCGCCCACGGCTTTGCCTGCAAAGACAGGAATGTTGACATTGCCCAGGGCAATCGTCGTGCCCTGCTCGCGATACAGTTGCCGATAGGCGCGCGACGTTTTCCCATCGAAGCTCGAACGCCGATGGTAATCGCCTTCCTCGAGCAAAAGCACGGCACGCCCGCGGGACGCTAATTCATATGCGACAGCCGCTCCGCCCGCTCCGGTTCCCACCACCACGATTTCGCATTCGAGGTCCAGATCTTCAGTGACCTCACGACCATTGGTGACTTGTGCCATCCACCTGGGCTGTTCGTCGCGCGCCGCTTCCACGCCGTAATGGCATCCCACGTGCGCGAACATCTCCGGCCGCTCGAAATGATGCGCCTTCAGCGGCGTCACGAGCGCCCTGAGCAGCGACCGCAAGGTAGATTGCGTCGAGCCTTCCCATTCCTGCATTACTGCCATTCGTTTATCGAGCGGCAAATAAGAAAATGGACGACCTCGCGTAGGAACGGA
>CAZETM010001731.1:0-1625 GCA_964514885.1 uncultured Polyangium sp. | reverse complement strand
TTCAATCGACCGCACTTTCCCATATTCGAGCGTCACCACGCGATCCGCGCAATGGAAATACCGATCGTCGTGAGACACGGCAATCACGGTTTTTCCGCGTCGCTTCAGCGCCGGAATCAGTTCGTCGTAAAAGTATTTGCGGAATTCAGGATCTTGATCCGCCGCCCATTCATCGAACAAGCAAATCGGGCGGTCCTCGAGCAATGCCACGATCATCGCGAGCCGTTTGCGCTGACCCGTCGACAAATCACGTTTCGTGAAGCGCCCCTTCTCGAATGACGTTTTGTCGTCGATTTGCATTTGCCGAAGCAGCGTCAACACCGCCTGTTCGTCGACGTCCAACAATCCGTAGAGTCGCGAAAACAAGTGGAAATCTGAAAAGATCGCCGAATACATTTCTCGATAAGCGGCTACGTTTTCGGGACGGAGTCGCTGACCATCGATACGGATTTCGCCGCCTGTCGCTGGATACAAGCCCGTCAGTACTTTCATGAACGTCGACTTACCGCTCCCATTGCCCCCCACGATGAAAACCACTTCACCCGTAGCAATCGAGAGGTTCATTGGACCAATACGAAACGTTTGTCCTCCTACGTCGGGAGGATAAGCAAACGAAACGTTTTTCACGTCGATGGTCGAAAATCGTCCTTGCCAAGGGTCTTCTTTTTGAGCCTCGGGGATGTGATTTCGCGCAGCCTGCTCGATCTTTTCTTCCAATGCGTGGATATTCGCCAAGGCAGCATTCGACCGCATGTACATGGGCATGCCGCCCACAACGCCTCCCAAGGGGCCCCAAAAGAAAAGCACGCCCCCGACGAGCGTGGTCAACGCCGAAGCTTCCATCGATACGTTTTGAGGCAAGACGAAAACCACGCCCACGAGCATGGCAAACAATACGCACTGTGCCAAAATGAAATTATCGTTGAACAGGTTGTTGGCCGTCACCGTGACCGAACGTAGCTCCTCGGCCGTCTTGGCCACGTCGGAACGGATGTCGCGGCTACGTTTTCGACTGAATCGAAGCTCCTTGAACCCCTTCAACAAGTCGGTGAGTTGGTCGAAGAACGTGACGCGTTTTTCTGCCGCTGCCTTGAGTTGGCTGCCAATCTCGGCATTTTTGGCCGACCACATCATGATGCCCACGGCATTGAGCAACACCAGCAGCACAAAGCCGGGCACCGATATCGACAGAACGTAAAAGGACGCGAAAACAACGATGGCCAACGATTGAAGCACGTTGGCGATCGCGCCGGCCGATTCTGAGATGGCCGAGATGTTCTCCGTGAGCCGGTCGTAAATCACCGACGTTCCGATTCCCTCGAGCTCCTGCAATTCCGCCTGCTCGATCTTATCAATGACGCGAAGCTTGATCTTCTGAAGCGCCGATTCAATGAGCGCAGTCGTCCGATGGAACGTCCGCCGCGCGCAGATCACATACAATGCGACGGCCAATCCAATCATGACGAATTGGCGTGTCTTGTCACCCTGCGTCGATGATGCAGCACTATTGACGAGGGACATGATGCCCGCATTTGCGGCTCCCGCCAAGGATGCCGCAACAACGAGCGAACGACTTTCGTCACGGGCTTCGGTTCGGATGAGATCTACGAGCGTCATGGATAGGG
>CAZETM010001730.1:0-1627 GCA_964514885.1 uncultured Polyangium sp. | reverse complement strand
CGGATAAGGGAGTTCCCGCACCGCCGTCCACGCCGCCGAACGGTGGTTGTGCGGGTTGTCGCGTGGGTGACGCCCGTGATGCATCGTTAACGCTGGGCGCTGCCATTGCCGCAACGATTGCCATGGCCATCGCGCGGGTGACGCGCCGGAAAAACCGTTCGCAAAAACGTATGTAGAACCGATGAAATGGCCCAAAGATCGATTGGCTCGGCTCATATTCGCAGGGCATCTACGATTTTTGCGCGCTTTCCGGGCTTTGGTGTATGCGCTCGCCTCCACTAACCTCTGCTGGCAGTGTCATTGGCTTCGGCGACGGCGGGCAACCATGAGAATGCCGGCAATCATCCCCAGAATCGACGGCAAAGGCGCTGGGACCGGCGCGGCGCTGACCTGACAACCACTCGATGAGGCGAAATCGCAGCCTTCGGGTGTGCCCGTGGGAAAATAACCCGTCGGCCACTCATCGGGCGTGAATGAAACATCGATATCCTCGGAAAGTGCGGCGCCCGACGCAAATGCCAGCTCCTTGGCAACGTGGACATGGACAGTTCGATCTGAACTTGGCCGCTGGGCCAGAGGCTTGTACGTAGCGAAGGCCTCGTCGGGGCCGGCTGGGGAAATGGTGGCTTTGGGCGAAAACCCATCAATGTTTACCGAAACGAAGGACATGTTTGCGAGATCGGACATGTTCTTCACGGGCTCCGACAAGCGAATCGAGACCGCATGGAGCTGACCTTCGGCGATGGCGACGTCGACGTTACGCAACGCAGGCTTGGCTTTCGTCGAAAACGTGATCTTATTCGGGGGTTGCGTACAATGAGGTTTCTCGTTGAACCGAACCATGAATGTGCCATCCGGTGGGAGTGGCGCCGAGGGAGTAAGTGTAAACTCGCTGCCGCTGATGACGAAGGCGGCTGGAACGACGGCGCCGGAATCGTCAATGAATTGGGGCGCCGTTGGAGTGCATGTGAAAGAACCTTGGATGACGATATCAGGAGAAACCGCCGTTTGGCCATCATGGGGCTGCATGATATGGGTTTTGCATTGCTGGACGGATTTTGCCAACGCCAAGCCACTGCTCAAAGCCAAGGTGGCAATGACGAAAATGCTTGCGCGCACGGTATTCGGGTTTCGAGGCATGGTGAGCTCCCTGGGGAAAAGGTGTTGGGAAGCGATTGAGCAACCGGCACGCCAACGTTTTCGTACGAGATTCAAGGCAAGCGTGCAGTGTGCGGGTGTTGATTTTCGCGTGCGCACACGTGCGGCGCACGTGCGTGCACGGTCCACCGAATGGAATCATTGCGTCCCCATCGCTTCCTTCACCCAAAAGTGCAACACGAGTCCCGCATTCACACCGGCGGTCGCAAAACTATCGTCGCCGCTGCTCCACGTCGTCCCGATCCACCTCTGACAAGACGGCTCCCCCCCAGCCGTCTCGCACGTCTAGAACTCCGCGACGCGCCCGCCCATCATCACTCGGCTGACCCCGTTGATGACGACGTTGATATCCGTCAATGGGTCGCCGTCGACCGCGATGATATCGGCGTAGTAGCCCACGGCTACCTTTCCGATCCCGACGCATCTTCGGAAACGAAAGCGAGAGCTGCCCGAGCGGTGCTCTCCTGGG
>CAZETM010001729.1:0-1627 GCA_964514885.1 uncultured Polyangium sp. | reverse complement strand
CGATGCGGAAGATGACTCTGCCGATGTTGCCGAAGTGGTTAGTTTCCCCGAACCATCCGAAGCGATAACGATCATCGAACGAATCGCGCAAAGCCACGCGTCGACGTCGGTCGAATACGTCGCCATGCAAATCACGATTCGTGCGCTGCGGTATTTGATCGAAAGCGGTGAAGCGCCCGAGTTCATGCGCTACGTCGATCAAGTGTCGAAATGGGTACCCCCGCCAGACGAGCCGTGAGAAATGCCCTGGCACTTCGCGCACCCATATCCCTTTTACCTCCGCTTGGCCCGCGGCCTCTTATCAAGCTCCGCGGAGGTCATGAAGCTGTCGAGGAACTCCTGAAGGCTATTCGCCAGAAGGAAGACGTCGATTCCGACACGTGATTGCCGCCGCCCCCATACGTTGACCCATGTCGATGGAGACCGGATTCCCTCCCAATCTAATTCTGCCCCCATTTGCGTATAACGCTGAACCGAAACAATCCGCTTTCCTCTTCCGCCGCGATCACGTCCGCCTCAGTGCCGAAATATCGCCGCCGCAGCTCCGCTAGCTTTTCCGCTAGCTCCGTGCCGCTATACGCCGCCACCAATACCGCGCGCTCGGCCATGTACTTCTTGCCATTCTCCCACCGCGCATCGCGATCCTGGTCCAGCGTGTCCCAACGCTTCAGCGCCGATTCGTCCAGCCCCATTCCTTTGCGAATCTCACGCAAACTCCCCGAACGCTCCGCCGCCGACATTCCCGTCAGATCTGCCTGCACCGAATCCAGTGACAGAAACCGATTCATCGTCTCGTGCCGATGGTTATCCAGATAGCTGTCGTAATTCTCTTCGTAGATCTCCTCGAGCCGCTCCGTGTACGTCGACAGCTTTTCGCCAATGCTCTTCCCGTCCAAAGCGTCGATCTCTTTCAGCGTATCGCCCACCGCTTGGTTCTTGCTCTCCGACGACCAAATCTGATCCGCCGCTTCCTTGCCAAACAGCCGCTCGCGCTCCTCGCGAATCGCCGCTCGACGCGCATCCGGCTCCATCGCGTCCAAGCTCGCGCGGTTGTCCTTCATCCACTGGTCGTATTCGACACGTCGATCCAGGTTCTTGACAATCTCGTCGTAACGATCTGGGAACGCTGCACGCACCGCTCGCAGCAGCTCTTCTCGCCAGTGCAAAAAGTCATGCTTCTGAAAGTGGCGCATCAACGCCTCGATCAGCTTGATCTGCACGTACGGATTGCCGATGTTCGCGCCGTATTGCGCCCGCAAACTCTCCACGAGCTTCGGGTCTACGTTTGCTGTCGTGGAGGCATTTTTGGTGCTCGAAGAAGGCGGCCGTGCCGTTGAATCGACACGCGCCGCCGTCTCGGGAGTGCTTGCAGCGATGACCGCAGGCTCCTCGATCTTGCTTTGCCGCAGACCGAAGTACAGCAACAAGACGAACAGCGGGGCGCCGATCGCGAGGAGCTTGTTCTGCGTTGTCATGGCCGTGCTACGAATCAGTCGTACGTCGCGATGTACTGGAATATCGACCCGTAAAACTCCATCTCGTCGAACGTGTCGGGACCAACGCCGATGACGTCGAGATGATCCTGATTGATGACGCTCGACATCGAAGTCATTTGCGTCGACGTCGG
>CAZETM010001728.1:0-1633 GCA_964514885.1 uncultured Polyangium sp. | reverse complement strand
GCCTCGTTGGGCGGGATCGGTCGTGGCTCGTCGGCGCAGTCGTCGGCCCGGACCGGCAGGTAGTCACGCTCCGCGGATCCGCAGCGGCTGGGTGGCAGGGGATGCGGGTAACTTCCCTGCCAGCACCAGCGCGACCAGTTGAGCAGTTCGTGGTGCAGCCACGCCGGAAAACGGTGCAGGTCACGCCGTGTCTGGTTTGCCATACATCTTCTCCCCGGTTTGTTGAAGGACTTGCCGTTCGATCCAGCCGATGCGCGGGTCCGTGATATCCACCACCAGAATTCCGTGTTTCCGCCAGCCGTCACGCTTGACCGCTTCCGTTTCCATCGCGATTGGGAGTAGGCGACCCAAGGCACTGCGTGGTGGAGTAGGTTTGTTGCCGGTTTTCATATCGAGGCCTTTCGTGTCATCGATACGATGGCAGGCACCGACCATGTCCGTGACGGCCACGTGTTCATACGGCACACACCATCCACCAGCCGTATTCGTCGATCGACTTCATCACGAACGGCACATAGTCGGGCAATTGTTCAGCCAAAATGTGGCTGTCACGGCCAACCAAACTCTTGCCGTCAAAGCGCAACCAAAAATTGCCCTTGTGCAGCCGCGGATGTTTGGTAACCATTTTTAAGTTGAGAAAATTGACGTTCTCACCGGAACGGACAAACAACTCGAAGTCCACCGTCTGACCAATCAAGATTCCGCCTACGGGGCGGTTTCCATTGAATCGCCTTGCCATACGTCGCTCCTTTATTCACCGATAAATTCTGTTTGGAAAAAATTACAAGTTGTCCGCTCACAACACTCAGCAATCACACACGCTCAACTACACTTCCCTTCAGGGGGAAGTGAAGTGCAGTTGAGCGTCACCCGTGTGCTTTTTGCCCGGAACGCGCAAACGCTCATGAGCGTTGTTTGAGCGTTTTGAGCGTGTAAAAATTTGCGTATTCGTAAAACTTTTCATGTCAAAACTCCTCAAAAAAGTGTGATGGCGCCGTTGTCAATCTGCATAAAATCGCGTTTTGCCAATTCATCGATCGCCCGAACGACATACGAACGGCGTCGATCCGCACCGCGTGCGTCTAATTCAGGAGCGGTGATTCGCTTTACTTCCTCGATCACCGCATCAATTTCGATACCGGCACGTTGTACCTGACCGAATTCCTGAATCACTTTCCAGCAGATTTGTTGCCATTTCCCCTTCGGTTGCTCCTTCGGCGCCTTGATCAACAGGTCCTTGACCACGCACGAGGTGACCTCGTCGCCGTCTTCGTCGTACTCAAGAATGACGTCATCGAGCGCGAAGGCGAATTCCAGACCATCGAAGCCTTCCTTAAGCTTGGTCACCTTGGCCAGGCGAAAATCGTCGGACCGGCTGATCTCGATCTCGCAATCGGCAGCGGCTCTCAATCCCGACCATCCGCGTGCCCCTTTGCTGAGATCTTTGCCGGCGTGGTGGACAATCATCACCATGGCGCCGGTGGCTTTGCGGATGCCTTTGCAATGGGCCAACGCGAGTCCCATGTCTTCGCCGCTGTTCTCATTGGCGCCGGCCGTGACCTGGGCCCAGGTATCGAGGATGACGAGATCCGCGCCGCCGGCGGCCAAGATGGAGCGCGCCAGATCGAGGGCG
>CAZETM010001727.1:0-1636 GCA_964514885.1 uncultured Polyangium sp. | reverse complement strand
CTGTCTTTCGCCGCGCGCGTGTATACGCCACTGAAATACGACACGCTGATATCGGTGCTGATGATGCCGAGGTACTTGCCATTCACGTCGCGCACATTGCGCGCCATTGGCACGACAAACTCGGAGTCATAGTATCGCCTGAATGGCGTCCCCAAGACCACCGCTCGATGATCGCGGTCCTTGAGCATCGACGGGATATACGTCCGGTCGTCAGCATCTGGCTGGTATGCGGGGTAATCGTTCGAGCTGACCGATGCCACACCCGCCGGATTGACGTATTGAAGGGCCTTCAGCACCTTGTTGTCGCTTTGCGCGCGCGCCAGTACGGCGGTAATCGCGGCGTCGTCCACCCCGCCACTGCCCTCGAGCCCGTGAATCGCCTTGACCACAGCGTCGAGGCTCCCGACAGCGCCCGCGAGCGTGACCTTGGCATGCTCTTCCAGCAGTCTGACAGCGACCAGGCCATTGCGGCGTTCGGAGTCCATCGTGAGCCTGCGATCCTGCTCGACTGCCCATAACGTCTGACCGCCAATCATGACGATCGTCGCCACACTCGCCACGAGAAGAATACGCCTCATCGAATGCTTACCCAGGCCCGTCTAGCGGTAAATACCCGTCCCGATGCAGATATCGGTGCCTGGAATACGTTCGTGGATACCCATTTTGCCCTCCACGACCTTGGTGATGGGATTCGGCCACTCGTAGTTAACTGTCCCCTTGCCGTCTTTCTTGCACTGGGCTGTCATCTCTTTGATGAGTTCGACGCCATTCCTGTCGCGCATCTCGATCATGACCTTGCCCCGAATCTTTGGATTCTTCCCGTGGACCGCCTGGTAGCCGACGAAGTCGATCGCAAATAGGTAAAGATCGCCGTTGGGATTCATTTCGCTCGTCACGTTGAACGGGCTGTCGAGACGATTAAACTCCACGAACGCCTTCTCCATGCCGTTTTGTACGATATAGGCTTGCGCCTCCTTGAGCAATGCGTGAGCCTGCGCCTCGGTGCTCCTCGTGGTGGATACATTGCCATCAGCGCCCGCCGAACCCGATAGGATTGGCGCGGGTGCTCCCTCAAAACGCTCGCCGCTTGTCTGGTTCTCTGAGGCGCTTGGTGCATTGAATAGATAGAATGTGAACCCGGCTGCGACCAGCAAGATCGTCATTGCCGCTAGCGCAACGACGCCACTTCGAGAGCGATCGTTCTGCGCGCTCGCCGCGGTTTTTATCTTGCTTTGAACCTCGGTGTTATTCGTCGATTCGTTGGGCGTCTGAATGTCGGCCGAGACCGCTGAGCGTCTGCCCGTCGTGTCGGCAGCTTCGCTCGTGTCCGCGTTGACGCTGATACGCACCTGTTTTTGCGCAGACTCGTTGGCGATCGGATCCAGGAGGAAGGGAGCATGAGCTCGCAACGGTTCGAAAGCTTTCTGCCCCGGTAGAAGCGCTTCCAACGCTTTACGAAGTTCGTCCGCTGAACCGATACGCTCGGCCTTTGGCTTGGCCAAACAACGATCGATCACCTTTCCCAGCGGACCCACGTCGGGACGTTTATCGAATACGCTAGGCATCGGTTGTTGCAACACACCGACCTTTTCGCATTTCTCAAACGTCAGCGGCGCAAGCGGATGCGCACCTGTAA
>CAZETM010001726.1:0-1637 GCA_964514885.1 uncultured Polyangium sp. | reverse complement strand
CCAGGCAACAAGGCCATGATCAGCCCCCTTTTGTGGTTGGCGGCGTAGCCCGCGGTAGGGACTACGCAACTGCGAACGATTATTCGCTACATATACTTGCGACGCGTGGAATCGAGCAAGCGACTTTTGCAGCCGATCGGACGTTGATTGTCCCGTCAGGGAGGCCCCACAAAGTTCATGGGTTTCGCTCACCACTCAGGCCGTCGCACAGGTCCAGAGCGAGGGCCAAATTTGTCAGCGAATTTCGGTAGAAATGCGTCCAAACAAGCAGTTTGGAAGAGTGTAGGATCTATGAGTGCCGTGATGGCGGCAGGTGACGAGTGCCTATCCAGTCGCGACGATAAATCAACGGACTGTTAATCCAACGCTTTCAGCCGACCCTGCTCGACGCGCAAATTGCAGAGCCCTCGCGAGATCTTCTCCGTAATGGCTCGACCGCGGGGAATGACGTCCCCGACCGCATCACCCGGCGCATCGAACGACCACGCCAACACCGAGCCATCCTTGTCCCACGGCACGAAGCGACTTCTGCGCCGCAACGGCGTGCTGCCCACGATTTCACGACGAGCAATATCCAACGCCGATACGCGATCCATCGATAACAAAAACATCGATTCGCCATCGGGCGCGACGGAAATGTCCTCCCATACCGTGTCGCCTACCGGCTCGAGCAATTGCCGAGCATTGCCATTACCAAGAAGAACCAACCCCGTCTCGTCGGCATAAATCAGCTCGCCAGCCAATGGCCCGTCACTCAATGCCGATGCCCGCGGAGTGGCATATCCGAGCACGCGCACGGAATTGCTATTTTCGTCGATTCGTGCCAAAGCGCCAGAACTGAGCGCAAGCCACAACCCAGGGCCTTCAGATCCAAACGCCACACTCCGACGAACGTCGTATACGTATCCATCCGCCTGCGCCATGACCGCATACGTGGCAGCCTCGGCCGCGAATGACGCGGCCACGAGCGCTCCATCGAGACGCTGGAAATAGAAGCTCTTGCACGCGGAATCGGTTCCAACGACGAACCCTGGCTCGTACGTAATCGCGGCCATCGTCGCGCCACTACGCGCATCGAATACACGCCACGTTTTACCATCGCGTAACCACGCGGCAATGCGTCCATCTTCGCAACGGCGTAAAAGATTGCCCTTGCGGCTGAGCTCGCGTTTACCAGTGTCAATACGGTAAAACCTTATCTCGTCAAGAACCTGATAAACAATCACGTCCTTGTTTTCGCGTACGACCGCCGATACCGCCGGGGGTGGCGCGTCTGCGGGAACTGATCCGGTTTCACCACGAAAACGCAGCAAAGAATCGACCGCTGGACGATTGCCAGCAAGCAATACGAGATCACGCGTGACGAATTGCCCACTCGCAAACCTGAAACCGCCCACGATGTCGCGCTCTCCCAAGGGAAGCTTCAACAATTCGCGCACTTCGTCTCGTGACTTCGTAACCACAGGAGCCTTGGCATAACGCGTAGCTTCGCATGGCGCGCCTTTAGGCAATACGTCGCTCGTCGCCCGTGCGCCTTTGCGCAAATAATGAAATCGCCCAACGATTCCCTCTTGGCCACTCTCCGTCCCGCAAACTGCCAAATCCAAACCGCCTTCGTCCCAACGCACGAAGGTTGG
>CAZETM010001725.1:0-1638 GCA_964514885.1 uncultured Polyangium sp. | reverse complement strand
CGGGCAGGTGCTGGCAGCCCCGTGCAAGTGGACCTGAGTGCGGAAACGGACGTACGGCAGCAATTTGGCAAATTTTTCGCGGCCCATCATGAGACGTTTCGCTGCTGTTTCGACGCACTCGAAGCCCCGAGCAAACCGCGGGTCAATGCGAAAATTTCGTTGCTGGTCAAGGTCGACGAAACAGGGAAGCTCACGAGTGCCGAGGTGCTGGGAGCGGAGAGCGATCCGGTGCTGCCTCAAACGAGCAAATGCATCACCGATATCGCCAGCATGATCGCGTATCCGAAACCGGTCGGCGGTAAACCGGTCGGGTACAATCGTGTATTCGACTTCAAAGCGCGGTGGTGATGTGGCCGCGAGGTTATTGAGTTCGAGGACTCCACTGAGCTCGGCGCGTCACTCGATCATGTCCATGACTTCCTGGATGTTCACGGCTCGTCAGCGACGACTTCTTGGACCGATGTGGCGAAGAGGACTTTGTCGGTGAAGCGATCGAGCGTGTCGGCATCGGCCGCATCGATCCGGGCGAGGATGGCTTCGGGCAGGTCGCCGAACTTTCGGCGAAGTAGTTTCAGGATCGTACCGCGCTGACCGCGTTGCTCGCCGCGTTGCTCGCCGCGCTGCTCGGCGCGTCGCTCGAACATGTCCATCACTTCTTGGGTGTTCATGAGAAACTCCTCGTCGACCGTAGAAACAGGTTCGGCTGCCGCTTCGATCCGGAAACGTACCAGAATCGGCAGCGCTGTGCATCGTTCAAAATCATCCTCCGACAGTTTTTTGAGGTCCTCGATGGCGCGACGCAGCGTTCGTCCGCGTCCCATCAGGCGAAGCAATAGGTCGACCGATCCTGAGAGCGTGTCAATCAGGCTGCTGCGCGAACCGGTGCGTCGGTCAGCCTCACTCAGCGTACTGAAGTACGCTTCGTATCGGCTTCCCTAGCCCCGATTCGCTCGCAACGCCTGATTGACACGCTCTCAGGCAGCTCGCTAGCTACGATGAAAAACGTCTTGAATGCACGGGGCAATCGATACACTCCCGCAGGCCATCCTTTGGCTCGACGCACCCCCAAGGAAATGGATAACCAAGACGCACTTGGTGGAGGGATGGGTTTGTCGGAACGTCCGTGCAGAAGGGAACCCGTCTCAATGGTCGTTGAGCGGTGGCTGATGGGGGAGCCTGGGTGAGTTTGGTGGGATTGACGGGCAAACGGGAACGAGGGCAAATCGCCGTCAGTTTGTCCCGTCGCCATTCGAGCCGTTTAACGCGGCTTCTTTTTTCTTACGCGTCGCCAGTGCCTTCAGGCCCGTCTGCGAGCGATAAGCAATGGTCTTGTCGAAATACGCCAGCAGCGCGGGCTTCTTGTTTCGGTGCGCCGTCTCCTCGGCTTTCCCGGCAATCGCGCTAATGTCGTCCTCGCGATTGTTCACCCATTGCGCTCGCGTCTCCCGCACCACTTCGAGCTGCTTTTCGAGGAGCAATTCTTTGGCGCGCAGTTTGTCAATGTTCGCCGTCGCTTGCACGATGCGGGAATACGAGGCCGCGTGAATTTCTGCCTCGTCCCCGTGATTCGGAATGGCATGAGCCAATTCCACCAAAACGCCTGCGATGTCTTCCTGCTCGCCACGTGCGCCCATGAGG
>CAZETM010001724.1:0-1639 GCA_964514885.1 uncultured Polyangium sp. | reverse complement strand
CCACGCCGCTTGCTCAATGCGAGCCCGATCGCCTGTGGTTCAATTCCCAACAAATACTGGTGGAGGGCGGAGAGCCGGCTGGTCGGCCGACAACAACCTCCGCAGTTTCATGCACCTCTGCAGCCGGCCAGCCGGGGCTCCGTCGCGCCCTGGGCGCGATAGAGCCGGCAGGCCGCAACCGCGGCCGATCTCGCCCAGAAGCCCACGCACCTGCCCGCCCAGGCACAACGCACCGCCCAGCACGCAGCCCTTCCCCGCGCGCTCAAACCCCAACCCCCCGAACCCCGTCACAATCGGCCCCGGCCCACCGCATTCACGCTTGACACCCTCACCACCCCGACGCAAATTGCCGCGCCGCTGAATCCTCGAAAGAGGGCAATCCAGGCTTCGCGCCTGTGAGCAGTGGCATTGAGCGCCGGTCCCGCGAACCGATGACCCATCTACAGCGTCGAGCCCCAAGGCGGGGCGGAACGTGCGGGCGGCGACGACAAGGAAATCACACCTATGGTTGACCAGATCCAGAGCACGGCCACGCTTTCCTTCGAAGACGACTTCGAGAAGCAGTTCCTCGAGTGGGAAAAGCAGCAGAACGTGATCGAGGGCGAAATCGTCCGCGGCACCGTGCTGGCCGTGAACAAAGACTTCGTCATCGTCGACATCGCCTACAAGAGCGAAGGCCAGATTGCCGTTTCGGAATTCACCGAGCACGACGGCACGGTCAACGTCAAGGCGGGCGACGTCATCGACGTGTACGTCGAGAACCGCGAGAACGACAACGGCCTCGTCGAGCTCAGCAAGGAAAAGGCCGACCGCCTCAAGATCTGGGACGAGATCGCCGAAGCTTGCGAGAACGAAGAGCTCGTCGAAGGCGTCATCACCGCGCGCGTCAAGGGCGGCCTGACGGTCGACATCGGCGTCAAGGCGTTCCTGCCGGGCAGCCAGGTCGACTTGCGCCCCGTGCGCAACCTCGAGAAGTACATCGGCCAGCGTTTCCACTTCAAGGTCATCAAGTTCAACAAGAAGCGCGGCAACATCGTGCTGAGCCGCCGTGCCCTGCTCGAGAAGCAGCGCGAGGCCTTGAAGAGCCAGACCCTGAACAAGCTCGAAGTCGGCATGGTCGTCGACGGCATCGTGAAGAACATCACGGAATACGGCGCGTTCATCGACCTGGGCGGCATCGACGGCCTGTTGCACATCACGGACATGAGCTACGCGCGGGTCAACCACCCGTCGGAGCTGTTCGAAGTCGGCCAGGAAGTGAAGGTCAAGGTCCTCAAGTACGACCCCGAGCGCGAGCGCGTCAGCCTGGGCCTCAAGCAGAACTTCGAAGATCCGTGGGTCAACATCGAGCACCGCTACCAGCTCGGCCAGCGCGTCAAGGGCAAGGTCGTCAGCCTGACCGACTACGGCGCCTTCATCGAGATGGACGCGGGCGTCGAAGGCCTCATCCACATCAGCGAAATGTCGTGGACCAAGCGGGTCAAGCACCCGTCCAAGGTGCTGTCGCTGGGTGACGAGATCGAGGCGCAGATCCTCGAAATCGACCCCCGCTCCAAGCGCATCTCGCTGGGCATGAAGCAGATCGAGCAGAACCCATGGGACGTGATGGCGCAGACCAGTGCTGCCATGGTCACCGGGC
>CAZETM010001723.1:0-1639 GCA_964514885.1 uncultured Polyangium sp. | reverse complement strand
GCGCCTCCGCCAAGAAACGAAATCCGGGACTACTTACGTTCTGCTCTCGAAGCTCAGCTCCTTCGCGCAAACCTTCCCGCCTTCCTTACCAGCGAATCCTGGACAAACCACGAATTGCCTGAACCTTGTCTTTCCGAACCGTGTGCCCTTCCTCCGCCCTCGCGTCTTGTGCGCATTTCCGAGTTAAGCAACCTCCGGCTCTTCAAAGAAACGCCCACCGTCGACGAACCTTTCCCCATTCCTGCGAGTGACGAGGGACAATGGATCATTCTCGTTGGCGAAAATGGCGTCGGGAAAACAACACTAATCCGCGCCCTCGCGCTCACCTTGACCTCGCCGACCATTGCGACCGAATTGCTCGATGAACGCTTGCCTATTCTCGCGAATGGCGGCGAAGGCCTCGTGGGGATCGAGCTTGATTCGGGCGGTCTGGCCATTACGATTCGTCGCCAAGACGCCGACAGAAAAAAAGAAGTGGTCGAATCGCGCTCGCCGCAAAACCCGCATCGTCCATGGGTCGTGGGCTATGGAGTTCGTCGGGGAAATGCCCGAGGCGAACGCGATCGTGAGCCTGCTGTAGGCGCTTTTGGAGAATTGCACACCCTTTTCGATCATCCGTCGTCGCTCCACAATGCCATTCGTTGGCTCGCCGATCGGGACGCCGACGTTCTTCGGGAACAGCGCAAATCGGGACGCGACGGCGAGACGCCGAATAGCCAACCCGCGGGCATTTGGAAAGCCGTTGGTCACGCATTACATGAGTTGCTCGGCATCACGAACATCAGGGTCGAGTCCGAATATGTCATTTACGTGCAACACGATAAATTCGGTCGCGTGCGCCTCGATGCATTGAGCGATGGTTACTTGACCACGGCGGGCTGGATCATTGATATGATCGCCCGCTGGGTGGAACGCCAACGCGAACTTGATGAACACGTCGGCGCAGACGTATTGCGCCAAATGCGTGGATTTGTGCTCATTGATGAAATCGATCTGCATTTGCATCCCATTTGGCAAATGAACATCATCGATGATGTGCGGCGCTTGTTCCCGAACCTCAGTTTTATCGTGACGACGCATAACCCGCTTACGCTGCAAGGCGCTCGTCCAGGCGAAGTGTATGTTATGCGCCGCCAAACCGATTCGCGTATTGAACTCGTGCAGAAGGACATTCGGCCCGGTCACGATGTGGATCGGATCTTGTTTGAGCAGTTTGGGATGGAATATACGTTCGCTGAAGAAACCCGGGACATGTTGAAACGACATGAAACCATGTTGCGCACAGGCATCACCCGCGAAGATCCCGCACGAAAAGACATTGAAGCGAAAATTGGTCGACAATTAGGGACCGTCGGCGCAACGCTGAACCACGAGCGTGACGTCGAACTGGGCCCATTGCAGCCCTGGACGGACGAACAAAGCGCGCAATTACTCGAAGACCTGAAGTCCGACGATCGTGACGATAGGTGATTGAGGAGTTGCCATGCTTCCTTGGAATCGTCCCCAAGCACATGCGGATTTTGCGCTCGAAGCGACCAGGCTGCTCGACCAAGTTCGCGCCGCAATCAAAAACAACGGGGGAATTCCTTCTGGCAAGGAATTCGAGAAGCGCGAGATATGGAATGGGTCGTGGCGGCAA
>CAZETM010001722.1:0-1639 GCA_964514885.1 uncultured Polyangium sp. | reverse complement strand
AAAGAAAACCGCGGGGCAGGATGCCATTACAGGCTCACTGCACCCGCGGTTTTCGCTATGGGGAATCAGAATTCCCGTGCGTGTCTTACCCATGGATCCGATTCCAGCGAATCAGCCGCGTCAGGCGGATTCGCGTCCGGAGCGCCCGAAAACGGTACGCTCACCGAATGTGTCCCCTGTGTCTGGGACACCGTGTTGGTGGTTTCCAGCATGCATGAAATGAAGCCCAACGCTCCACCCATGGCCAGAACGAGCATTGAAATGACCGTGCAAGCCATTGGCAGTCGGGTTCGAGCGCTATCGATACGCAACATTGCCAGCGTCACAGATGACCTCCTCGAGTAACGGACGAATCAAAAAGGCGGATCGGTGCCCAATGCCTGACCCCCAGGCATTTTTTTGACCCGTCCGATGCATTACGTTGACCCGCCGGACGAGCATTCAGAGCTTCGTCCAACGAGCGCGCATAAAATAACGCATTGCCACTCGTGTGGCCACTCAATTATCGGGTGGGTGGGACAGGATATGTCCGATGGTAGACGTGAGAAAATGGGAATCCGAGTAGGCTAGGGCACGTGGCCTAGTTGCCTACATTTGCCGCGTAACAGGCCGATTGTAGGCCGCTGTCAGGGCATCAGCTTGCAGCTCGACATCCCCGCCGAGCCTTGTCCAGCCGGCTGCTGCCCGGACCGTTCGTCCTGACATACCAATAGACCCAACGGCTTCAGACCAGCTTGACTGCCCACCGCAAAGAGCGTCACCACGCGATCCGGCTCCACCGTCACGCCCGTCACGGTCAGCAAGTCCATATTTTGACCCGCAGGACGCACCGCAATCGTCGCGTTATCGAGCCTCGGTTGGGCCACGTAATTCTCGCCGCCTTTGCCTACTCCTGTTTGCGCAAAGTTCACGCCCGGGAAAATCGGTGTGAACGTCCCTTGCGAATCCACCGTGCCGACATCCACCGTACCCGCATCCGGAGACGCGTGGATGAAACGTATTTTCGCCTGACCCGCTTCGGGCGACAAATCGTCGTCGAATACCCCCATCTCGAGCGTCTGCACGCCGCCACCCGCAGGATTGAACTCGCCCATCATGACCGCCGTATGGAACGCTCCTTCACGGAAGGTCAGGCCCGCCTGATCCATCGTGCCCGCAAGCGCCGTTTCGCAATTCTGCGCATTCGGCTCGACCAGGCGCAGCGAATATTGTCCCGCCGGAAGATCGATGAACGACGACACTTCACCAAATTCGATTCCATTGGTGTCGTTGCGCTTTTGGAAAATCGGTCCAATCGCTGCGTCTGGCGCGCCTCCGGCAGGGATCAAACACGCATCGACCGCCATTGTATCCGGCGACAGATGCCCAATGCGAACTTGCGACGGCTTTGCTTGGCTTACGCCACCATCGGCCCCGGCACCCTCGGCACCCCCTGTCGCGCCGGCCCCGTCGCCTTTGGGCTCGTCTTTTCCACAACCCGATGCGCCGATTGCAACCATCAGAAAACCACCGGCTAGGAGCATGTTACGAAATTTCATTCATTCCTCCAAATTCTCCAAACGCGGTCGATTGACCGGTTCGAAGTTACGGATTCGTCGGAAGGGCCCGAATCGAATCCGTGCGGCGAGTTGGATGCCTG
>CAZETM010001721.1:0-1641 GCA_964514885.1 uncultured Polyangium sp. | reverse complement strand
CAGGGCCATACCCTCGCCGATGTCGATGCACGAAACCGGCACCGCAACGTCTTCGTGCAATTGAATATGTGCACGGCAACGTTGGTCGACCGCCACGCGACACCTTGCAACTCGCTCCGCCATCCTGGCAATCAGCGTGACGACCATCCGCAGCCCACCCGTCAGTTCGGGCTCCGACGGCTGCGGCTTGTCGCAACGTGCTACGCCAACCCGTTTTCCCGCTCCGCGGGACATTGCAGCCTCATCCCAAATGTTGACGGCGTCATTTTGGCTCCTCGTAACGATCTCTACAGAAGAGGAGGATCGATCGCAATGACGCGCATCCGCGTCGCCACCGGGCTCGGTCGGGATGTGGCTGGCCACAATGAGTAACCGCTCGTCGCCAGGAGGTCATTCGAGAGATCGCGCTGACTTCGATTGCTTTCCCGATCATGCATCGGGCGGAGCCGACGTATCGTCATCTTCGTCTGATTCGTCCGTGACCGCGCTCTTGCTGCGCGACAGTTCTGGGTAGAGGCTATCGATGAAGTCCGCGGAGAAATAGGAGCGCAGTCTACCATCCATCTGCTCGAGCTCTTCGCGAAGCTCGTAAATGGCCTTATGCACCGCCGAACGAAGCGGCTGGCGCTGCGCTTCAAGAGCCGTTGCTTGCGCGACGAAGCCCCGGAGCTGATCCGCCCGCTTTTCGAGCGCATCCGCGAGCAGGCTTGTTCCCGGGATTTTGGCTGGCAAGGTTCGGATCATGCTGGCCGCTCGTTCTGCAAACTCCGCCGTCTTCTCGTGCCCGACGCGAAGCACACGCGAAAGCGGGGTCTTCGAGAGGATCATGGCATAGCCGCCAGCCACGATGGTGTCGATGTCCCGTCGATGAGGCCGCAGTGCTGCGTCCGCGCAGCGTTGAGCCTCGTCGCAAAGGAAATTCGCTACACGTTGCTTTGCACGAACTTCGACGTGCGCATTGTCGATGAATTGTCGATAAGGGATGACCGCGTAAGTCAGCGCCTCGAGCCGAGGGCCAACGCGTTTGATCTCCGCGTCGAGCACGGTCTTCTGGGCATCCGAGAGCAGGTCGTTAATCTCGTGATGGGCGACGAGCGTCGCGAGGATCTCGCGGACCCATCGTACATGCCGCGTCCCTGAGGCAGATCGAGAAAGCTTTTCCATGCAAGTGATGATATCGGTGTACGAGGTGTGCACGCAAGCACAAAACTAGCTGGGCGTTCGTAGTGCGCACTGCACGCTGTTGGGAGGAGGCCCAGCGTGGTTCCCGGATAAACGGGAAATGGAATGCTCGACCCGTCAAATACACGAGGCTGCTGCGGCGCGGGCTGCGTGTTCCTCGCCGATCGCACCAAAGTCATTCGCGAAGAGCTCGGAAGCATGCCCCCGGTTCTCGAGGAACAACTCACCCGCCGCCTCGCCCGAGGCATCGGACCACGCGGCCGTAAAGAACTCGCCGAAGCATTACGCAACGATGCCGCGCAGATGAAAACCTTCGCCGCACCCGACGAACTCGAAGGCGTCCGAAAAGTTGGCTCGTGGGTATCGTGTCAATCCCCCAAGCGCTCAACTCGGCCAGAATCTTGGTGAGCCCCTTTTGGCTTGTGCTCACCTGCGTGGTCGTGTTTTCCTGACCGCGTG
>CAZETM010001720.1:0-1641 GCA_964514885.1 uncultured Polyangium sp. | reverse complement strand
CGAAGCAAGCGCAAGACGAGGCGCCATGGTTTTACGAGGCCACGGTGCTGGAAGCGGAGGCGCATTATGCGATGGGCAGCAAATTCAGAGCTGATGCGGAATTCGATTACGAGAAGATGACGGCGCATTTCAATCCAGCGATGGACGCGTACCGTCGAGCGGCCGCGGTGGGCTCGAGTGACCCGACGGTGCACGAGGGAGCGTGCAAGGTGTTGGTGCAATTCCTGTATGGCGACCTTTGGGCGAAGCGGAGGAAAGCTGCCGATGCGCACTTCGACCAGGGGAATGAGTTTGGATCTCTGGCCATCAAGTCGGATCCAAAACGACCCTCAGCCTATTTTTATCGGGCCTGGATTCATGTGAGCCATTTTCAACCGTATTTGGTCGACGCCGATCGCGATGCGCAATTGCAGAAAATGCGTGCGTCGATCCAACTCGCCGAAGAAGCGTACCAAATGCAGCCGAAGAGTGCTCTTGCCTCATGGTTGGTTGGCGCCTCGTGGCGCAACTCTTTTGAATGCCCTGCGAAGTGGGGCCTCGACGTTCGGGCAGCCACGGAATCCGCGATTGCAGCGTACGAAAGGGCTCATCGACTCGATACCGACTTTCTTTGGCCTGCGCAAGATCTGGGATCTCTATGCGATGCCGGAGGAAGGCTGGCAGAAGAGCGGGGCGATGACCCGTTCCTCCACTTCGGCCGTGCCCACGCAGCATTACGACTGGCGCGCGAAATTGCTCCCAACGCGCCAGTTCCCCGATTGGGTTTTCTGCGAAATCGACTCAACACGGGTACGGCTCAATTGGGTCACGGTCAGGACCCAACAGCCACTCTCGATCAAACCGTGGACATTTGTAATAGAACGCGCATACGTGGAAACGTCGACAAATCTATCACTGCCGTGTGTCTCAGTATCGATATCTTGCGAGTAGAGTTCGCATTGGCCACATGGACCGATCCCAGCCAGTTTTTGCAGCAGATGAACACATTGCTGGAGAACGCTGGAGAAGGCGTGGGCGGGGCCGCTCTCATGGGAGTTCACGCTTGGATTGCGTCCCATGTATTCACCGCATTTGCTCGAGTTGCATGGGCACGTGGCGAAACCCCTCTCCAGGACGCCACACGAGCGATTGACGTCCTCAAGGCAGCCGATCAAATGTCGTCCTCGCATCCAGTGGCGCTGCTGCTGCTTCGATGGCACGTCGCGCAGAAGACCGCAACCGCACGTATGTTCGATGTGCAGCTGGCAGAGATCACGCCATTTCTCAATGAATCCCAGTCTTTCTCCGATCCATTTCAAACCGTCGCCGCCATTCACGAACGCCGTGCCGCGTGGCTGCTCGATCAGCGCAAAGACCCGTCGGACGCAATTTCAAAAGGTCTTTCTTTCCTAGAACAAGCATTCAAGCGAAATCCTCGTTTCCCGCCAGCCTTCGCCACGCGCGGCGATTTGCACCTGGTCGAAGCGCGCGCAGCGAAGACGGCAAAAGCACGCATAGACGCGGCACGAGACGCGAAAGAATCGTTCGACGAAGCCCTGCGCCTCAACAAATACCTGGCACGGGAAACCGAAGCCGCTCGAAAAGAAGTCGACCGAATGCTGGACGGGAAAGACGAACCCGTTACCCCGTAAAAACCTTTCA
>CAZETM010001719.1:0-1642 GCA_964514885.1 uncultured Polyangium sp. | reverse complement strand
CCGCCGCCAGCCCCTCCGACGCCGCCGCCAGCTCCTCCGACGCCGCCGCCAGCTCCTCCGACACCCGACTCAGCCTGTACCAACACGTCGACAGTATCGGTTGCCGACAATGCGCCGTCATTGACGGCGACCTGGAACGTGAGCAGCGTGTCCGTCATCACGTTGGGCGCGACGAAGTTCGTCATGGCCATCGCGGGAGCGGAAAGCGTCACGTTTGGCCCCACCGATTGCGTCCACGCGAACCCGATCGGGCTCGGACCGTTATCGGGATCCGAGCTACCCGAAGCGTCGAGCATGACGCTCGCACCGCTCGGAACGACCTGATCCGGCCCAGCATTCGCAACGGGCGGCATATTCACAACGTCGCAAATGCCATCGTCGGGCACCTGCGCCGAGAACGGCTTGTTGGACAGGCCCGTGAAGGCGATATTGTCGATGTGCCAACCACCCGCAGCAACCGCCTCGTCCGTGCCAATGCGGAAACGGAGGCGAATGGTCTTGTTGGCCAATGCGGTAGCGAAGTTAATCGTCCGGTTGACCATCGTGCCGTTGGCAAAACCATTGGTTGCACCGGTATAGCCTTGGCGCCCACTGAGCGGATTGTTTGCGGTATTGTCGATCGCACCGTTGTAACCCGTAGCCACGCCCGGAAGCGTCGATATGTCCGCCCACGTTGCGCTAGCATCTTCACTATATTCGATGACGCCGCCGTCCCAGTTCGTGCCCATCGACCGCTCGAATTCGAAGCGATTCTGGAACGTCATCGAGAATGCTGCGGCACCGACGGCGAGGTCGGGCGATTCATAACGATGATCGCTCACGCCTTCGATATTCTGACCGTAGATCATTTCGTTGACGCCCGTTGCCACGGGTCGCACGATGGTCCAAAGATTGGTCGATGCTCCAGAGGCGAGCTTCGCCGACCAGGTCTTCTCCAGCCCCTCGAATGACTCCGTAGTCGAAGCATTCATGGTGAGCGGCGCATACGAATCGTAATGCGCTTCGGCCGTGCCGGTCGCATTGACGGTCGCCGTACACGCTCCAGGCGCGGTGATGGCGATATTGAAGGGGATCACCGTCGTGGCATTCACGGCGTTCGCCAACTGGACATTGATGAGCGTGGTCGATGTCGCGAGCACGTTTGTCGAAGGAACCATGGCCGAATTGCCATTCGGGAACGTGACGCTCGGATTGCTGGACGTCACCATCACCGTCGCGCCTGCCATCGGCGACCAGCCCATGTTTTGCAAGTTAATGGCAAGTTGCCCCGTTTCGCCTGCATCCAGCACGCCGTCATTGTCACAGGAAGGCATGGTTTCGGTCAGCGTCGTCGAAATGAACACCGGCTCCGGAGCCGCCGCATAGCTCTCCACGACGCCCACGAGCGTCGTCGACGTACGCGCCGGAGAGACCGCGCAGGCACCAATACCGCGCATCGCAAAACCCGCCGCAAGGTCCTGGAAGTCTTCCACGTCCGCCGCGATCGCCGCCGCCAAAATACCGTCACGCTGCTCGGTGAAGGTCATGTCTGCCGGAGCGGCTTGCATGCCCGCGACGACGTAATCGGCCATCTTGCGTTTGGCCTGGTCGAACGTATGCCGCGCATTCGCTCCTTGCGCGTCGAGCAGCATGTTGCCATACC
>CAZETM010001718.1:0-1645 GCA_964514885.1 uncultured Polyangium sp. | reverse complement strand
GTCGGGGATGACTCCTCCGCAGAACGCGCACACCGACGGTGGATCCATCAACGCCGAGAGATCGATCTCCCACAACAAACCGAGATCAGGGCCACGGTGCTGTAATTTCGGTGCTGATGCACTGACGATCGCGACAAAACCGCCGTCGGCAACCGGTGTCAGCGGTGGCGTACGCTGCGGGTAACCCCAACAGCACGGCACCGACATCGAGTTCACGACGGCACCCGACGTGTCATACGCGAACCATGCGTCCAACACGCCGACGAACGGGTTCCCCAACCCGTCGACAATGAGGTCAGGGGCATACGGGATCGACTGCGTCGGCAACGCAGTTGTGTTGATCTCCTTGGTCCACGACACCACGCCGGCGCTGTCAACGCGCTGCAAGAAGTAGCGATACGCGTCCGTCGACGTAAGGCCATTGAATGTCCCGCTGTAGAACCCCGTCATGTAGGTGCTGCCATCTGGGGCAAGTGCCACGTCTTGATACCGCGAGAAATTCGCCGGCCCCGGGTCCCCGTACACGAAATCCCAACCGTCAGCAGACGCCGTCGTGGGCGAAACAACGGTGCCGATCACCAACCCGACCAACATCAATGCCGCAACGCCAAGCACGCTCCAAACAGATCTCGACTTCGTGCAGTCCATCATCAACCTGCTTCCGTCGCCCCACGGCAGGGCCACACGAAGCTACTCCGCCAGCACGGCGCCCTTCGGGTAACGCCCCGATCCGGGCTGCCTGATGCGCCCCGACTTCGATGGAGACAGTGCAGAACGCGCGGCGCCGAACGACACGCGTCATCGGGGAACGACTGCGCCATATCGGCGCATACGGGCGCTGTGATCTCACTGCACGCCCCGCAAGAAGGCTGCTCCCAAGCCCGCAGTTGTCGCTACTCGACCCGCCCGTTGTGGAGCCGGCACCAATCGACGCTGATCATCAAGGGGTGGTGCGTGACCCCTGCTCGAGCGGAGCGCGGAACTGGTTGTCAGCCTTGCGCCAACGCATCTTCCGCCGGCCCAGCGCCCACCAGGACCCGTCCCCATCAACATCCCGGCGCGCGCGATCGATGAACGTCGCAATCACTGGCTGCAAGGTGCGGTCCGGGCAAATCTGGAAGTGAGGGACCAAGTCCGGATCCATGTCGAACGAGATCAGGCTCTCGCAGCGCTCGAGCAGACGGTCCGCCATCTCGGACAGGCCGGCCTCACCAACGATGCGCATCCGCAACGTCAGAGACTGGAGGCGATCGATGTGGCCCTGGATGATGGGCTCGTAGTAATCCGCTGAGCGGCTGGCATTCGGACGATTCGACGTGTCGTAGGCCGCTAAGGCCTCTTCGGCGACGCCGGCGTACAGCTCGAGCCGAGACTGTCGCAGCCAGGCTTGGTGTTCCCGACGCTTCGCCGTCCATGCGCCACCAACGAGGGTGAACAGCGCGGCGGCCGCACCAATGGCAGCGGGTTGGAGGGCAGCACCGGCAGCAAGCACGCCGCATCCTTCACCATCAGGCCTCAACAGCGCTATGTGCGCGACGTCCGCGGCAAGGGAAATCTCCACCGCTGAGACAGCTCACTAGCGGGAGTTTCACATGACGACGAGACCAAGTGGGACAAGCCAGAGCGGGACCCGCGCATCGGCGTC
>CAZETM010001717.1:0-1647 GCA_964514885.1 uncultured Polyangium sp. | reverse complement strand
TCGCGCGCACCAGTAGCCCGTTTTCGTATTCGAAAACGACCCGCGTGCCGTCAGCCTTGACCACTCAGATGCCGGACTGAAGTTCGATATTCATGCCGTCACCTTGGGCATCATGGCGGAATTTCATGCTTTGGGTTTCTTGCGTGTACGCTTGCGAGTTTGGTGCGGATGTTCGAGTGCAATGAAGATCATGGTGACGACCCGCAAAAAGGCATCCCACTGCGCCTGTGTGACATCTGGGAATTCGTCAGCGATGACCTTAGGAATTTCGATGCCCTCGACGGACGATGCGATTGTTGCAAAAGGAATGCGGGTTCCCCTGATTCGAAGCCCCTGCAATCCCTTCGTTTGGTGAAACTTCGGTGATAGTTGCCCGTAGTCAACCCGTTTTGTGCAATCCAGGTTGTCCGGCGTCTCGGAACCGAGAGCCAAGAATGCTTTCTTCCACGAGCGAACCAATTTTTCCCACCCCTTCGCCGTGTGTTCACGTGGCCCGCCCAGCAACGAAATGAGTTGATGCCGGAAAGCGAGTTCTCCGGGCGTGTCTTTAAATTTGATTTTGCTGCCGCTCATGTTTCTACCTTGGCGTTCCGACTTTAGTGACGAGTATCTCATCAATAAACGCATTGAAGTCATCGATTTTATCAGCAAGTATCCCGTAACGTCCAGGCTCTCCGGCCTTCTTTTCGGAATTACCTGCATCTTCAAGCCATTCAAGAGCCCCTTTCTTAGTTGTTATCTCCATCTTGTGCGTGAAATTCTTTTTCTTTCCCAGGGTCTTCGAGTCAACCGTTCCTGGCTTTCCAATCCACTTATTCTGCTTGTAGTGACCCAGCTTCTGCGATAACCGCCCAGATGTGGCTGCCGCTTCCGCCTCGGCTTGACTACCATACCGCTCGAAAAACTCGTAATTTTGAAGGCGCTTCCGAGCTTTTCTAGCGGCTCCGCACCCTCGACTAAGCCCTAGCACATCCACCCAAATCAGTGGATCCTCGACATACCCATACTCGACGAGCCCACCCGCCAACCCAATCGGATCCTTGCTGATGTACGCGCCCGTGTCCGGGTCGTAATACCGGAACCGATTGTACACCAAGCCCGTTTCCTCGTCGGCGTATTGCCCCGGAAACCGCCACGGAATCGTCGTCTTCTCGCTGTCCACCAATGCGCGCCCGTAAACGTCGACCGCGCCTTGCCAAACCACGCTACCCCATTCATCGAATACCGCATTCGGTGCGCCCACTTGATCCGCAACGATCGCATATCGTCGCATACCCTGCACTTTTGCTATTGGCGTAAACGTGCCTGGCTCGAACATCCATGTAATCGGCGCTTCGTGCAAGGCCAGCTCGTGCAGAATGACATCGCCATCCCACACGAAGACGCATTCGTCCTTCGCCGACGTCTTCTTGATACGCCTTCCCAGCGCATCGTACGCGAACTTGACCACGCTGTTATCGGTTCGGCGTAATTCTGCAAGCCGCCCGAATTCGTCCCACGTGTACACTTCGCGCGTGTGGTTCGGGTAAATCGCCATCGTGCGATTCCCATTGAAATCGTAACGGTATTCAATACCGTCCGATTTCAATAGCGCGCCGTTTGCCCCATACTCCTGTGGATCGCTTTCGAACGCTTGTTGAATGTTTC
>CAZETM010001716.1:0-1649 GCA_964514885.1 uncultured Polyangium sp. | reverse complement strand
GCGAATGTATCTGAGGCCAGTTGCGCGGGTGTCGCCCTGTGCAATCGAGTTTGTGGCCAGTAGGCCCATTGCTCCAGCACGGCGGAGCGATTCGAACGCTCGCCGAAAGAAAAACGCAACAAGATCGCACTGTCCACCACTTTGCGGATTCGTCGCCGTAAGGTAACCAAAATAGGCGGCGCCTAGGGTGGCCGAGACTTCTCGCCCACCCAAAAACGGCGGATTGCCCACCATCGCATCGAATCCCCCACGGCTCGCTGCAAACACCTCCGGAAACTCCACCTCCCAATGAAAACACGGCACCGGCTTCTCGCCGCCACGCAGATCCGCCACCAATCCTTCGAGTTCGCTGCCATCACCCCCGCCCAAGTATTCGCGAACCTGCTTCTCCCAGCCTTTGCGCGCTTCTTCCCGGCCCTTCGGCTTGTCGTCCGAAAAGAAACTCGCCACCACCGCATCGCCAATCAGACGCACTTTTGTGATGGCCTCGTCCGCGTCGTGCAGCAGTCGCTGCTTCTCGAAGACGTTGTCCGAATTCGCCAGCTCGGGAATCTGCAAACGCAGCGTGAGCGCTTCCGCAATGGCCTTGTCAATGACCGTGCGAATCGTGGGCACCTGCTTTTCCGGCGCCCAATGAAAACTCGTGATCTGCTCGCGCGACAAACCCACCAGCGAATCCCCATGCCGAATCGCGTGATCCAAAAACGTAAAGGCATGATTGCGCGCGAGCGTCGCGAGCCACAAGGAAAGCTTTCCTAAGTTGACCGCCAACCCATTCTTGTCGACGCCATACAAACAATGCTGCGCGACCTGCCGCATCGCATAGAGCACGATGTCCTCGTCCGGCGCGACATCCCGCGGACGACCATGGACGTCGTACGCTTTCACCAGTTGCTCGGCGAGTTGCCGACACGTTTCCACCAAAAAAGCCCCCGAACCCATCGCCGGATCGCACACCTTCAGCGAAAGAATGCGCTCGGGTTTCGGCGTCGTACCCAGATCCTCGAGAATGGGCCGGAGCGTGGTGCGCACAATCGGTTCGGTCAATTCACGCGGCGTGTAATGCGAACCGGAGCGACGACGCTCGTCCGTGGGCTGCAAGTACAGGCCTTCCTTGGGAACTGGACGCGGGGTGAGCGGCGAAATACGTTTACCGAATGCCGCGACCAAATCGTCGACGGTCTTGGCGGCTTTTAATGCATCGGCCGCTTTGCCGGAGACATCGACATTGGCCGTTTCTTTCAAATACTTTTCCCGATCGGCGCCTTTTTTCGAGAGCAACGTTTCGAGACCAAGGACGACGTGTTCTTTGCCGACGCCCAGGGATATTTCGGTCGCGCGCGTGAGCCGAAAACCCATCATGTTTTCGTAGACGGAGCCGATTTGCTCGACGTCGAGGGCGCGATACGACAAACGATCGCTATCGAGCAGAATGAGTTTTTCCAGGACACGAAGGAGCACGCCATCGGCGACTTTGGGGACCGCGACGGGAGCACCCATCACGCGGAGGACACCATACGCGCGCCCCTCGAGAAAACCCCAGGTGTCGGGATCGAAAAGATGACCATACCGCGGGGGCAATTGGAGGTCACCACGTTTGGCGCCGTCGTGAACCATACGAAACAGGACGAGCAAACGGGACCAAGCAC
>CAZETM010001715.1:0-1649 GCA_964514885.1 uncultured Polyangium sp. | reverse complement strand
CACCTCCACCGCCCCCCAATGCGCGCGTAGTGCCGTCGCCTCCAGCTCGCAATATGCCAACCGTAAAGCTACCGCCGCAAGCTAACGCGGATGAGACGGGAAACGGCCTGGATATGACCACGCCTTATCCGCACGCAAGACCCGCACTACCGGTCATGCGCAAAGGTTGATGGAGGCCGCCATGATGGATACGACCCTCGTTTCGGGCAAACTCAAAGCTCCCACGTACAAGCTGGAGCCTGACGAAGTATGGTTCCATTTCTTGTACGGCAACGTTCCGGGGCATCAAATCGATTTCATTTATCAACCCGAAGTGCCCCAGGCACCGCTCACGCGGCTGCACGTCAATCACCTGACGCAGATCGTGAAGTTCATCGAGCCTCGGTCAGCAATGGCCTCGGCATTTGCGATCACGAACCTTTCGCGTGGCGATTCGCAATACGAGCCGGGACATGGCGGAGTGGCTTTCGTTTTCGGTTTGCGCATCAAAGGCGCTCGAGATCACGCCGGACGGCAAGATCCACCATTTTGCCATGCTGCCGCCGTGATCGATCGGCATTTGGATGCGGATACCATTTATGGTATTTCGGCGCAATTCTATCAAAAATTGCTTCCGGACGAGGAGTCACAAACCGAAGGCAGCGGATGGTATCACTCGTACGTGAAGTATGCGGAGAGCCCGAATGCAGTCATTCCTCTGCTTCGCGGATACGTGCAAGATTTCTCGGGCGTATTGTATGCGCCTGCGCCCAGCCGTCTGACGTTGCGCTGGACCATTGAATGCGCGCGAGGTGAAAAGGCGAAGACGCCTCGTCGGGTGGTCGTGGTTTATCCTGACAAGACGGATTTCCAAACGCTCGCGTTTTACATGTCGAAAATGGCAGCGGTCTTGATTGAATCGGATCTGAAGTGGACGGCAATCTCGAACGGTCGTGAACAGGACTTGACGGGTGGAATGGCCGTTCGTTTTGTTCCTCGGCGCGAAGCCGACAATGACGCGGCCGAAGACGTCGTGCTGATGTACATGGAGCAAATACCGGAAAATCCGGCAGATATTGCCAGGTTGTTTGGCATGTCTCCAGCGCGGATGTCACAATTGCCGGAATTGCGGACCAACGCTCCGTTGCCGATTCCTGCGCCGGTGGAGGAACAGTCGATTAGCGGGGCACATGCACTGAATAGCGCAATACGGTCGCAGCCGGCGATGCCCGCAGTGGATACGGTTGGATTGGCGAGGACGGTCGCGAAAGAGGATTCGGGCGAACCGATATTGCCACGGCGCGATTTGGTGAAAGAACTCAAGAAGAAGGAGCGTAAGCAATCGACGGCGCTGCTTGCGTTCGGCGCGCTGTTCGTGCTGGTCTTGATTGCGGTATGGCTATTGTGGGATCAACTGTCGCCACGGAGCCCGGCCGATCTAATGGATGCCGCTGCGCCGAAGGCGCCGACGACGATATCGGCAAAGGCGGCGGTGCCGACGATAATCAACGAAGCGCCGCTGATTTTGAATCCGCCGGCAGTGCCGAGCGTGACGGCAACGGCTGCGCCAACGAGTACGCCAACAACGACAGCGAAGAAGCCGAGCGGGCCGGCGACCAAGAAGACGACGAAAACGAAACAAGCACCGATCGACCCGTGGAAGCTGTAGC
>CAZETM010001714.1:0-1652 GCA_964514885.1 uncultured Polyangium sp. | reverse complement strand
GGCGGTCGAGGAGGCTGCGACGTTGTCGGAGAACAAGGACATTGTCGCCCAGATCAAGGAAGAAACGAAGAGTGACTCACGCGTCCGCCGAGAATGGGCTCGGATTCCCGGTGCGCCCAATCCGCGTTCGTTTGGCTTCGACAAGCGAGGAGAGAATGACGCTGATCTGGCGAACGATTCGCTCGGTGCGGGCTGGCTCAAGTACCACGAGTATTACATGCAAATGCCTGCGGTGGATCAGGGCGCGTATCTCGGCACACAGACGCGGCATCCGGCGGAACTGAACGTGAACTACATCGAGCTGTTGGTGCCCTTTGACTGGCCGGTGGGCGATTACATTGTTCGCGTGCGAACTGCGGCGACGAAGGATGCTCCAGCGGAGCGACGCTTCCTCGATTTTGGCATTCACGCCCGCACCGGCAAGGTCATGGTCACGCATGAGATCACCGGCACGATGGAGAAGCCGCAGGTGATTGAGATTCCGCTGACACTGACGCGAGCGAATGCAGATCGGGACAACCGCACGTTGTTCATTCGCGAGAAAGGTAGTTGGGATACGAACGAGGAAGGTGGTCGCAAGCGTGCTGAAGCCGTAAAGCGCAACGGCATCGGACCCGAGCTTGTGCTATGGGTGGATTGGATTGAGGTCGAACGTATGCCGAATGCCGCCAAACCGAAGCCCCCTGGCTTTGCTGCGTTAAACCTCCCGCTCGATGAAAATTCACCCGCGCCTGCTGTGACCGAATTTCATGCAGCACTCGAGTGCTTCGCTACGGAGGCATTTCGCGGCGCCACGCCGCCTGCGGGGTATGTGGATCGTTTGCTGAGCCTCTACGACGTTCGCCGCAAAGCGGGCGACGAGCACGTTGCGGCGCTGAAGGAGACTATGTCCGTCGTGCTGGCCTCGCCGATGTTTCTTTACCTGGCGGAGCCATCCTCTGATAGCAAACGCAGGCCGCTGACAGACACGGAACTCGCCATCCGCCTTTCCTATTTCCTTTGAAGCGCTCCCCCGGATGCCACGCTGCGTGATCTCGCCAAACGCGGCGAGTTGGCGAAGTCGGAAGTGCTCGCGGCGCAAACGGAGCACTGGGGTAGCACGATGTGGCTCACGGGCGCAAACCGTTTTGCGGAACCCGGGCAGACTTTTCACAACAGCATCTCCGCCGACCAGGTGGCTGCGACAAAGCTCGGCCTCGACACGCGATTTGCGTCGCTACAACTCAATGGCAGCGAGAACGCTGAGGCTTCTGGGCATGGTCCCGGACTCTCGATGGCTTGGGACGTCAGTGGCAAACCTATCGGTGGACACAAAGGCCCCGTGCAAGCTTTTCATCGGCTTTTTTCCAAGGACACGACACCCATTGAGCAACAAAAGGCAATGCTCGCACAGAAGCGCAGCGTGCTTGATACGGTGTTAGAGAACGCAAAGTCGATGAAGCGACGTCTTTCCAAAAACGACGGCACAAAGCTCGATGAATACCTTCAAGGCATTCGCGACATCGAGGCCAGGATCAGCAAGGACGAGCAATGGATAGGTGTGCCGCAGCCGAAGGCACCGATCCCCGAGCCGCAGGCTGGTCTGGCGGGCAAGGACGAGATCAAGATCATGTATGATATCATCGTCGCGGCGATGCAGACCGACAGCACGC
>CAZETM010001713.1:0-1652 GCA_964514885.1 uncultured Polyangium sp. | reverse complement strand
CCACTCCGTCCCTCAGTCCGCTCGTCGATAGGCTCGTTTCACGCTTCGAGGATCGCGAGGAAGGGCTCACCGTCCTGACCGATCTCATCGTCCTCATCGCTGCGGCCGACGCGATCATCGACGAGGCTGAAGCCGCAGCGCTCGTCGAATCGCTCGAAACCATGCTCGAAATGCACGTGGCTCCTCGGCTCGTACGTGTCGTCGTTGGTGACAGTCGTGCCCGCATTCGAGACACCGGCCCCGAACTCAGTGCCGACACGATCGGCCGCAAGCTTGCCATCCGAGGCGCTGCCGAGGACGGTATTCACTTGTCGGTCTTCATTGCCGCCATCAGCGACGGCATTTCCAAAGTCGAGCGGACTCGAATCGAGCGTCTTGCGGCGGCTGCCGGCGTCACACCCGAGCGGCTCGACGAGCTGATGGCTGACCCCTTTGTTTTCTGAAAATCTACCCACGTTTCCGACGAAAGGTTACGCTCCCGCCATGACCAATCCGCGCCTTGTCACAATTGATTGCGATTACCTCGGACCGGGGATCGCGGCTGCATATCTGCGCATTCAAGGCGACGAGGCAGCGTTTGTCGAGAACAACACCACGCACGCGGTGCCCAAACTGCTCGCGGCGCTCGAGCAAGAAGCGATATCGCCCAAGCAGGTGCGTTACATCATCATCACGCACGTACATCTGGATCACGCCGGTGGAACGTCGGCGCTCGCCAAAGCCTGTCCGGATGCCACGGTGCTGGCGCATCCACGGGCGGCTCGGCATTTGATCGACCCGTCGAAATTGGTCGCCAGTGCTCGCGCAGTTTATGGCGCCGAGCGATTCGAACAATTGTATGGCACGATCGAACCCATTGACGCATCTCGTGTTCGGTCGCTCGATGATGGCGCTGCGGTTTCTTTTGGCGACACTAGTTTGTTTTTCATGCACACGCGAGGACACGCGAATCACCATTTCATCGTGCACGACCCGGCGCGTTCGAGCGTTTTCACGGGCGACACGTTTGGCCTTTGTTATCCGCGTTTGCAGCGCGGTCGTCCGTTCGCGTTTCCGTCCACGAGCCCCACGGATTTCGATGCTGCCGCGGCGCATGTCAGTATCGACATCGTGCGCAAGCTTGGCGTCGAACGAGCGGCGCTCACGCATTTTGGTGAAATTGGCGATATCGAGCTGGTCGCCTCGGATCTACATCGATGGATTGATATCTCGGAAGCGCTCGTGCAAGAAGGCGCGAAGGTGGATCCTGCGGACTGTGAAAAGACCATTCGAGCGGGGCTCGAGAAAGCATTCATGCAGGCGGCCGACGCGGCAGGCATCGTGTTGAATCCGGCGGATCGGGACTTGCTCGAGCTTGACTTGGGTCTCAATGCGCAGGGTCTGGCGTTCGTGGCGTCGAAACTGCGCTCGTAATTCGCAAAGCTCTCATTCAACTGTGGTGACTTACTGCCGAAATGGGCGTAGGGTGGATTCGTCATGCTTTTTTGCATCGGCGGAGGTGCTTCATGAAACGTAGCTTAGTGCTTGGTATCGGGCTTTTGATGGCCGGCGTCTTGACCGGATGCGGCGGCGGAGACACGAATCTGGCCACGACCAGTTCGACCGGAAGTGGGACCGGAGGCGCGGGTGGAGTCATGCGTGTGAAGTATGCT
>CAZETM010001712.1:0-1652 GCA_964514885.1 uncultured Polyangium sp. | reverse complement strand
TTGCCACCGAGCTGATCGTTGTCGAGCTTGTCGACGACGTCGCCTTTGCCACCGACCTGGCTATCGTCGTACTGGCCCTGGCCCTGGCCCTGACCGTCGTCGCCGTAGCCGCGACCGTGCCTGTCGTAGCGATCGTAGCGATCGTAGCGATCGTAGCGGCCAAACCGACTACCCCGCCCGCCGTACCGCCCGTGGTCGTTGTAGCGACCATATCGGCCGCGCCCGAATCGTGGGGTCATTCGCCCGTGGCCAGGACCATAACTCGGCTCGCCGTAGCGGCCGACGTCTTGTGCGTGTGCAGGTGTCGTGTCGAGCAGCGGTGCACTGACCATCACGGTCGCAAGAACGAGCTTGAACAGGTGCTTCATCGCGAGACTCTCCTTGTCCTCTGTGCATGACGTCCTGCCGCTGCGCTCACTGCGCAGTTGCAGATCGAAGCGTTCGCTCAGACAAACCATCGTCTGTCCACGTCCGCGCCTACTTGCTCCAATGCAATGTCGTGGCCGTTCGCTCACCCCGCGCACTTCTGTCCACTACGCTGCAAAAGTGCCCCGACTGCGCTCGTTTTGCCCCCGTCTATCGCTGCACGACCAGAGCGTGCGCACGCTCGTCGCACCGGTGGTCCTGGGCGCACACCTTGTGTTCGCGTCGGATGCTCGAGCGCCTGAGACATACGCACGATGGTTTGTCGTGGTCGAACAGCCTCCGTCCGGACACGAACGACACATGACCCGTGTACGCTTGCAGCCGTCATGAACGAAACGCAGATCGTCGGGCTCGATGATGTCAGCCTCTCCTGTCTGGTCGTTGGAGATGGAGATCTACCGCTCGTCTTGTGCGCTCACGGTTTTCCAGATGATGCACGCACGTTTCGTCACCAAGTCGAAGCACTGACTGCGAGCGGATACCGCGTCGTTTGTCCCACCATGCGCGGTTATGCACCCAGCAGCATCGCGCGCAGTGGTCGCTACGACGCTGAAGTTCTCGCCAACGATCTTTGCGCGCTCGCTCAGCGCTTCTCGCCCAACGCACCCGTGCGCCTCATCGGACACGACTGGGGAGCGGTCGCTGCGTATGCCGCAACGGCTCTCGAGCCGCACCGCTTCTCGCATCTCGTGACGATGGCCGTTCCGCACTTGCGTCACCTCTTGCCGCGGATCGTCTGGCCCGCGCAGGTGCGCAGGTCTTGGTACATGTGGATGTTTCAACTTCGTACGATTGCCGAAATGCGTCTCGCCGAAGACGACCTCGCGCTCATCGATCGCTTGTGGCGCGATTGGTCACCGGGCTACGTGCCATCGAAACGAGATCTCGATCTGATCAAGGCGGGCATCTCGTCGCGGATGCCCGAAGTGCTCGCGTATTACCGTGCGTTGTTCTCTCCAAACGCATTGCTTGGTACTCCAAGGAAATTGCTACTCAGCAAAACTTCCGTGCCTTCGCTCTACCTTCACGGCCAGCAAGATGGATGCATGGGAGTCGAGCTTCTCGACGGAGTGGAGCGGAACTTCACGGCTGGTGTGTCGGTGCATCGCATCGCGAATGCGGGACACTTCCTGCACCTCGAAAAACCCGACGAGGTGAATCGAATCGTGATCGATTTTCTTAATTCCCCCTCTCCACCTTGTGGAGAGGGGGCTAGGGGGTGAGGC
>CAZETM010001711.1:0-1654 GCA_964514885.1 uncultured Polyangium sp. | reverse complement strand
TCCCGGTCGCCCCCGCATATGTAGCTGAATTGCTGCGTGCTTCCCTGGTAGTAACTGGGCCGCATTCGCCGCCCGCACTGACCGCATAGAATGAGACCGCTCAGCAATGCGGCGCCTTCGCGCGGAGTGCCTTTGGTTGCGCCTCCTCGACGACCGTGATTCTCACTCAGCTTCTTCTGATGGCTCATATATGTCTCCCACGAGATGTACGCTGAGTGTGCATCTTTGATGCACGCGGCCCAAAGCTCAGGGTCGCGACCAGCCACGCGCACGCGTCGAATCTCACCGCCAAGCAGGACGGTTTTGTGCGGCCTGCGGCCGTATACGTATGCGCCTGCGTAGAGAGGATTGCGCAGCATCTCATGCAGCCGACTGACACCAAGCGCTTTCCACGTGACATCGCTTTCGCCACCAAAATTGCTGTGACGGGTGGGGAACTGCAGTCCAGTCTCACGCGCCCAGCGCACGACCGCCCAGGCGCTGGGCTCGATCGCGTAGCGCTCAAGCACCACACGGACGGCATGTTGGACGGCCTCGTTCGGGTCGAGCTGGAGACCCTGTTCCGTCCACAAGTAACCCGTCGGTGGTGTGATGCGTAGGTCGCCGCGCCGTGCCTTGTTCAGACGCGCGCCAGTGAGGCGCAAGCTAAGCCATTGCAATTCGGCTTCGCTCATCGTGCCCTTGAGGTCCAGCAATAGCTTGTCATCGTTGTTGCCGGGGTCGTAGATGGTCTGCTCGTCGATCACGGCGCACTCCGCGACGGCGCACAGCGATAGGAGCCGCCGCCAGTCCTCCGAGCAACGCGCGAGGCGAGAGACTTCGACTGCCAGTACGGCACCCACTTCTCCGTGCGCCACTGCGTGCGCCAGCCGCGCGAAGCCCGTACGGCCCTGGGTGCTCGCGCCGCTCATCCCTTGATCCTCGTCGATCACTTCGATGGCATCACGCGACCATCCCAGTGCGACGGCTCGTTCGGCCAGCGCATATTGACGTTTCGTCGACTCGCCGTGTTCCAGCACCTGCGCTGTCGTCGATTGCCGCACGTAAACGAGGGCCCGTCGCTGGAGCTGCGTCGCGTTTAGTTTCCCTCTCATCGCCCGCCTCGCTTTGTTGTTTGTGAGTCGCTTCCGCGATCAGCATCCGGTGTACCAGCTTGCTCCACCACGGCAGCAGCGCTTCGATGGCTGGACTGCTGCACGCGGACTCGTGCTGGCACGCGGGAAGCCTTCCCGTGCCCTTCGCTCTCGTTCGCTGCGGCATCGGGATGCACCCCAGGCACAGACCGAGACGATGAACCAACTTTCTTGCACTTCGAGCCCCTGCTACGCCCAGCAACCCACGCGGACAACAGCTTCATCGCCTCGGGGGCCAACCGCACAGGCTTGCCGTCAAGCTCCAGGGCCGCAGGTCGCGGACGCCAATCCGTCCACGCAACTGGAATAATGGTCAGTATGCCTTCGCTCGTCTCGACCCACAGCGCATCGGGGCCATGCCGCTTGAGCACCGTGACTTCTTCCCCGTTTCGGGGGTGGACCATGAGCGTGATCCGGACCTTAGAACACTTGGGAGTGCGCTTCGCCGCAGTCGGCTCGGAGCTTCGGCAGCGCCCTAAACCTCAATGTTCATTTCCATTTGCTCGGCATCGACGGTTGGT
>CAZETM010001710.1:0-1656 GCA_964514885.1 uncultured Polyangium sp. | reverse complement strand
CCATCTTCTCGGACTTTCATCTGTTCTCCAAGTTGTATGGTTTGTCCCACGTCGAGCCTCAGGTCGTTCAGGCATTGCTCGAGCAAATGCAAATGGCCCACAAGACGGATTTCGTCGATGGTCGATTTACGGCGCCACGCCTCTCCACCGGCCAAAAAAAGCGACTCGCCATGATCATCGCCTTGCTCGACGACCGCCCCATCATGGTGCTCGATGAGTGGGCCGCGGATCAGGATCCCGAATTTCGAAAATATTTTTATGAACAGCTTTTGCCGATGCTCAAGCGCAAAGGCAAAACGATCGTCGCGGTCAGTCACGACGATCGGTATTTCCGATGTGCGGATCGAGTCGTCGTCATGGAATATGGAAGGATTCGGTCGATGCAAACGAACCGAAGCGAAATGCCTGCCGCGCATGAAGCTCATGCAGGTTGATATGCATTGAAGCGAGCCCCGCCATGGAAGACGGGGGGCGGAATGCGCTCAAGGTAGGCAGCTATTGCGCAGGATGGTGACGTTGTTCGACGCGCTGTTTGCTGTGGCTACGTCGGGGCGCCCGTCGTTGTTGAAGTCCGCGGCGACGACCGCGGTGGGCACGCCGATCATGACGTAAAACGCATTGAGCGCATATTCGGCGTTTACGCCGTGCTGCGTCACTCCTGCGGATTTGTGCACTCGCACTCCTCCAGACACAGTCCTGGTTGGCTCGGGGATCGTCGACGCTCAGTCGCATCGGAATTTCTTGACCCATGGACACACGCGTGCTTTGGTGCTGGCAAACACGAGCACCACCCCCACGGATGACGCGAGACGACGTAGACGCGTGAATGGCGAAATTCTGCCTATATTTTCCACACGGTCATGGCGTGTGTGCTAGTCTAGGCATGAAGTCGAGTCAATGGGCTTTTTCGAGTTCGTCCCACGGTAGGAGCTACACATGATTTCGGTGCTCTCGACGGTCGTAGCTCGTAGCGTTTTGGTCGTCGCCGCTAACAGATTTCTGCAACCGCAAGAGCATGGCGAGCTCGAATCGGATACGCCTGTCTCCCTTTCCTTGACCGAGCAATTGAAGAATGTCGGGGCCGAGCTGCGCGAGGGGACGGCGAATGTGCTGGGTAAAGGTCGGACCCTCATCGAACGGCATGCGGCACGATTCTTTCAAGATTTCCGTCAGGAATATATCGACGACCTTCGCCAAGAGAATGCCGGGAGCGAAGAACCCGTAGCGGACGAGAAATCAGATGCCGAAGCCGAAATCGATCATTACCTTGGCGTCTCCGGGGCAGGGACGGCCATTGCGATCGTCGGCGCCGTGACGCATACGCCGCTCGTATTGCTAAGCGTTCCATTTACGCTCTATAGCTGCATTCCGCTGGTGAAGGTCGTTTACAAGAGTATCGTCGAGCAAAAAAAGCTTCGCGGACCCATCGTCGACTTGGTGGCGTTGGGGGCATCGATGGGAGCCCAATATTATGCGCTCACCGCCGCCTCGTGCATGCTGATGTGTTTCGCGGAAAAACTCGTCTATCGGGCTCAGGACCGCTCGCGCAAAGACATGGTCTCGGTTTTTCGCCGGCAGCATTCGGTCGTTTGGGTGGTCGATGGCGACGAGGTGCGGGAGGTTACGCTCGCGGACATCAATATCGGCGACATCATC
>CAZETM010001709.1:0-1657 GCA_964514885.1 uncultured Polyangium sp. | reverse complement strand
CCCAATGATCTCGCGCTGAATCCAGCGCTCCGCGCCGAATTCGATCGGCGACTTGCGGTGATGCAAGGAACTTGACAACCTGCCATGTTCTGCGATGAACTGCGCACAGAAGAGCAGGAGCATGTGATGGATCGACCGTATTTGCAGGACTTGCACATCAAGAACTACGGGTGCATTCAGGATGCAAGCCTGACGCTGTCGCCGCTGCACGCCCTCATCGGACCGAACGATAGCGGTAAGACGACGATTTTGAGGGCGATTGAGACGGTCGCCTATTGGGCTCATGGCAGAAACGGCGACGCCGGATTGCTTAAACGGGCAGTGGAACGCAGCGTCCAAAAGGCAGACATTGGTTTTGAGTTGCGGACGTCTCCCATAGCGCACGAGATATCCATCCCAATACCGACATTTTCACCCAACCCACCGAAACGTGAAACTGTAACTTCGAAGGCCAGTTTCGAAATTGGTTTCAGCCACAACGACTACGAAACGTGTCATTCGAGATCGTTTTTGGAAAAATCCGATAGCGATCCCAAGTGGACGGATGGGTATTGGGGGCACCCCTCTCGTTCACATCCCGTTGCAGATGTTGAGGCAGCTTTGCGAAATTGCACTCTTTTGCGCCTCGATCCAGACGCATTACGTACGCCTCGACAACTCCTTCGAGAAGGCGCCCGAGTTCGTTTTGAAGACGAACGTGGCCTGGGACTACCCGCGATTTACGATGCCATACAAAATCGCGATATTGATGCATTTCTCGCCCTAAACGTGGAACTCGTCAAACTCTTCCCTGACATCAAGAGCATTCGCCTCACGAACGCGACGAATGATACAAAAGCCATTGGCGTGAATTTGACGAATGGTACGTTCATTCCCACCGAATCCATGAGCGAAGGGCTTCTCTACTACCTCGCTTTCGCTGCCCTGCGCTACATCGATCAGCCGGCCATTTTGCTCATTGAAGAACCCGAGAACGGCTTGCATCCCGCGCGCATTGCGGAAGTCATGCGTGTGTTGCGCGAGTTATCGAAAACCACGCAAATTATCCTTGCCACGCATAGCCCGCTCGTCATCAATGAACTCGAGCCGCACGAAGTTTCGGTCATCACGCGCAGTCGAGAAACGGGCACACGCGCCACCCTCATCAAAGACACCGCAAACTTCGAAGAACGTTCGAAAGTGTATGCTCTTGGCGAATTGTGGCTGAGTTACGCGAATGGATTCGACGAAGCGCCGCTTATTTCCGGAGGTCCGCGGCCGTGAGCGATCCCGTCAAGGTGTTTCTCGCCGGTGAAGGCAAAAATGAACTCGGCGGGCGTATTGGGCCTCCGACATTTCATAACCCAGACAAACGCGGAGTGCTCGAAGCGCTCTTGCAAAAAATTTGCGGGAATGGCTGGGTCGTCGAAGGCGCGCGCGAATGGAAAAGTTATCGCAAATTCAAGACTCGCGGCATCATCAATGCGGAAACGCGCGCCGTACTGGGCGCAGCGCTCGATGCCCGCGAAGCCCAATGCCAAGTGCTCGCATTCTGCCGCGATCGCGATAAGGGCGACGCGCGGCATGACGCCATCGAAAACGGCATTCAACAGGTCGCGGGTGATGGTAACTCGTCCCCGGATGTCATTGGTGGAGTCGCCACCCCGACGCTCGAAGG
>CAZETM010001708.1:0-1659 GCA_964514885.1 uncultured Polyangium sp. | reverse complement strand
AGCTCGACTAGCTCGGCGCGAAGCTCCTCCACCCCGTCACCCGTCTTCGCGCTCGCGAGGTACGTGGGGAAGCCTCGGCTATTGAGCAATCGATCGAGCTCGTCAGGCGGCAGCACCTCAGGCAAGTCGCGCTTGTTGTATTGGAGGACGATCGGAACTTTGCGGTCGTCGATGGCGAGCGCGCGAAAGTTCTCGAAGAGGTCGTCGAGGCTCTCGAGATTGCCGTCCATCATCAGGGGCTGCGAGTCCGCAACGAAGACGACGGCGTCCACGTTCTTCAGGACCATCTTGCGGGTCTCGTTGTAACGGACCTGGCCGGGCACGGTGTAGAGCTTGAACTGGACGTCGAGCCCCTTCACCTTGCCGAGCCCCAACGGAAGGAAGTCGAAGAAGATCGTCCGGTCGCCCTCCGTCGCGAGGGACATGAGCTCCTGGCCAGTCGCCACGGTCTTGGCGATATATTCGAGGTTCGCCGTCTTCCCGCACAGGCCCGGCCCGTAGTAGACGAGCTTCGCGTGGGCGGTCTTATTTTTCAGATCGAGTCGAGCCACGCTGAATTCTCGCAGCCGACACGTTTGGCGGAAGACGGGGAGCCTGTACCGAACACTAGGTTTATTGCTCGTTCGGCATAGGGAAAAGGTGGGGCGGCTAGTAGGGATTACGCTCATCCACACTCACGCGCGATGGCCAAGGCTGCGAGAATGCTGCGAGAGTTTGAGTCTCCGTGTCTCGCACGGTTTCGCTCGGTCATGGGCGTGGAGGCGTGAAAAGACTGGCCCTCGCCGCCCTTTGCGTGAAGACTTCGGTGGGTGTTGACGAGCGCCGAGTACCGAGTGTTGACCGAGCATTCGCCGATCATGATCTGGCGTTCCGGGACCGACGCGCGATGCGACTACTTCAACGCGACATGGCTCGACTTCACGGGGCGGACGCTCGAGCAGGAGCTCGGTGACGGGTGGGCCGAGGGAGTTCACTCGGACGATCTCGAGCGATGCCTCGCGATCCATCGTTTGCACTTCACTCGGCGAGAGCCGTTCCAGATGGAGTATCGCCTGCGCCGAAACGACGGCACCTACCGCTACGTCCTGGATCGCGGAGTTCCGTTTGAGAACGACCCTGGCGTCTTCGCCGGCTTCGTCGGCAGCTGTGTCGACGTCAACGACCGGCACGAAGCAGCCCTCAGACGTGAGGAGAGGCACATCCTCGAAGCGTGTGACGCGATCCATCGGCGCTTCGGACGAGATCTGCACGACGGCCTCGCCCAGCTCCTGGTCGGGATCGCCTTCCTCGCGAAGGAGGTCGAAGACGAAGTTTCGCCCACGCTCGTTCCCAAGACGAAGCGGCTCATCGAACTGATTCAGACGGGAGCCGAAGCAGCTCGCAACCTTGCTCAGGGCCTTGCTCCGCTTCATCTGGAGGGGATCACTCTCGCCACGGCGCTTCGAGAGCTCGCCTCACGCACAACCGCTTCGAACGCCGTGGACTGTAGCTTCTGCGCTCGCGGCCTCGATGCATACGAGCCTTCCGCCGAAGTGCGAACACAGCTCTACCTCATCGCCCAGGAAGCCATCGCCAACGCGATTCTCCATGGACACGCGACAAGCGTCCACGTCGAGCTCGCCTCTTCACTCGACACGCCGCACCTCCTTCGGATCTCCG
>CAZETM010001707.1:0-1659 GCA_964514885.1 uncultured Polyangium sp. | reverse complement strand
CGGATTGGTGGCTTGTGCGCCATTTTGGGGTGTGAGAAATGTCGAGCGTTCAGACGCAACAACGGTGTCCTGAACCTGCATATAGCGCATATACGCCGAACGCCTCTTGGCATTGACGTTGGGGAATTCTCCGCTGCCCATGTCCGTGACCGTCATGCCGTCGATCGCTGGATCGTCGTAGGTTTCGCCGTGGAACTGGAGCCCCGTGGCCACTGTGCCGAGCCCTGTTTGGCTGTAAAGCGATGCTGGATAAAATCCGACGAACTCGTTTCGGAACCGAACCCACCACTTTCCTTCATGCAGCTCCACGCGGAGGTAGCCCTCGACAGGTTCGCCCCCAAATGCGCTGGTTGGCGTGATGATTGTACCCGGAAAAACAGTAGAGGACGTCTGCACCCAGCCGGCCTGCTTCCTATCGGGCCCTCCCTTGTTCGCCCCAGTCTCCTTATAACCGTTTGTCGTAAAGTAGACAAAGAACCGTGTCGCGAAGTCGCTGTAGCGTCCGCCATAGACAATCCAGCCTGCCTCGACGGTCTCGCTTATGTTGCCCGTTGCGTCCACAGTATAGACGCCAATCTGACCAACCGACATCTCCCGGGGAAACATCGCAAATGGCTCCCAGAGACTGAGGTACGCCTCGCCCCCGAAGTTATTCTGGTTCAACCGGGTCCGCGCATGGAAGTGGTGGTTCGTCGACGACACTTGTGCCGGGACATCATAGTTGGGAATCTCAGCGGCATCACCGAACTTTGACAAGTAGTCGGCAACCGTTCCGGGAGCATGGATTCGGTCTGGATCGGTGCGCAAGATCGGTACCGTGCCGGGAGGCCCCCATGCCTCGGGTTCGTCCTCGAGTTCGCCCCGAGCGGCCTTCGGGCGGCATGCATCGTTTGACGCAGTCTGATCGGGTTCAGCGTCGAGCGGTGGAGGCTCGGGCAGCACGCCATCTGGCACCTGGGACCGAGGGTCAATCCAGTCAAGCACTTGACCGCGCCGCGTAACGGTTGTTGCGACAATCTCCAGCTTCGCGACCTCGGCTTCAAGGTACGTGCGTACCTCCTGAGACACGATCCGCTCCGATGGGTCGATGGCTCGCGAAGTCTCATCGACTGGGATTGCCTGCACACCCGAGCTTTCCTCGAGCACGCACTGGGGCTCGAGGAGCTGCTCAACAAACTGACATCCCGTATTTGCAGAAACCAAGGCAATCCCTAAAATTTGAGCGATAGTTATTCGCATTGCCATGCATTTCTTTCAAAGTTGGTGGAGCGCTGCGCGTGCAGATTACCCGCGATACCCACTTTGTTACAACACATTTTGCAAGCGTTTTGCCCCCCGTATTTCATTTGACTCGACTGCGACCACCGAGCCGCTTACCCGGCACAGGGCACGATTGATGGCCATTGCGGCCACCGAAACGTGGCAAATAATCGTCGTATCAATAAGCGCCATTGCGTTCGCTCCGACTTGAGCGAGCGCAATGGGCCACAAGAGTGCGAAGAGCAGAAAGAACTCCGAGCGGAGCGCTTTGGAGTCCGCTCCCGTCGGATTCAGCCGACGAAGCTTCATGGGAATGCCCCTTCCACACGCACATCGCGTCGGAGTCGGCTGCCAAGAGAGACCAATGGAGAGCCGTTGTCAAGTTTCGCCTCCGCCAGG
>CAZETM010001706.1:0-1661 GCA_964514885.1 uncultured Polyangium sp. | reverse complement strand
CATCGAGCCGCTCATTCCCGAGGTTGCGCAATGGATGGCCTCGGCCCCATCAGCGGAATTGGCTCAATCGCGCCAAGAAGAGCTCGACAGCCTGTACCTGTATGTGCATGATTTCAAAACCGAGGCAGATCGCTGCGCCGATCCGCTCATTCTGGAACTGGCCAAAGCCATCGATAGACTCGCCACCGAAATGACCGACGCTGACATTCGCGAGTACCACGTCGCCATCGACCAATTGGAAGCCGACTTCATTGCTCGCGCCGGCGACAACGAAAACCGCATCCGTGAAATCAAATGGCGCACGACGTACGCGCTTTTCGACCACCTGTCCGACGAAGTCACGTTCGAATCGTGCACCGCATGCTTCGATGAATTGGTCCGCCTCGGTTTCGATGACCTGGACAGACAATGCGATGCCGCGTGGATCTATGCCGCCCACTGCCTGAGCCACGAGCAGCTCGAAGCGGGGCATGCCGTCGTCGATCCGCTCATTGCCGATTTACGCAAGCGACTCGAAGATCCCCACGTCACCGACGAGATCGCTCGACAATGCAGGCTGCAATTGCCGCGGCTCGAACGCCTGCTCGAAAAGCGCGAGCCGTATCGAGGTGACGGGTCCGAGGCGTAGGTGCAAACTTGGCCCGCCGCTCAACCTGCTGCTTTCATGCACGCATGAGGAGGAACCGCGCGCTTTGTATAAGCCTGCTGCTGTCGACGACGCTCCTTGCATGCGTGCCCGATCCAGTCACGCCGACGATGAGCGAAGACTCGCTTATTCCCGCAATCACGGCCGAGCGCTTGCAGGCATGCGCGACCGAATACGGCCAGCAGCTCGATGGGCAATCGTACGGTGTGCAAGCGACGGTGCAGGTGGACCAGGACGGCCGCGTGGTGAATGTCGCGCTCGACGGGATGCCGCCCAGCGCGCCGGATCTCGCGGCGTGCGCAAGGGTGACGTTGCGCGAGATGGCCGTGCCGGAGTCGGTGTTGCGTAAACGTCCGGCCGAGCCGCCCATTTCGCAGCAGCAAAGCGCGCCGGCTCGGGGATTGATGGGCAACATCCTGGTGCTCGGTGGGGCGATTGCGATCGGCGAGATTGTCGCCAAGTCGTTGGGCGGGACGTTGATCTTTGCGGTGGTGGTGGATCTGGTGCATACGGGGGTGAAGGCAATTTCCAAGGTCGCTCGGATACGGAAGATGTGCCTCGAAAATTACGTGGCATGTGTAGATACGCCAATGGTATACGAGCGGGGGAACAACCCAAACCAGACAAGGTGTGAGTTGTGCAGGGAAATCTGCGCACACGAAGAAAAATGGCCCTCCCAAGTCGACTTGTTCCCAGGCCGCGGCTCCTGCGAATACTGGAAACGTTCGTGGCATTGACGGAAAACCATGAGTGACGAAAAGCTGGATCCTGAAGGAATTGCCTTCCACAAGCGGGTGCATCCAATAATTCTCCAAGACGGGTACGAGGAGATTTCCTTCGAGGAAGCAGCACGTCTATACCGCGAGGTCGAGGCGGAATTCGTCGCCCGAGCGGGCATCAATCAAGTGCGGGCATTCGAGGTGCGGCGCCGCATTGTAGACTTGATTCTCGAGTCGGCTTGGGCTCATGAGCAGCCATTCGAAGTCTGCGAGAAGCTCTGGAACGAGTTGGTGGA
>CAZETM010001705.1:0-1662 GCA_964514885.1 uncultured Polyangium sp. | reverse complement strand
GACAAACGCTGACGAGCCGGGACCGAGCACGCGTGGCATCCGTATGCGCGCAGAGACGCAGGAGTCGACCAATGACGCGTGACGACGTAAACGTGTCAAGTGCAAAATTGCCACTTTGTCTGGACTAGGCGCGCGCAGCTCACGCAAGATCAAGCCGACGATATCGGCGTTCCGGTCGAAGGTCCCTTCAAGCCGGAAAACTACCGTTACTGAGCGTCAACTCCGCTCGCTCGTCCCGCCCATTTTCCACTTGACTAGCTGAGAAAACTCGACGATGTTGCGCGCCGATGAGCAACATCGTCGAACGAATCCTTGCGGAGAACAATAATTTCGATGGATCCAAGCATCTTGTCGAAGTCGAGGGGCTCTCCGATCCCAAAATTTGCAATCTTCTCAATCGGCTCGTCGCCGCCATGCCTGCCGATCAAAAGTACCTCGAGATCGGCACGTTCAAAGGCTTGACGCTTTGTTCAGCCGCGTATGGCAACAAGGGCAAACACTGCATTGCTTGCGACAAGTTCCGATTTTGGGCCAAATCCACCGGCTGGGGGTTCCAAGCGCGGGCCGCATTTCATGCAAACATCGATCGATACAAGGCCAATAGCGCTACGATCGAATTTCACGACATGAAGTCGTTGGCCATGTTTCGCAAAGGGCTCGTCAAAGGCCCCATTGGCGTCTATTTCTACGACGGAAACCATCGTTACGAAGCCACGCGCAAAAACATTCTCGCCGCCGTGCCGCTGCTTGCACCCAGCTCGGTGTTGCTCGTGGACGATTGGCAAGATCCAGTCGTTGAATCGGCTACGCGCGACGCGATTGCTCAGAGTGGGTTGCGCGTCGAATGGGAACGAGCCCTCGGCGAGAAAACCAAGGACCGTGGCTTCTGGAATGGTTTGGGCGTGTTCGTCTTGGTGAAACCCTGAACCCTTCTCGTCAACCTCGCCTCGCCTTCTCCATAGCCCGGTATTCATCGAACCAATCGAAGAGTTTCTCGTGTGAAACCCCGGCCCGTTGGGCGATGGTTCGAGGCGATTCATGCCCCTCGAGAAGTGCCTTGACGGCGTCCATCGTCGATAGTGTCATGGTCGGTTTTTCATTGACTGAGATCTTGGGAACTCGGGGCGGAGGCCGCACTTCTGGCTCGGCTTGTGGCAAGCGCACGGCAGGATCGCCAAGAAGAATATAGCCACGTAAATCATTTTGGGTCAGCCAAGTTTGTCCAAGTTTCGCGGGCTCGACTGGGTTGGGGCGATTATTGACGCGAGCATCAACGTCCGGAATCAATCGGATATGAGCTATTCACTGGTGCTGCCTGACTCCGATCCCGACTCAACCTGCCTGATGAGCTTGTCAAAGTCACTTTCAAACAAGCGATCCTGCACGATACGATATTTCTCGAATTCGCTTTCGGCATGAGCCCTGGCAATTTCCGCCGTAACTTTGCCAGCATCCTGACCGAAACCGCATTCTAGTACCTCTCCCCAGGGATTTTGATCGATTGGTTCAGGGCTCGCGCAGGGGTGGAAGCGCCTCGGGCGGGACCACCAGTTCGATGCTGCGAGCCTGACCGGCTGCCTTCGGATGAGCGCGCGCGTAAGGAAAACAGTGCGACCAGGCAAGGCTGGTCCGGAAGGAATGAGTGATGCGATGATCTCATGA
>CAZETM010001704.1:0-1667 GCA_964514885.1 uncultured Polyangium sp. | reverse complement strand
CCCAAATTGTTCAAGCTCATTGCGAGATCAGGCAGAAACGCCTCGGGCTCGATGTTGGCCAATACGCGTTGTATTTTTATTGCCTCGGATGTGGACAAAACTGCTTCGCTACGCTTGCCTAAGTCGCTTTGTGTCGCACCCAAATTGACGAGGCTGTTCGCTAGATTCGGTAGATGCTCATGCACTTCGTGCTCGACCAACTTCCGGAGGATGTGCGCCACCTCCTGCATTGACTCCAGCGCTGCGTCACGTTGCCCCAACTGGGTCTGCCAAGTGCTCAGGTTATTCAATAACTGCGCACGCTTCTTGCGCGCTTTGATGCTCTCGCCATTCGCCGACGGCATTTTCAGCAATGACTTCAAAACCCACGCGTGCACCTCCCGCAATGACACGGTGGGGTCAGGCAACCCCGTCTCTTCGATTTGACGTGCGAGGTCCACCGTACCCGCTCGTTTCAGCGCCGCTGCCAATTCATACCCGACCCATGCATGCGCTGTTTTCGTGCCCAATGTTTTCGCCGCGTCTAATGCCAACAAAGCCCGCTTCGCCAGGTCCGCGTCCAGCAGATGAGCAATCCAGGGACGCACGGTCTCGGCGTGATCCACCGAGAGCCGACCCAATACACGAAAGCCCGTCGTAATCGCGTCATCGGTCTCGCCCAGAAAAACTCGTTCGAGAAGTCGCTCCGGCTTGTCTCCGCGCTTTCGGAGAATCTCCATCGTCCGCCATACCATGCCGTCGCCAAGGAGATCAGGCTCGAGCGAGCTGGTGTACCCCGATGCCATTGCTGGATAAAGACGCCGCAAAAACACGAGCAACCGATCATCCACACGATCATTCAATCGCCGAAGCAAAACCTTGCCCGCTTCCTTGCTCGTGATTCCACCGCACAATGTCATTGCAGCAACGGCTTCGCGCATCTGCTCGACGAAGATCTCTTCGCCCACTGCATCCCCGAGAGCATTCGCTTGCGTCACCCAAAATCGCTCTTCGTGCGCGAGAACGTCTTCGAGGAGTGAATCAGCCGTAAATGGGATTTGCTCAACCCACGCCAGCGCCGCAAGATGCAAATACAGCGCGCGCTCGAATCGCGAGTCGTCCAACGTTGGCGGAGTATTCGATGGCAATGGTTTGCCCAGCACGGAGGCAAATTGGGCGGCCACGTGTTTCATCATCTCGGCGCGTTCAGCTTGCTTGACCAAACCTTCCAAAGACGCTGGCGGATGTTCCAAGAGCAGTTGTTGCAAGTTGCCGTTCCGGTTGATGAGCATCGTCCACCAATCACCGGCATTACGCGCCAGCAACAACAAGCGCAGTGGCGAACCGCGGTGCTTTGCTCGGGTCAACAATTCCAGGAGCGCCGGCAATTCAGGGCGACTTTCGGCATAATCGATAACGACGAGCGCCGGCAAGTCAGAAGCCACCAAAGCTTCGAATCGATCGAGTTTCGTCGATTTTGGTAGAAAACCCGCCAACCATCCTTTGGTGCGAAGCTCTTCGCAAAACTCCTCGCGGAATGCTTCAAGGATGGGAAATGCCGGGTCATTTTTCGGCACACCCTCAAGGACGTAGAAATGGCACGAAAGCTCCTGCTGCACCGCATCCTGGAGCCATTCAAACGCTTTGCTATGAGCCTCGGGGCGCTTTTCTGGGGTTGGCGGCGTCTC
>CAZETM010001703.1:0-1667 GCA_964514885.1 uncultured Polyangium sp. | reverse complement strand
CTGCAAGCGACGCGGCCTTGGGTGTATATCGAGCGAGCTGGGCGCGTCGTGCAAAAACGGTTGGAAAATGGTTTGTCCCTGGCGTGGGACGGCCAGGAGCAGCTTATACTGCGCACCGATTGCTGTACGATTACGTTAGCGCCCTGGAGTATCTGGGACGAACCCGAATGGATGGCCGCGGGGCGCGACCGATTCGGCTTGTGGGCGGAAACGAAGATTCGCGACGTGGTGCAACGATTTCGATGGATCCCCCCGGGCAAGTTCTTGATGGGGTCGCCCGAGCGTGAAGACGGACGGTATGAGGATGAAGGCCCGCAACATTCGGTGACGTGGACGCGCGGACGTTGGCTCGGTGATACGCCGGTCACGCAAGGCTTGTGGAAAGCGGTGATCGGGAAAAAACCCAGCTATTTCCAGAGTGCAAAACGACCCACGGAGGATCGTCCTGTCGAGCAAGTGAGCTGGCAGGATTGCGTCGAGTTTGTCGAGAAGATCGGCATGCGTTTGCCCACGGAGGCGGAGTGGGAACACGCGTGTCGCGCTGGAACGACGACGGCCACGTGGGTGGGTGATCTGCAAATCCTTGGTGCGAACAATGCGCCGCTGCTCGATGCGATCGCGTGGTACGGCGGCAACTGCGGTGTCGAGTACGACTTGGACCAGGGCGACGACGCGACGAACTGGCCGGACAAACAGCACGAGTTTGCCCAAGCAGGCACGCGCGCGGTTGGCAAGAAAGACCCGAACCCATTTGGCCTGTACGACATGCTCGGGAATGTGTATGAGTGGTGCCGTGATGCGAATCATCCGTACACCAACGATGCAGCGATCGATCCGTTGGCTGTGGAGAAGGACGGCGCGTATCGGGTCGTACGTGGTAGCAGTTGGTACGTCTTCGCGAGGCGCGTGCGCGCGTCGCTCCGCGTCGCGCGCCTTCCTGGCGACCGCGATGACTGCGTCGGTTTCCGGCTTGCTCGAGACGTTGACCCCCGCAACCCCAAAAAGGGGGGCGGCTAATGCAAATGCCTACCGTTTTCCCCGATCGTTTCGCTGTGGAATGGGGCCAGGACGAATACGGCATCTTTCAATCGTTTGCCGTCGGTCGCATCGTCCAGCGAATGCGTTGGATTCAGCCGGGATCATTTTTAATGGGTTCGCCCAAGGACGAAGTGGGTCGCTACGATGAGGAAGCTCAGCATCGTGTCGAATTAACCCAGGGGATTTGGCTGGGCAATACTCCCGTGACGCAGGCCTTGTGGGAAGCCGTGATGGGCTCGAATCCGAGCAGATTCAATGAAGACACACGACCTGTCGAAATGGTGAGTTGGGACGATTGCCAAGAATTCATCACGCGTTTGAATGGCCGTGTGCCGGGCCTCGACGTGCGTTTGCCCACGGAGGCGGAATGGGAGTATGCGTGCCGGGCGGGTACCACGACGACGACATGGGTGGGCAATTTGCGACAGAGCCAGGAGATCGAGGCGCCGCAACTCCATTCGATTGTGTGGTACCGAGCGAATGCAGAACGCTCAACACAGCCCGTAGCACAAAAGGCGGCTAATCCGTGGGGTCTCTACGACATGCTCGGCAACGTGTATGAGTGGTGTGCGGATTGGTTTGCTGATTATGATGCAGCGGCAGTGCGAGATCCGCGTGGCCCTGACTTG
>CAZETM010001702.1:0-1668 GCA_964514885.1 uncultured Polyangium sp. | reverse complement strand
CATCACGCTCGCACCGCGGAAGTGTTTGTTGGTCCGCCGCGGCCAGCGCCTGCGCAGCCGATGCCGAAACGACCACCAAGACGCATGACGTGCCCAAAAGCTCGAGCGCCTGCGAAACCCGCTGCACGAGCCCCAATGCCGAGCCTTCCAGTGTCGGGACGCCCGTAACGTCAATCAATACTGTTTTCGCCGATCGCGCCCACGCCGTCGAAAGTACCCGCTCCTCGATATCCATCGCTCGTGTTTCGTCAATGCGTCCAACCAGCGGCATGAGCAATACGCCAGGTAAAACAGGCACGATGGGAGTTCCCAATTCACGAATGAGCGCTTGTTGTGCTGCAATGACCGCCGCTTGCTGGTCCGCCTGATCCTGTTGCTCGAGCTGCTCGACCACCGCTTCCTCGGCAAAGTCGCGCGCACGTAACGCTTCATCGAGCGCTCGTTCCAGCTCGCCGATTTCGTCGTCGTACAATTCTTCGATTGACCGTTGCTCGAATCCACCCGCTACTTCGGCCAGTCGTTCGAGGATTCGCGTCATTCGTTGCCGCACTGGCTCCGAGAGTTCGTGCCGCTGCCTCGGTTGCGCTTGCCGGTAAGCGCAAAATGGGGCGCGCTCCACCGACCCTAGAGGATCATCGAAGGAAAATGGAGCCACAGGGGCAAGGTTTGGTGTTTTTGGAAAAACCTCAAATTTCGCGCTGAGCTCTGCCGCCGGATCGGAATCGAAAAATTGCTTCGTCAAGTGCCGATGATCGATGAGACCTTCGATTTGCCCCCAGCGTTGCATTTGAGCGAGGATCCAAATGCCGTATTCAACATGCGGCGTGGGCGAAAACGTAATGCGGTCGGGTGCTGCGGGCAAACCTGGCCGAATGGGATCCCCAGCGAGCACCCGCGTGAATGCCTTCGATGCGGCAACGGGCATATATCGAGAAAATGGTTCGGTCGTCAATCGTCTTTGTTCCGGACCCATGAGCATCAAGTCGGCTTCGGCTTCAACGAGCGCGGCGAGCAATTCGTGCGCGACCAAGGGTTGCTCTTGCCATAAAGCTGGCGCGAATGCGAAGGCACAACAAGGATGACCCTTCCAGATCTCGTGGCTGGGCAATGCGTACAACCCATCGCCGCGATCCACGAGCATTTGAGCATAAGGTTCCGGGACCATGGCAGCGTCGACTTTCCCCTGGCTGAACCACCGAGGCATTCGGGGCGGAGGAAGCTCGATGATCCGCACATCCCGCAATGGATTGACCCCACCTCGGGCGAGCCAATCGCAGAGCAAATAATAATGCATCGAAAATCGATGGGGAACGGCCAGCGTGAGGCCAGCGAGCGAACGGGCATTCTCGATGGAGCCTCGTCTGGCCGACGTGATGAGGGCGCTACCATGCTGATTTAGAATCGCGGCGACTTTGAGCGGCACCGCTCGGCCCATGATTCCGATCCCCGCGGCCAGCGACAGCGGTGCAAGGATATGCGCTGCATCGACTTTCCCAAACGCGACGAGCCTACGGACTCCATCCCAACTTGGTGCCTTGTGCAGCTCGATGGACAAACCATGCCGCTCGAAGAGTCCCGACGTCACGGCGTATAACAAAGGCGCTGCACAAACTATCGGCACGTAGGCCACTCGCAAACGTACGGGCATGTCAGCACCCCAGCCTCTCC
>CAZETM010001701.1:0-1670 GCA_964514885.1 uncultured Polyangium sp. | reverse complement strand
TGGACAATTCATACGGATCACCGTCACGAATCTGATCCGCGGTAAACGGGCCGGGAGCGAGCATGCGGTAGCCGGTCATGGGGCGAAGCTATCATGAGACGCGGCACTGTACAAGGCAAACTTGCGCATCGAAATCGCCGCGAAACCAAGGCTCCGCCGCCACCAGGCAACGAGGGCTTCTCGTCATGTCCTTGGATGCGTACGCATCCCTGAGCGACCGCGATCTTGGAGATTCCGTGGCCTATTTGAAGAGCCTTCCGCCGGTGGATCGGGAGAGCCCGCAGAGTTATGGCAGAAACCATCGTGCCTTTATTGCTGGGCGCAGCTTTTTCGTCTCGATCGTAGGGCTCGGCGAGGTAGATGAATTCAATCGCCCCCGTCCACGCGGTTGCACCGGGCGAGTTCACGAGTGGCGCGTCCAGGGCGAGTCCTGCGTGCGCTCCCAGGAAAAATGCCGGTTTAACAGGCACCGGCGTGGAAAAGCTCTCCGGCCTAATGGGCTTTCCTTGCCGCAGCGGAATCGATAACGCCGCGGCTGGCCCACCATAAGGCGTCAGCCGCCAGGGCTCTGCTCCTGCAACGCCGTCCAGTTTGAAGGGGTAGCCCAAAAGCGTAGAGCTGTCGATCGTCAGCGCGACCAGCCCTCCATCGGTCCCACAAGCCCCGCGCCAGCGGTGATCGCGAGCCAATCGAGCTGGCCCGGATTGAAGCGGCCCCACGTACGAGCCCCATAAAACCACCGCGGATGGTTCAGCTCATGGTCGTCTCCGCCCTGCAGCCTCAGCCCACCCCCAAAACCGCCGCCCACGGTCGCCCATTCGTTGACCTGCGACTCGACTCGCAGCTCGCCACCGAAAGCGTAATTGAGCCCGAAGCCCAAGCCGACTCCCGCCATCAACAGGATCCGCATGTCCCCCGCCGTGTTTGGTGCGGTCCCCGCGAGATGGGGCATCAGCGGCGGAGGGGAAACAACGGTGCAACCCATCGACAAGGCGGCGAACACCGGAATAAAAGCACGCTTCAAGTTCATTTGCTCCCTAGCCCTTCGCCCCCGCCGTCCAAGATCCGGCAACGTCCCCGGCGCGAGCGCGCAAATCGGCTCGCCCGGCCCCTCGCATTGATCCTGCGTCGGATACAGCTCCCCCATCGGTCGTGGATTTTGCGGCAGTCATCGCCTGATCGTACCGGGAATGAACGGCATGGGGTTCGTGGTCGGAAGCGGAGCAAAGCGGACGCTCACCATCCGTGATGCTCAGCACGAATACGTATTCAAAGAAAAATAACGACTCGAGGGCGCACGCCAATGGCGATCGTTCACGGAGCCGCTCAACCACGCGAGCGTCGTGGCCGAGGTTTGGGGTCACCAAAGACCTCGCGCGCGTCCGTCGCAACGACCGCTTTGGCAATCCAAGCTTGGACCTGCGCGACGTCCCGTGCTGCTGCCAAGGTGCGTTTCTGGACCGCCGTCAACTCGATCCCCCGAGTCTCGAGCACCAGACGAAGAGATTCGAGCTTGCCTTCGAGCTTGCCTTCGAGCTTGCCTTCGAGCTTGCCTTCGAGTTTGCCTTCGAGCTTGCTTTCCTCGCGCACCGCATCGAGATTCGCAAAACCCTTGCGTTGAAGCAAATTTCGCAACGTCATTTCATGCGCGGCTTCACGATCGAACAATG
>CAZETM010001700.1:0-1670 GCA_964514885.1 uncultured Polyangium sp. | reverse complement strand
CACTCAGCTACACGATGAACTTCAACGTGTATATCAACGAAAATGGCGAGGCAGTCTCAGCGTTCGTAAAGCAGTCGACGCTCGAGGATCGCGAGACCGCGTTATGCATGCTGAAGGCATTGCGGCAGGCGAATTGGTCGGCGCCTGAAGCTGAGTCCGTGGTGACCGTAGCGCCCGCTTCGAAGCTGTTCATGGCCGATGGCCCGTCGAATCTGCCCAATGTGGAGGACATGTTGAAGGAAAGCCTACGGAAATCGACGCCCTCCCGCACGCCGGGAGGTTTCGCCAAACCGTACTATGTCACCCTTTTACTTGGCCCCCTCATTGTCGGCGTCACGGTCGGCGTCACCATATTCCTCCTCCCGCGCAACACGGCCCCGCGCTGCGCAACAGAGATGAACCCGATCACGCGGCAGCCGTATACGAGCCTCGAGGAGTGCGAGGAAGTGAAACGGTTGTCTGAGGACGAGATCCTGCAACGACGACTGGCGCATATCAAGGCCACGCAGCCGCAAGCGCCGCCCGCGGTCCCGCAAGGTCCGCAACCGCAGCCCGCGCAGCCGAACTGTCCGGAGAACGAGCACTTTGTTCCAGAGCGTACCGACAACGCAACAGGATGCACCGACAAGAAGGGCAACCTCCAATGTTACTCCAGCAGGCATTATCCATGTATGGGTGTGCACACGCTGGGGAGATGGCGTTATCAAAAAATGCGCGGAGACGTCTGCGTGCAGGTCGACAAGGAAGCTGTCCGTTGTGAAGGTCCCTTTGAAATAACCGGACTTTGTGGTAGCGCTTCGACGACGATGTGCGGCGACGAAGGCACTGCCACCTCGGGCATCTTTGTCAAGCGTACGCGGGTGCAGTGATAGGGAACACCATGGAACTCAGCGTATGCAGGAAATTTCGCAAAGGCGACAAGCACTGGCGCCGGCACATGGAGCATTACCGCCTGGACTATCTCGCCGAAATTCGCTCGATCGACGGGTTTGGGAACTACGCTCCGGACTACGACCGTGACAAACTCACGCCGGAAACCCTGGATGAGGCCTTGCGCGAGTTGCCGATTCCTGACCCGAACAATGATTATTACTTGCTGGAGATCGACCTGGGCGCCGAACCCGAATACGCAGCGCGTTTACCCGAGGGCTGGAAGCTCATGGGCCATGACCTGTCCGACGGGACGCACACCTCGTCGCTGCACAACTGTGGACGCTGGGAAGGTCTGCTGGAGCCGCTCGCCCAGAGGCTCAACGAATTCGGGTTGCTTTCGCTCGCCGATGCCGAGCTGGCCCGCAAGCTCCTCCCGCTGGAATGGGGAGAGAACATGGACCATGCGAACGTCACCATCTGGGCTCTCTACACACGGGAGTGCCGATGGCGGAAAGCCGCGCCTGCCCATGACGACCACGACGCGCTCTCCGACGCACCATCGAGGAATGATAGGACACCTATGTTTCTCAGTGTGCGCAGGAAGGTGCTCAAAGGCTGGGAAGGCTGGTACGGGTGCATCGGTTTTTTGTCCGAAGTTCACTTCTCCGAACTTCGCTCGATCGACTCGCTGGTGAACCCCTACACCTCGGACTACGGACCTGTCGAGTGCACGCCGGAAACCCTGGATCAGGCATTGGCCGAGTTGCCGACCCCCCGCCCCTACCCCTACAATGAAT
>CAZETM010001699.1:0-1677 GCA_964514885.1 uncultured Polyangium sp. | reverse complement strand
CGATGCGTTGCTCACGAAATGAGAAATCTCGATGGGGTGCATTTCCAGGGCGCCCGCATCCTTATATGAGCATTTTCGAACGCTTACGAACTCCACTTGCATAAGCGTTTCGTGGAGCGATGCTCCAGAACGCCATGCTCCAACTCCTCGTGTACTTCCGCCCGCTGCATGACCCTCGCAAGTCCGGCCTTATCCAACATCCCCTGATCGACGTCCTGGCCATTGCCATTCTCGCCACGATCTGCGGGGCCGAGGGTTGGGACGATTTCTATGAATTCGGCCTCGCGAAAGAGCCGTGGCTACGCACGATTCTCGAGCTCCCCAACGGCATTCCTTCGGCCGCATCTTCGCGCGCCTGAAGCCAGAGAGTTTTCGCGAATGCTTCGTTCGCTGGACGAGCGCGCTAGTCAAGGAGACGGGAGGTAAGTTGATTGCCATTGATGGCAAAACGGCACGACGATCGTTTGATCATGCGGCGGAGACGTCGGCTCTGCACCTGGTGCGCGCGTGGGTGCGCGATAATCGGATGGTGCTTGGTCAAGTCGCGACGGATGCGAAGTCGAATGAGATCACGGCCATCCCTGCGCTGCTCGATCTCCTCGCCATCAAGGGGGCCATGGTGACAATCGACGCGATGGGTACGCAGAAGGAGATCGCTAAGAAGATCGTAGAAAAAGAGGCCGACTACCTGCTTGCCGTCAAAGCGAACCAAGGGAATTTGCACAAGGAGGTCGTGGAGTTTTTCGCGGACGCCGGGACGCAGCCGTTCGGGGATAAGCCCCATACGGTTTTTGAGACGTTGGACAAGGAACACGGACGGGTCGAACATCGACGCGTCTACACGTCAAACCAAGTCGAGTGTCTCAAGGAAGCGGACAAGTGGTCGGGGATCGCGAGTATGTCGATGGTGGAGAGCAAGTGTCAGCGGGGAGAAAAGGTGGAGACCGAACGGCGTTATTTCATTAGTTCGAAGCGAGCCACGGCGCGGAACATGGCAAAGTGGATACGAGGTCACTGGTCGATAGAGAATGATTGTCATTGGACACTAGATGTGTCCCTTCGTGAAGACGAGAGTCGAGTGCGGGTGGGACACGCGCAAGAGAATCTCGCGATGATTCGTGGCATTGTGCTCAATATGCTGAAGAACGAAAAGACCTCGAAGCGAGGGATTCGCGCAAAACAGAAAAATGCCGGATGGAACCACGACTACCTACTGCGCGTCCTTCTAGTCGGGGTGGTGGACCCGCCTACGAAGGCACGAGCCGCAAGTGCCCGAAAGTGTTGAGTCGAGTATGCGGTTGCCCTGCCTGCCGCGCCGCTCGGAAGCGCGCGCCTTCGCGCCTCACGGTGACTTCGCAGCCGGGGTTGCGAGCATCGGCGATGGACCACGCGCCGTCGCCCGTCACGTGCACGGACCTGCCCAGGAGCGCCTCGGCACCTGCGATTGGAAACAAGAACAAGTTGGCTTGTTCGGTCGCTCGGCTCTCCGCCGGGTGCTCGGCTACCGCTGGCGCGGGTGGGCAGGCGACGAGGCAAGCAGCGAGGCCAATCAACGCGCTGCCCGAGGTGCGAACCATCATCGCGTCCAGATTACCAGGCGGCGCTCATTCTCGTACACGACTCGTGGGCTATACGAATGCCCTACCTATGGCTTGCAAGAATGCAATGATTCCAGTA
>CAZETM010001698.1:0-1678 GCA_964514885.1 uncultured Polyangium sp. | reverse complement strand
TGATTGGGTAGCACATCGGCCGGTGCCGCTGGGGCAGATTGTGGAGTTGGCGCAGACGATGCTGGTGGCAGCAATGCGCGTGGCGGTGGTGGCGCAGGCGAAGGCGGAAGCCGAGCGGCTTTTGGCAGTGGAAACGAAGTGGGTAGTGAAGGGGTAGTCGCGTCAGAACGCAACTCACGGTCTGGGCATACCCTTCGTAGCTCGAATCGACCCGGACGGGTCGGGCGATGATGAACGCGGCGGATCGCAACCGCCGTGGAATTCACATCATCTGTTGTGTTAGTCCATACGTGTAATCTTCGGTTCGTATGGTGGCAATCCATCATGAATACTACTTCCGCCTTCGCAGTGCCTTCGCTCGTGATCTTTCTGCTCGTTGGCTGCGGAACAGAGCACGTCGCAATTCTGGAGGACCGACCCATGGCTCCAGCGCCAGCGCCAGCGACGCCGGAGCCACTTGCTGCGGCGGGCGTGCCTGTAAGTGTTTGTCCAGGTCGAACCGACAACGTAGTTGTTTTGACGTTCGATGACGGGCCGAGTCCTTACACGGACAAACTGCTCGAGCTGCTCGACAAGAGCCATGCTAGGGCCACGTTTTTCTTGAAAGCCGACAACCTGGATGAGACACATCCACAACATGTCGAAAATCGACTCCGAGTGCGTAGAATGCAGGCTGCAGGCCACGAAATCTGCAACCACACCCATTCTCACCGCCGACTCACCAGTCTCGACGATGCTGCGGTTCGAGACGAGATCACGAAAGCGGAAGACCTCATTGCGAACGAGACGGGTCGGCGTACGCGATGCATGCGTCCTCCATATACCGATTACGACAATCGCGTCCTCGGCATTCTCGGCCAGCTCGACTACCGGGTGATCCTTTGGAGCTTCGATACAGCGGATTGGCATCATGCGAGCACCGAGTTTCCTGACGAGTTCGACCCCAACAAGGTTCTCGATACGGTTACGGCTGCAACGGGATCCCTGACTGGGCCCCTCATTCACATCCAGCATGACAACGAGTACACCGAGGCATCGGTCGACCTCGTACCGCTCGTGATCGATCGGCTTCGGACAGGGGGATGGGAGGTCGTTTCGTTATCGGAGTGTATTGGCGGATGGATTGACAAACCATTGCAATGAACCGTATGCCGGGAGCGGTTTCGACTCGAATCCGGGGGGGCGCTCCGCCGCGTATCCGCGTCGTTGCGCCCATGCTACCTTATCGGTCCGCGCGCTCGAACCTCAGCAGCTTCCGCAGCCAGCATTGATTCTGGCTCCTCGCCTCGGAACCGACGCGTATCGCCACCCAGGCACACGAGCTGGTAAAGAATGCGCGCGCAGTCCGGGAAAAACCTTGCATCTCCCATATCGCCGCGCACGCGTCCCGCCACCATCGGCACCAATTGTTGCAGAATCACGCGGTCGCGTTCTTCGGCAGACAACGTTTGCAAGTCGACCGGATGCTCGCCAAGCACGCGCCGACAGCACCGATGCAGTCCGCCAATGATGAATTCTCCGGTCGCTGCAAGGTCCGCAATCATCGTTGCACACGCTCGCTCGCATACCTGACGATCGTTTCCTGCCAATGTCTCGCGATCGAGACGCACCGGTTTCAGACGTGCTTTTCCGCTCGCATCAATGGCTCGGCTTTTCGGCAGGTAACCCATGTCGTCCA
>CAZETM010001697.1:0-1680 GCA_964514885.1 uncultured Polyangium sp. | reverse complement strand
ATCCGTCGCCCCATCGCCCGGAAATGCAATCCAAGCATGTCGATCGCCCGGCTCTTCGCCTTCTTGTGCGGGCGACCCTCGCTCATCGTGATCACCGGATCCGACAACGCATCGTTCACCGCAATGATGAACTGCTCGCGCTCGGCCGGGCTCATCGCGCGCCATTGTTCCTCCGAGGGGGTGACCGGAACGGGACGAGGAATCAACTGCTGCGCGTTGTGTGTCGCCATCGAGCAAAGACTACCACGAGCAGCAGTCAAGTGAAGCCTTCTCGCGCACGAATTCAAAGATTTTGGGGTTCGTCATAATAGAACATTGGTTCGTCCAAGTAGAACCTCGCCCAGTCGTCTCGACGAATGATACCTTCCCCTCATGCCTAACGTCGCCGTACTCGGTGCGGGCGCCTGGGGTACGGCGCTCGCCAAGGTTCTTGCGGACAAACAATTCCCCACCTACCTCTGGTCCCACACGCCCTCTCTCGCGCGCACCATCAACGAAAAACGCGTCAACGAACGCTACCTCCCGTCCGCTCCTCTTCCGCCCACCTTGCGCGCTACCGCCGACCTCGAAGAAGCCCTCCGCGGCGCCGAGTTCGTCGTCGTCGTCGTGCCTTCACATGCCCTACGCTCCGTCGTCGCCGATGCACGTAGGTTCATTCCGACAAACGCACTCGTTTGTAGTGCAACGAAAGGCATCGAAAACGACACGCTCATGCTCATGAGTGAAGTCCTCATCGATGTGCTCGGGCCCGACGTCGAACCTCGCCTCACGTATCTTTCCGGACCCAGCTTCGCCAAAGAAGTCGCCGCCGGACAACCCACCGCCGTCGTCGTTGCAGGCACCAGCGCAGCCGAAACGCTCGCCGTACAACAATCGTTTGCCACGGAACGTCTTCGTGTTTACTCCTCCGATGACGTCATCGGCGTCGAGATGGGTGGCGCCCTCAAGAACGTCATCGCCATCTCTGCTGGCGCGCTCGATGGCCTCGGCTTCGGACACAACGCACGCGCTGGAATGATCACTCGCGGCGTCGCCGAAATCGCTCGCATCGCCATGGTCAAAGGCGGCAGCGCACTCACGCTCGCGGGCCTCAGTGGACTCGGCGATCTCATCCTCACGTGCACTGGCGAGCTGTCACGTAATCGCACCGTCGGCTTCGAGCTTGGTCGAGGCAGATCACTCGACGACATTTTAGGCTCGCTCGGCCACGTTGCCGAAGGCGTCAAGACGACGAAGAGCGCCTACGATCTTGGTCGCAAGCTCGATGTCGAGATGCCCATCACGACGGAGGTCTACAAGGTCCTCTACGAACAGAAGCCGCCGATTCAAGCCGTCGCGGACATCATGAACCGAGCGCTACGCAAGGAGTGATCTGCCCGCAGTAGTCGTTCTGCACATTCAAAGCGCGCATGCAGACTGAAAATGTGTAAACTCGGTGCACCATGCGATCGGTGCGTGTTTTTGGTGCAACTCTCGGCCTAGGTTTGTCTCTTTGCGTAGCGCTTCCCGCGCTTGCGCAGGATCCGGTACCCGATCCTTCGGGTCAGCCGCCTCCGCCGAGTCCCATTCCAACCTTGCCGCCGATCCCGGGTTTGCCCCCGTTTTTCAGCCCGCCTCCACCACCTCCGCCACCGCCACCGCCACCACCCGCGGCCCCGGGGCAGTACCAACAACCGCCGC
>CAZETM010001696.1:0-1682 GCA_964514885.1 uncultured Polyangium sp. | reverse complement strand
GCCGCATTCTTCTCCCCTCTCCGCATTGCGGAGAGGGGCCGGGGGTGAGGCGCTTTTGTGGGTTGACACGACGCAACCCCCGATGAATCGTATCTCGGATCGCGACCAACCCCGACCATGGCCAACTCGACGATGCACTACAATTGGAAGCGCTTCTGGTGTCCGCGAGAAGGTCGCATCTTCGGCGACGAGGCTGGGTACCTCCTGGACCCTGAAGGACCGCATAAGAACGTCCAATCCTATGCCGTTTCGTTCGATGCCATCAGAGCCGTGCCGTGTTTGCTGCTGCTGGGCGAACCGGGCATCGGCAAGACCGTCGCGATGGAAGTGGCGAGCAACGAAGTCAAAGCATCGTTACCGCAGGGCGAGGAGCATCTTCACATCGATTGCCGTAAACATCGGGACCTCAAAGACGATCTTTTTGATGATCCGAAGTTCAAGGGGTGGCTCGAGGGTAGACATACGCTGCATCTTTTTATCGATGGGCTCGATGAGCATCCGCATGTCGATGCAGCGTCGCGCATTCTTGGGAAGCTCGAGCGTGGTCCCATTGACAAAATCAGATTGCGCATTGCTTGTCGCACGGCCCAAGTTCCACCTATGCTGGAGCATGAGCTGCGCGAGCGTTGGGGCACAGATGCCGCGGGCAAAGATGCCGAGGGCAAAGAGCGATTCGGCGTCTACGAATTGACTCCATTGCGCAAAAAAGATGTCGCGGTGGCTGCAAATGCCGAGGGATTGAATGCGGAGGAATTTCTTTCCGCTGTCGCAAATCGAGAGGCAACAGCCCTTGCTATCAAGCCGGTCACGCTGAAGTTCCTGCTGAACATGTTTCGAGCGACGAGTGAGCTGCCAAGGGCGCGATGGGAAATTTACGAGCAAGGTTGCCGCAAGCTGTGCGAAGAAAACAATGATTGGCGTAAAACCCACAAGAACGTCGGCAACGTGTCGTGGTCTCGGCGAATGGCCATTGCGGGTCGAATTGCGGCAATATGTATACTTGGCAATCGCTCAACGATCTATCTCGATCCCAATCCGGGCGACCTTGCCGCGGACACCTTGTTGTCGGAGATTCTCGCGGGCAAACACGAACGAGCCCAGGAGAAAGACTTCGACGTTGACGAAGCCGCTGTGCAAGAAACCCTGACAATGACGGGACTGTTCAACGAGCGCGGGCGTAGCCAACTGCGTGGTTGGGAGCACCAAACGTATGCGGAGTTTCTGACGGCTCGTTTTCTGCGCGAACGAGGATTTGGGCTTCGAGATCTTGCGGGCATCTTGTATCCTGCAACCGAGCGCATACAGATTGTGCCGGCATTGCGGGAAGTTGCCGCATGGTTGGCAAGTACGGACCGCGAAATATTCCGGCAGCTCATTGATCAGGATCCGCAAACGCTTTTGCAAAGCGATGTGGCCATGGTTGACGACATCGAGAGAAAAAAGCTCGTCGATGCGCTCCTCGATGGATTGGCCAATCGACGCATGATCGACGATTCCGTGGGTGGACGGCACGTCTATCGAAAGCTTGGGCATTCTGAATTGACCGAACAGCTCGAGCCGTGGATTCGCGGCAAGGACAGAGATTGGATGGCGCGCCGCGCGGCCATTAATATCGCGGAAGCGTGCAATGTACAAGCATTGCAAGACGCGCTTGCAGACGTTGCATTGGATTCGACCGACAA
>CAZETM010001695.1:0-1683 GCA_964514885.1 uncultured Polyangium sp. | reverse complement strand
CAAACCGCATCTCACCGAACTTCTCGATGATCGGCTCGAGCTCGGGATAGGTCGCGAGCTCCGGACAAACCTCAGCAGCAAACGCTTCCGGCTCACTCGCGCTCATCTCGACCGTCACGTCTTCCGCGTTGATCCCCTCAGGAATGCCCAGCAAAATGCCGTGACGAATTTCTTCCTCGAGCAGCTTGCGCGACTTGTCGTCAAACTTCGCCGGGTGCGTCAACCAGTAGCGCAAGTACACGTCTTGCCCCGGACGATTGATCGCTCGCGAAAGCAAATACGCATACGCGCGAATGAGCACCCGTACGCGAGGCTCGTCGAGCAAGAAGTCTTTACGTCGTTCACGATCGCGCAGTTGCGGCGACTGATCGAGCGTCATTACGCGCTCGGGCAAACTCTTCAGCTCACCCACGACTGCGTTCGGCGAGTCGGTCATCGCCTCACGAGCAGCGTGACTTCCTCGGATGACCCGCAGCAGGTTTGGAAAACGAAACGCCGGTGATGCTGCCACGCGTTCCATTTCGGCCCATAACCGCTCGTGGTCTTCGATCAGCAAAAACGTTGGGTTTTCCGATGATTTGATCGCGTCGATGATCGATGTGCCCAGACGTAGCAGCGACCGGTATCCCTTTTGGTAAAGCGCAGCGACCGTTGCAGACGAGCCGAAGTCGATTCCGACTGCTGACAAACGCTGGAACGATTTCAGCAGCGGACGCGGATCGCGCAGGCGGATCGGCAGGTCCGCATGCCACGTGCAGAGTGCCGAGTGCTGACCGAACGTCAGCACATGTTCGACAGCGAGATCGAGCGGCACGTCTTTGCCTTCATCGGGCACGGGAAGCAGTTCGGCGTGCGAAGAGTCGAACATAAACTCTGCGTAGGTTTGTCGCCCGCCTGCACGTCTCGTCGTGTCTTCCGTCAGTACTTGCACGCCGTCGCCTGAACGTTGCCAACGATGCACGATGTGTAGCGGTTTCGTATCGATCGTGAATGGCGCCGCATCCACGTTCGCCCAGTCGGCAAACAGGCGTAGGCGCCACTTGCCCGTCCCGATCCAGAAACCTTCTTCGGGGTTTTGCAGATCGAACAAGCGTCGCTCGGGCGCATCGACGAGCACGGAATCCGTCGACTCGAGCACGTCCACCGCAGACACTACGGGGCCTTCGCCGACAACCGCAATGAGATGCATTTTTGCAAGCGTCACGCGGCGAGCATCGGCCAGCGTCGCCGATGGTGAAATCAGCGCGGAAAGCGTGACGAGTTTGCCCGCGAGCGGCGCGAGTTGCTGGACGGATGTTTCGATCTCGAAGGAAAAACCGCTTGGCTCGCCAGGGGTTTTCGCGAGCGATGCTTGCGCGACATTGCCTACGCGTACGCCATCGACGTCGAGCCCTACGAAAAACGGTGTATCGGCCAAACCCGACGCGCTCACCAGAAGCACGGCAGTTTCCGTCCAGCCTTGGAAGAGCGGAAGGGCTTGATTCCACGCGGAACTGATGGGCTTCGAAGGCCGCAATTCCATGCGCACGCCACTGGGCAATGGCCGGCGCAGCACGGTGCCGATCGCGTCGATCCTAACGCGAGGTGAAGGGGACGGCTTGGCGTGCGGCTTGACGTTCTGCGAGGCGGTGTCGTTCATGAGGCATCCCGAGAAGCGGGGGCATGATAACCAAGACGCCTGCC
>CAZETM010001694.1:0-1683 GCA_964514885.1 uncultured Polyangium sp. | reverse complement strand
GGACGACTACGCGACTCGGGTCACGGGGATTTTGGTTGCAATGGGAAGGGGGAAAGCACGAGTCACGGGGCATTTCGCTTGGCTGAGCGAAATCGATCAGGTGGGTGCACCGGATTGCTTGTCGTCGTGGTCACCACAGGTGGGGAGCTCAGTTTTGTGAGGCCATTCAATATCTTGGTATCATGCGCCTTGGCATTTTGGAGTATAAAGTCGGCGGCAATTCGGGCGTCGATGCGTTACTGTACCGCTTGAATGAAAGTGCCCATGCTCAAACGTCTTCTCGCGAAACTCGCCGCGCAGCCCGTCCCCGATCTCGAACGGTTCAATGACCCGCTCGCGCTGTCCGTCGCCTGGTCACCGATGAAGCCTGGCGGCGCGAGCTTCCGCACCCACAAGCTCTTGCCGGTCGGCAAGCGCCGCATGCATTTCCGCCCCACCATCGGCGCGCTCTTGTTCTACGGCAGCTTCCTCACGTTCGGGATGCTGCTGATATGCGGTTCGATTGTCAAGTACGTGGGAGGCGAAGATATGCCCTTTGTCGTCACACTGCTCCTGTGTGGGTCCCTGTTCGGGGGCATCGGCGGCGTGCTATCGTGGTCAGTCACCCAACCGGTGGTTTTCGACCGGCGGAGCGGATATTTTTGGAAGGGCCGGAAGTTCAGCACCGCCAAGGTGTCCGACCGGAGCAAACTGAAATGCTGCGTGAAGCTGAAGAACATCCACGCGTTGCAGATCATCTCGGAGTACTGCGGCGGGGGCGGTGGGGATTCCTTCGACAGTTATGAGCTGAACCTTGTGCTCAAGGACGGGCGTCGGGAGAACGTCGTCGACCACGGCAACCTTTACGACCTCCGAAAAGACACCGCGCAGCTTGCAGCCTTTCTTGGCGTGCCGGTATGGGATGTGACGATCTAGCTGTTCGCTGCCGAATACGTGGACATTGCAGGGACGATTAGAGACCACGCAATGGTTTGGCGCGAGGCGGTGTCGCGCTGTTCGGAATCAAGCGGATCGACAAATATGTATCGTCTCGCTTTTCGAGGGTTCCAATGCAAAGACGACAGAATCGCCTTCAGGGGGAAATTCATTCTCGTCTACAAGCGGTTATCCGTATGGGTGGGGTGAAGCGCGAGTCACGAAGCAAATGAAACGAGTTTGGCGGACCAGTACGCGATTGGTGACGTTCGAACTGCTCGCGCGCCATTTTTCTCACCTCTCCAACGCAGTTGGAGGTTCAGCGAGCGCCGATGTAGCGCGAGCGCATTTCGGATTGCACGTCTTCAGCGATCCTGCGAGCATCAACGTTGGCGTCGTCGCTGACGTGCAGTTCGACACCATTGGCGAGAACCCGACGCTCCCAATGCTGCGCACCCGATTGCGTCGTGGTTTCGGCACAGCCCGTCATCATCAAAAGACCGACTGCGATGCCAATGGTCATCGTCTTCTTCGTGCCGGAAATACGGTGGCATGCGGTTACATTTTGGCGTGACGAGGGGGCGAAGAAACGAACCATGACAACCTCCGTGGCGCACTGAATCGTACGCCGTTCGTTTGCCAGGCATTGCAGGACGTGTGCCATCGTCTTCGGCGCTCGAAAACGCGGAAAACCCTGCCCGGGTTCGTCACTTCCCCGTGTCACTGTCACGCGTCAATGACACCTACCTCCCCGCCACGTGTCACGCG
>CAZETM010001693.1:0-1684 GCA_964514885.1 uncultured Polyangium sp. | reverse complement strand
CCAATGGTGCAGGTTCATCGCTGGTGAGCACCGGCATGGCGTCGTCGACGTGGATGTCAAACTGGTAGTCCTGCTTTTGCTTCAGGGTGACGTGGATGGTTTTGGGCCGTCCGGCGTTTGCAACGGCAATAAGGACCGGGGCGGCTCCACGCGCGGCGTCGTGAATGACCGGGTACGGCGTCGCGAGCGCTGCGGCAAGGCTGTGGTCGGCGCGAGCTACTGCACGTTCCCCGAGCGCGGCACGCTCGAGCTTCGATCGAACATGGGTCCCGAGCGTGGCCGACATGAGAAAGGCAAACCCACCCGCGGCGAGATGAAAACGGAGCACCTCTTCGAGAATGGTATTCATGTACGCGTCGGACGCGTGGACTTCATCGACGACGAGCAAATGGCGAAGGAGCGCCGTGGCTCGGAGATGCGCGTGTGCGACGCGCAGAGACGAGAGCAATACTTGATCGATCGTGCCGACGACGATGGCACCTGCGAGAAACCGTTTGGGCTGCTCGGCGGCCCACCCGCGGTGGCGCGCGCGTTCTTTATCGTTGTCGTTCCAGAGGACCTCGAAAGCGGGAAGGCGCCGGCCGCAGTCGTCGTCGACTTGTAGATAACCGGGAACGGCCAGGACGACGGGAGGCCGATTGGCGATATCCGGGAATGCGCGCGTAGTCGCTTCGAGCACGCGGGTATGCAACTGCGTTGCTGCTGTCCGTGTGGGCAGCGCGAACAGCAGCCCGTCGACGAGGCCCGCGTGAAACAATTGGACGAAACGACCGAGCGCCGCCTCGGTTTTGCCCGAGCCTGTCTCGGATTCGAGAATGGTGAGGCCACCTTGGGAGGGGCGCGGCAGTGCCATTGTTTTTGTCTGAGCCTCGTGCGCCGGGTACGGGCAGATTTGATGGAAGCCTGGCAAGGATTCTCCAAGGCTGATGCGTGCGGCGCGAGCATCGAGTCCCATGGCGCGAACAGCGTCGCGCGCTTGGTTACGCGCAAACGGCATACGATCCGCGAGGTCTTCTGCGAATGGAAAGGAGCGACGGTCGGAGCCAAGCCAATCTGCGAGCATGACCAACCCTGCAAACGCATGTTGAAAAACCGGCGCATGGGGGAGCTTGTGGGGCGATACAGAAAAGGCTTTGGGGAACCATGCTCGCACCGACGCCGTCAACGAAGCAATGCCAGCAAAGGGATCGACCGAGCGCTCGATGCGCCACAGGGCGGGGTTCGGTCGGATCTCTTGCCAGCGTACGGGTCGGCCGTGGTGACCGATAGCGGCAGTGAGGAGCTGAAACGCTCCCTCGTCGTCTCCGTCGCACCAGCGGTCTAGATCGGCGACGGGAAGCTGGGCGAGAAGTTTTGCCTCATCCGGATAACCCGAGCCGAACAGCGCGAGCACTTCGGCGACGTGTCCGGCGGTATCACGAGGCACGGGGTCGCCTTTGCGCTGGAACCCGTGATTGTATTTGCCTATGTCGTGGAACGCGGCGAGGACCGAAAGCCGGGCGATGTCGAGGTCGTCGAGGTCGTCACGATCGGCAAGTGTGGCGAGGCGGCGCCGGAGGATGGTTTGTTCGAGCAGGGCCTCGGTGCAGGCGGCCACGTCGGCACAATGGGCCAAAAGAGGATGCCATTGCGCTACGATATTCGCATCATTGCGCTCGAGTTTGCCCCAGAACGTGGTTGGTTG
>CAZETM010001692.1:0-1684 GCA_964514885.1 uncultured Polyangium sp. | reverse complement strand
GCTTGCGTCGCGCATGGCGCACGTCGGCGTCTTGCTCCTCGAACAGTTTGCCGAAGAGCGGAAGTTGCAGCTCGTAGTGCAGCACATCATCGACCTGGGTCAGGCGCGACATACCCGCTCCACACGCTTGCGATCTCGACCTTCGATTACCGGCCCTGCGTGCACATTGAAGCCAGGCACAATCGCCACGCGTTCGTCCGGGCGTAACCTTCCCGGGCCGACCACGCGCGTCTTGGGCGTTCTCGCTGCAGCTTCGTAACATGCTCCGAGCGCAGTCTCGACATCGTCACGATCAGACAAACCATCGAGCGTTCTGCCGCGGTTCTGTAAGATCGTCGCAACTCGTTTCGCCGTCCGCTCGGCAACCTCGTGCACCTCGTCGTCCGTCGGCGCGGGCAAGCGCAGGAACGTGATGCCTTCACCGTCCCCGTGCTTCACATAGACGCCATCGAGCGCCAGCGTGTGTGTATGGACGTTGGGCCGCAACGCCGAGTCGAAGCGTTGAATCACCGTCACCGTGCCAGCAAACGCTTCCTCTACACTGGACAAACCAAAGAGATGTTTTGCTCTCCAACGGTACGAGCGCAGCAGTTCTCGGACGAACGTTTCCACCACCAGCGCGCACAACGCGCGGTCATATCCGACGAGCCCACGCAATCCCCACGGCAACGAACACACCCATTGTCGTATCGGCACCGTCGGTAACACGTGTTCGGTGAGCCAAACCGCGGTGTCGCTCATGCGTCGCCCCAAGCACGACGGACAAAAACCTCGACGCTTGCACGACAGCGCCACGAGACGCTCGAAGCCACAATCGGTGCACTTCACCCGGACAAACCCGTGCTCGAGCAACCCGCAACGAAGGTAGTCCTCCACACTCGCGCACGACAAACTTCGGCAAACTCCCCAGCGCTTCCACGCGCTCTCGAAATGCGCCCAATATTCGGTCACGACAGCATGCAAAACCGTCGCTTCGGGCCGGTGACGTTCGTACGCGTGCGCATCCGCATGCAACGCGTGATGTTCGCGAGAAGCCTCCACGCGCGCGCCCATTGCGCGCGGTGTGCCAAACGAATTTCCTGGGGTTTCTTGATGGTGTTACCCGCCAAACCCCTGGCGGGCCATGGCGGAACATGGCGGGCGCCACCTCATGCTGCGTGCCGAGATTCCCAGACCTCGCGACGGTTGCCTTGCGGGCCGAGCACATGGCTGAGCTCGTTCGAAGTCGAGGCACGAGCGACGCTGTCGTCGCCGAGTTTGCCCGGACAAAAAAACGCCCGGCTCATTCGAACCGGGCGTCTTCATGTCGCAACCGTCAATCTATGCCGCGTCCGCCTTTTTCGCCTTGACCGGCTGGAAACGTCGCCCCACGAAACGGGCCGTCGACTCGTCCGTGGGGCGTCCAATTCACGCGCTTGGCGGCGCAGCTTCCGCGGTATGCATCACGGGCACGCTCGGATAACGAGCGACCAATTCATCCAGCGACGAGCGTAATGCCTGGGCCAATTCTTTTTCCGGCTCCGCTCCGAGCCGCTCGATCAGCCACCCCAACGTATCCGCCGCCCATCCAAACGTCGTTGCGCATTCTCGCGTCGACACCACCGTGCGTCGATAAGGCGCATGCACCGAGATAGCTGACTCATGACGTCGCTCCTTTTCGTCCCACTGCACCAGCAGGTGGTAA
>CAZETM010001691.1:0-1687 GCA_964514885.1 uncultured Polyangium sp. | reverse complement strand
GCGGCTCGATTTGGTGGAAACATGAAAGAAGAGCCGTCCCTACCGCGACCGAGGTGAGCGGGTGCGAGGCTCGAACTGAGATGGGGCGATGAGGAACGAAATCAAGCCGATAGTTGCAGGTGTTCAGAAAGCCATAGAGCGAGCGGGGAGAGACGCATGGCTGGTGGCGTATGACATCAACGGTATCCAGCAACTGGTCACAGCAAGCAACCGACCGATTACCATGCGCGGAGCGAGTCGCACGATCGAGCAATTCGATAGCGAGCAAGGGTCACGCGAACTGGCCATTTTTGCCGGTGGTGGTCGAGGGTATGAATTGACGAAGTCCGCAAAGGAGGCAACACACCGCATCAACGAGCTTCAGGGTATGTTTTGTGGTCTGACGGTCAGCGGTGTTCTGGCGGCAGCGGCGGTTCCTTATGATCACGCACATCCCAAAGGCAGCCTAACCTGGCTTCGGCGCAAGCTCGACAATGCAAAGGATGCTGCATATCGACCTGGCGGCGTATTGCCTTATAGCAAAGAGCAGCAATGTGAAGATTGTTATGCAATGTATGCCGACCGAACGATCACGGCAGGCGAGGATAGGCGGCGTGTTTGTGTGCGTTGTGATCAATTCATCAAGCATGCACGCGGGAATGATCCAGCCGTAAAGAAGTCATTGCTTGATTATGCCAATGGAGAAACGCGTCGGGTTGCCGCCGTGTCCGCTGATGGCAATAACATGGGAGCGTTGTTCGGAATGCTCGAGACGCTCGAGCAGATGGCTGTCGTGAGTAGCGTCGTCGCGCAAATCTTTCAATCGGCGCATGACCGCGCGGTAGGCAGCAATGACGAAAGGATTCTGGCTCCAGTCACAGGTGGTGACGACATTCGCGCATTCATGGCGCCCGAGCTCGTACTCGGATACGTTGAAGCGCTGGCTCGCAATGTCGAGGATAGTGCGAGAGGGGCTGGAAACCTCGAAGGAGTGCTTTCATCACCGGAGCTTGTCGAGGCATTCGGAAACATTGGAATTGGCATTGGTGCTGTGGTTGCATGTGATCATCACCCCGCATCGGAATTGCTCGAACATGCGCACGCGCTCGAACGTCGGGCCAAAGCCATTTGCCGCGATCGGAATGGCCCACGGTCGGGATTCGATTTTGCAATCTTGATGTCGGAGGATCCTGAGTACGAGCAACGGAAGGTCAAGGCCATATCGATGGAGCGGACAGGGTGGGCACGAGCTATTCATGCTGCAAATGCTCTGCGCCAGGTTCCAAGCACGCAGCGGGCGATCCTTGGAAACCGATGCACCATTTCATCGGTTGAAGAATTTGACAATCTGTTGCGATACCAGGTGGCCCGCTCCAAGCAGTGGCAACAATGGTTCGAAGCTTGCGACGTCACCTGGACGAACCCGGTTGAGCTTCGTGAGCACATTGCAGCAACGCGCCTGGACTTGTTGGATTTGTTGGCGACGACGAAGGATACGAACTCATGAAACCCTTCGACCTTCGATTGTGCTTTCCGACGGGCAGCGTTCTCGTTGGTGGGTATTCCCCGGTCCCACATGATGTGCATGGAGCTCACGCGACCGATCGTCGTGGCCGCCCTATCATTCCAGCCACCGCGCTGCGTGGTGCGCTTCGTGAGGCGCTCGAAGCTGTCCTTCGTGGCGTGGGGGAGTCCGCGTGTGCAGGGG
>CAZETM010001690.1:0-1691 GCA_964514885.1 uncultured Polyangium sp. | reverse complement strand
TGCATGTCGGGGCCGAGAGGGTGACGATCCGCATGCGGGGTTTTCGCAGTCGATGGCGGAGCGGGTGGTTCAGACGGGTGAGCCTATCGCGACGGTCAGTGCGCGCGAAGACGCTCGGATGGCTGATTATGTATCGGTGCATCAGCTCATGTTGCAATCGATTGCGTGTGTTCCCATTCGAGCACGCAATGCAGTGGTGATTGGAGCGTTGTACCTGGAGACGCGGCTCAGTCCTGCGGTTGGGTTTGCGAATGAATTGCCCACGCTCGGAGCGTTGGCGGATCAGGTGGCCATTGCGATTGAAACGGCGCGTCTCGTGGGTGAAAATGCCCGGCGAGCCACGGAGCTTGAAAAGAAGAGCGCCGAATTGGAAAAGGCCAACCAGGAGCTTTTGGTTGCGCGTGCCGAGCTGGAAGAGCTGCTGGGTCATCGAACCGAGCAGCTCGAGGAAACGCGTCGCGATTTGCGGTCAGTCCGTGCGGTGATCAAAGGGCATTTCGGTTACGAGGGGCTGGTGGGGCGCAGCGATGTCATGCGTCGAGTGTATGCGCTCGTCGACCGAGTCAAAGACGCCGACGTGCCAGTGCTCATCATGGGTGAAAGCGGCACGGGCAAAGAAGTTGTGGCGCGTGCGATTCACAATGCTGGTGTACGCGCGAAAAAGCCTTTCGTGGGCATCAATGTCGGTGCGATTCCCGAGCATTTGCTGGAGAGCGAGCTATTTGGCCACGTGCGAGGCGCGTTTACCGGTGCCGATCGAGATCGACGTGGGCTTTTTCGCGAAGCGACGGGCGGAACCATTTTGCTCGACGAGATAGGCGAAATGCCGCCGAAGATGCAGGCTGGGCTTTTGCGGGTTTTACAGGAAAAAGTGGTGCGTCCGGTCGGAGGATCTCGAGAAGAGCCTGTATCGGTTCGAGTCATTGCGGCGACGCATCGAGATTTGGCTTCGATGGTGGAGTCGGGGACGTTCCGGGAGGATTTGTATTATCGCCTGGATGTCGTCGAAGTGCGTGTGCCTTCGTTGCGGGAGCGCATCGAGGATGTTCCGCTGCTCATCGACCATTTTCTGGGCATCTTTGCGGCGCGTTATGGGCGTGAGCGGCGAAGTGTATCGCGAGCTGCGCTCCGTAAGCTCATGGCGCAGACGTTTCCGGGCAATGTTCGGCAGCTCGAGAACATCCTGCTCAATGCGTGGGTGCTGTCCGATCGCCCGGAGCTCGACATTGATGATTTCGAGCTATCGGAGCCTCGTTCGCCTGTTCGTCCGGCGCCTGTGGCGGATTCTGCTAGTGTTTCGGAAGGCGGGCGGAAAGTGGTTTCTCTCGAAGCGCATAAAACGGACGAGCGGGAGCGGATTTTGGCTGCATTGCAGGCATCGAGCTGGAATCGAGTCAAGGCGGCCAGGCTCGTCGGATTGCCCCGACGTACATTTTATCGGCGTCTCAAGGAGTATGGCATTCAATGACTACCGAACAATCAGTGTTGGCAGCGATCGTGGATGGAGTGGCTCTGTCCGGTGACGATGCGCGTGACTTGTGGAAGCGATTCAGCGAGTACATGGGTGAAAATCGCGGTGATGTTGCCGGGTTTGCAAAAAGTAGCGGTTTCGTGCAGATTGCTCCCGAATATCGCAATGGCAAGGCCGTGCTCGTGGCGTACACGAAAGAGCCTCCGCGAGCTGCGCCGTC
>CAZETM010001689.1:0-1692 GCA_964514885.1 uncultured Polyangium sp. | reverse complement strand
GCGCTCGGGGCGCCGACGGATGGTCTTCCCGCCCAAGCCCACACACCCGCATCCCCGCTGGCCGAACTCACGCTCGAGTTCTTCCAGCCCAAGCTCGTCACCACAGACGGAAAGAACCGCACGGCGGGCATGTTGCGACTCCAGTACACACCCGCAGAAGGGGGCCGAGGTATCGATGGCAAGCTCACCGAGTTCGTATCGCCGCTCGGACCGACCGAAGCAGAGGATTTGCGCTGGTACATCGAGGGCTATTTTCGTTGGCCATTCGATGTCTTTCGTGAACGCGCAAAAGCAATCGAGGCGCAGCTCCCACAATGGGGGAAGCTGCTGCATGACGCGATCGTGTGCAGCCAAGAAAATCCTATGCGCAAGTTCATCGAGGCTCGTACGTCCGATAGCAGCTACATCGAGCGGCGCATCACGGTGAATGTCGACGATCGCGATGCGGATGCGGCGGGAAAAGACGCGGCCGCATTGCTCTTTGGTTTGCCGTGGGAATTGCTGCATGATGGTAAATCGTATTTGTTCGACGGCGCCGTGAAAGCGCGCGTGCGGCGGACGTTGCCGAGTGATATCGAGCGACCTAAAGCGAAACCTCGGGAGCGCGTGCGGGTGCTGCTGGTGCGAGCGCGGCCCGAGGATGAAAGCGCAGCGTTTCTCGATCCGCGTGCGAGCGCCATGCCGCTCGTGGAGACGCTACACGAATTGGGTGACCAGGTAAAACTCGATCTTTTGCCCGATGGCACCTTCGAGGCAATGCAAAAAGCCTTGATCGACGCCGAAGCGGAAAACGATCCGTACCAAGTCGTCCATTTTGATGGACATGGCGTGTACGACAAGGTTCGGGGACTTGGGCTGCTCTGTTTCGAGCATCCCGAAGACGCGCGAAATGGCCTCGAAAACCGCCGCTCGGATCCGATTGAGGCAAGCAAAATCGGCGGCATGTTGCGCGATCGGCGCGTGCCACTCTTCGTCCTGGATGCGTGTCAAACGGCGACGGCTGATAAGCAGCCTGAAACGAGCGTCGCTGCCGAGCTACTTCGGCAAGGTGTCGTCTCGGTGGTGGCGATGCGTTATTCGGTGCTCGTACCGACGGCGACGAAATTCGTCCACGCGTTTTACGGCGCGCTCGCGAATGGTAAGCGAATTGGGACGGCCATGGTCGAGGCACAGCTTGCGCTGAAGCACGCTCCGGTGCGCCTGGAGTTTGGCACGAAGGGGCGGTTGTCGCTCGAAGACTGGATGGTCCCAGTGCTCTTCCAGGAGGGCGACGATCCGCAGATCTTTGTTGCGGGCGTGGATACGCGTCCGGCGGCAATCGAAGATCGAAAGAAGGTGGACGAGGTTCGTCGGGGTGAATTGCCGCAAGAACCGGGGCACGGGTTCGTTGGTCGAGCGAGAGAATTACTGCGCGTAGAAAGGCGCCTTCAGCGCAAGCGACGAGTAGCCATTGTGGGGCGCGGTGGCGAGGGAAAAACCGCGCTCGCCCAGGAAGCGAATGAGCTCCCCGATGAGGTCGCGAGTGTGCGGGTCCTGGAGGCGGCCCGTCGCTCGAGCGACGCTGACGATCGACGCGCCGCCCGGGGCCCGACGACGGCCCGTCGCTGGCACCGTGACGTAGGGCGAGCTGTAGCCCATGCGTTCGTGGAACATCCATCGGGTACCCACGGTCCAGCCGTCGTCTACGTCTCC
>CAZETM010001688.1:0-1693 GCA_964514885.1 uncultured Polyangium sp. | reverse complement strand
CAACACCACGGCAAACTCGACGGTGCCCTCGGCGCCCTTTTCCTCGCCCACGCCGATTACGCCTCGCTCATGACCGGCTTCGATTTGGAAAATGCCGAGGTTTACCCCACGGGCAAATCCCTCGTCGATGCCGCCGGTCCCGCGCAAATTGAAAACCTTCGCCACTTCGCGTCCGCGTCCCCGGTCTCCAGTCCCCCGTCTCCCGTCTCGCGTCTCCCGTCTCCCGTCCCCCGGCCGCGTGCACGTGCACGCGGACCCGAACCGCTTTTCACCTATCTGCATCTCTCCGATATGCACTTCGGTTTGCCCGGGGCCGCCGAGCGCCACAACCAATCCACCGTGCTCGCCGCATTACGCGACGAATTCGCCAATGGCCCCAGCAAATCGCTCCCTCGCCCCGATGCGCTTTTCTTGACCGGCGACATTGCCTGGGCCGGAAAACCATCCGATTACGACGTTGCCTCGAAATGGATCGACGACGTCCTGAAAACGTTCGGCCTCTCGCCCGATCGCGTTTTTCTCGTCCCCGGCAACCACGATACAGATAGATCGGTGACGAACGATCGAATGTCCAAATTGCTCCTCGGCGCTCTCCGCGATGGTCAGGAAAACCTCGATGAAGTTCTCGAAGACGAATCTTCGCTCGCGGTGCTCCTCCGTCGCAAACAAGCGTATCTCGAATTCGCCAAACGGTATGCCCCGGCATGCCATTCCCCCGATAAACCGCCGCTCGAACGCCTCGCCTGGAAACATCGTGAACAAGCACGTGATGGCCTCGCCGTGCAATTCGTCGGTTTCGACACCGCGCTTTTGGCGGCTGGCAACGACGATGCAAAAAAATTGCGCATTGGACAAGCGCAAATCGCGCTGCTCAACGATTGCGCGCCCGAACGCGAATTCGTCGTCGTGCTGGGCCATCACCCGCTCAATGGCGAATGGTTTTTCCCCGACGAAGAACGCGACGTCGCGACCCAGGTACGTCGCCGCGCGCACCTGTACCTTGCTGGACACGTGCACGAACACGACAGTACGCGAGTTATTTCGGGCGGCGGTTCCGATTCGGTGCGTATCGTGGCCGGGGCCATTTATGGCGGCCGTCAAGAGCACATTCCGAATGGACACGCGTACAACATCGGCGTGGTTTTACCGCCGTTCGATGGCAAGCCCGTGCGATTGCGCATTTTTCCGCGGCGGTATTCGTTCAAGAATGCCGAATTCCGCACGGACACGGACAATGTTCCGGATGATGGGGTCGCGTATGCGGATTTCGAGCTGCCTCGGTTGAAGCTGTGACGGCGTTGCCGGGGATTGGGCGCCGAAACAGCTTCACTTGCCGCCTTTTCCAAAAATCGATCACATCTCTTCCTTTCGCACGCAACTGCAGCGGTCTCCCCGCAAACAAGGGTGAGGGGAGGACGCACCCGGCGGGGTGTACGACCACGGCACGCATGGCTTTCGCGCACCAAACCATCCACCCCTACACGGATCTTCTTTTACATGACATGGGAGATAAACTCGCTGACGGACGGGTCGATGGAGAGGCGACAGGGCGTGAATGGAGGACACCTCCGCTCTGGGGTATCGGAATGCTCAAACGCGTGAATGGCTACGCATCCTTTCTCCACGACGGTAAGAGTCCGTTTGCCGCCAGGGAATTCGAGATAGCCTACGTGTCCCCAATCGACTTGCGCTT
>CAZETM010001687.1:0-1694 GCA_964514885.1 uncultured Polyangium sp. | reverse complement strand
TGGCAAAAGGTCGTACCGGCACTCGGCTCGCGAACTCGGGCGACCAAAGAAGAACTGCCGAAGGGTTGGTCGGTTCGAGCATCAAAATGGACGGGCGTATCGAAGAAGCCGGTCGACGAAAAACGCGTGCGTCGTTTCGTGGAGGCTGCGCGTGGGGGCGGCAAACGCTAAGATGCTCTTATTCGGAGGCTCACGATGCACAAAACGATTTGGCTCGACGCGATGTTGGTGGTGGGATTGGCCAGCGGTCTGCTCGGGTGTGAACAGCCGCGTGAATGTGAAGTCGACGGTGATTGCAAAGGCGAACGAACGTGCAGATTGGGCCGGTGTTACTCACCGACGGAGCCCGGCGAAGAATTGATCTTGGCGGGCAATTTCACGATGGGCAGCCCCGAAGATGAAGATCTGCGAGACGCGAATGAAAAACAGCACGATGTGGTCGTGACTCGCTCGTTTTTGATGAGCAAACACGAGGTGACGCAGGGCGAATTCGAAGCCCTCATGGGCTACAACCCGTCGCGATACGTACATTGCGGCACCGACTGCCCCGTGACCATGGTGAGCTGGCACGAAGCCGTTGCATACGCCAATGCCGCGTCTCGTGCCGCCGGTCTCGAGGAATGCTTCGATTGCGCAGGAACGGAAAGCTCGACGTCTTGCACGCTCAATGCCGCGTTTGTGGGGGCAAACTATTTGACCTGTCCCGGATATCGATTGCCGACGGAATCGGAATGGGAGTACGCGTATCGTGACGGGGCGTCGACGGCTTTTTACAATGGCGACTACAGCCAGACCACGGTCATCTGTAACACGCCCCGAATCGGTGACATTGCATGGTTTACGTGCAATTCGCAAGCGTTTTACGAAGGATGCGAAGGCCACTATGACGATTTGCTCATCAAGCGCTGCTACGGCACGCAACCCGTGGGGCAGAAGACGCCGAACGACTGGGGGCTTTTTGATCTGTCGGGCAATGTGCACGAGTGGGTATTCGATTGGTATGCCGAATATCCGACCACGATGGTGACCGACCCTGTCGGACCGGAAAAAGGCACGGTTCGTGTCTTCCGCGGCGGCAGCTATTACCAAGATCCCGATGGGCTACGCGGTGCGGCCCGCTCGAGCTTCAAACCCACTCAACGAAACGTTACTTTGGGGTTTCGAGTGGTCAAGACACGCTTGGAGTGAAGGCTCACGTCGCCGATGTGCAGGAGGATGGACGAGCAATCGTTGCGTACCGGAGCAAAGACTCTAGACGGCAGCGTCGAAATCTAGGATGATGCCTTCATCCTTCGTCGATCATCTTCGTTCGTAGGGCGGGAGAGAGGATTGAAACATGCGAGAGATAGATCTCATCCATCGTCAACTGGAATTGACTGCGTTATCCGTTGGTAGCCGCGTGCGGCGCCTCTATGATGCGCTCGATGGCCTTTCGTTCTTGACCAAGTCACTCTTCCTGCAAGCTTCGGTGACTCCCGAGCGCGTCGCGTCATGGGTGAAGGACGAACAGCTTGCGGAACTGTCGTCAGGTTGGTTCGAATCGCCACTGCGCGTGGAAGAGTGGCGCGCAAAAAAATTGGACGTCACGGATGGGACGATGTTTTGGGCGGCGCATCTGCAACACGATCCGACGATCGCGCGGAACTTCTATTTGCTCAAGACGATGATGCCGCATGCGTGTGCGCTCTTTCGGA
>CAZETM010001686.1:0-1697 GCA_964514885.1 uncultured Polyangium sp. | reverse complement strand
CACCCGTTCAATTTCTCCCGAGCGTCGTGCGGCTTGATGCCCCTGTACAAGCTACTTTACTGCTGGGATGTCTTGAGGATATTGTGGAAATCGTATGCCCCACCGTTGATCGTGGAGCAACTGTCCTTTCCTGTCGCACACACTCGATCGCGAGAAATCGCCCAGAACGAGACGAGCCCTAATTGCTTGTCACGGGCATATTTCGCGAGCAGCGTCGCGTCGTCGAGGGAAAACATCTCCCCGGTATCGTTCATGCCGATCATTGGCGTCGCTCCGAGCATTGCGTAGGCTTGCGCATCGCTTAATCCGGCAATCATCGATTGCAACTGTGCCTTCGTGCCTTCCACCGATTGGATGGCAATGGGGCCGAGTGGATTTCCTTGGAACTGTCCATAATTCATCGTCATCAGGTTTACGTGCGAGATCTGCACGCCTGCGTCGAGTGCCCCTTGGACCACTTGCAGCCCGCCAGCCACCAAGCCGTTCGGACCTGCCGGCAGAGTGAACGAGATTCGAGTCCCCTTGGTATTTTGAACCTTTTTCAGCGCCTGACCGCGAAGGGTGCTCAAGGCATAGGCAGCATTCTGCTCGATGTCGAAGTCGAGATCGTTGATTCCCGTCTTGTCCACAAAATCTCCGATTGCAGCGGCAAGAGAATCGGGATCACCACAACCGGCTTCAATGTACGTACCCAATGCGCCCCCGAAAGATGCTTTGACTTGGCCGCCCATTGCCGCGAACGCTTGGATGTCGGCGATGTGCGCCGTTACCGCATCGTCCGTGGAACAGCCGCCGCCCGAGAGCACGAAAGCGAGCGTTACGCCCGCCATTCCGGTCTTGTTTCGCAGGTCGACCAAGTTCGCGTACGGATATGTCCCTGGATTGTCCCACGTCCACGTCGGGAAGTAAGGGGCGTAATCGGTGCCGCTGGGACCATTGCTGCTGTCGTTGATAATAAAATCCTCCCATTCTTTGACCCATGGACCGTTGGCGAGCACCTCTTCTCCACCGCCATTAATGGCTGAAAGGTAATTAGCCTTTTGCTTCGTTTTGAGAGCGACATGGTCACCCGCAACGATGGGCGCGGGTCCAGCGATTCTGATAAGCACAAAGGTTTCGTTCGGACCAGCCGAGGTCGCAGTAACGTCAACGGCATCGCCTCCACCATCTTTCGCCGAAACAAATTGCCCCGTCGAAGCTGCAATGAAGACTTCGTCCCCATTGACGAGTTCGCCGCCGTTGAGGTCCGTGAGCTGGAAGGTTTCCGCAGCACCGACCGTTGCGCTGGCTGCATTGAGTCCGGAGCCGCCGCCGTTTGTCGCGGAAAGGTAGGTCCCTTTGACCGACGTGCGGAACGTGGCGGTCAACATCGAGCTGCCGGAATTCCCGCCAGAAGAAGAAGCGGAGGAGCTCATCGTCCCGGAGCTGGCTCCACCATCGCCACCAGCGCCGTCGGACGGAGCCGTAGTATTCAAGGTCGTGCATCCCGCGACACATGCAAAAGCGCATACGGACGCAAGCAGCGGTTGGCCAAGGAAATTGGACTTCGGGCGTGGCGCGAGGTCATCACGTTTCGACAATGAAGTCGTATTCATTTTGAGCGTTCTCCAAGTTGGGGAAAAATCACGTAAACATGACCAGTTAGCGGCGTCAATGAGTCCTTGCACCTGTGTGCAGGTCATTTTGCAAGGAGCTGG
>CAZETM010001685.1:0-1697 GCA_964514885.1 uncultured Polyangium sp. | reverse complement strand
TGATGCCGAAGCACCGCCGCCCCAACCAGCCCGACGAACTCGTCGCTTCGCTCCAGCGTCGATCGACGGCGGAACACCAATTCCCGCTCCACTTCGAGGATTGCCTCGGGCAGTGACCGAATTGGCCCCTCCCGGAACATCTGCTCGACGACTGCTCGCGGCAAGGTTGCGATCTCGGGGTCCGCCCACTTCTCCATGTGCTCAATGAGTGCCACAGCGATCGCATGGGTGGTGGCTTGGGCGGAAATGTGGGTATCAACGTCGACGAACGAGAATTTGTCGTGCTCCCGAGCCTGGACTTGGTCCAGCACCCGGTTGTAGCGCTCTAAGAATGGCCCGTCCATGATGCTGCCTGTTCTTGGAATCAGGAGATCCTTGTTCTCACGCTCCAGTGCCACGTTAGGCGCTACCTTAAGCACAAAGGTCAGGTCGGTGAGCTTTCGCCAGCGGTCGAGCAGCACGAACGCGCGGAACACTTCGCGCTCCTCCGGGCTGACTTGGTGGTTGAGGCTCTGGGACTCAAGCCACACGATCGCATCAAACACGCCGCGATCGAGCAACACGATGTCCGCTTCGGTCTCCAGGCACTCGATCATGGACGCCAGCATGGTGGTGGTCGTCCACGTGTTGAAGAAGAAGTGCCCCTTCATTGCAATCGGACACTCCGCCGCGCGCTCGCGCATCTCGTGGACGTGATATCCACATTGCTTGAGGAAACTGCGAAGGACGTGGAGCGCCGTGGTCTTCCCAGCCTTGGGAGTACCAGCGAGCTCGACGAAATACGGACGTCGCGCTTGTCGGCGCAGGATGGGGAGCAGATCCCGCGCCTTCTTGGCGAGTTCGTCGTTAGCGGTGGAAGTCGATGGGGTGCTCACGGGAGGATTCTACAACATCAGGGGCGGTGGCTGTCCACCTCCTTTTTTGCGCCTCATGGATTCAGCGCTCGGCATGGTACCGGATATCACCACATTTGCGGACTCTCGTGTCTTTCGCTGGGTGGCCGGAGCATCGTGGCCTGTCTGAAAGCACGGCGCACGAGAAGCGTATCGACTCGCGTTCCGTCCAATGAGAGCAGGGGGCGGTGATGTGCGAAATACGCCGAATTTCAGGGTGACCCACGGATTGTTATTGACAGTTATGTTCAATCCCGTCGAGGCCGAGTTCGAACAGCAGCCCTCGCACACGATCCGCCGGGCGGATGCAGAGTGCCGGGTTCTCGCTGTCTTGCACCCAAGGCAATTCGAGCGCCGAAGACGCCCAAGTCTTCACAACCTCACGCTGCAACCCCATGGGCAGAGCGCGGATGAAGGGCATCCAGTCTCCACCGCTCGATAATCCACCGTTCTTGAACATTTCGCGTAACGTCTTCGCCCGCGCAGTTGGCGCTGCTGTGACCAATCGCTCGGCCGTTTGGGGCAGAAACCGGCCAATGAGACTGGGTGCCTCTGCTGCCCGAGCGGAAAGCTCTGGGTCTCGGTGATGCGTTTTGGGTCGTTTCAGGAAATCCCCCACCTTCCCTCTCCCTCACCAAACATTCCCCCTCTCAAACAGGCGATTGACGTCTCCCGCAACTCCCATCTCCGTTCACGATCCCCACCTCACGACTCCCGCAGTCGCCTCGTCCCCGCCCCTCGGCCATGTGCCGTCTCCGCAAGTCGCCCTCGGGGTCCGCGCAGGCCATGTGCCGTCTCCATGAG
>CAZETM010001684.1:0-1699 GCA_964514885.1 uncultured Polyangium sp. | reverse complement strand
TGAAGCGCGTTGGCGGCGTACACGCACCATCTCCCGTGCATTCTTGAACCGAATGCAACAACGAGCGCCCCGTCGTTGCACTACGCGCCATCTCCACGGGATACCGATACGCGATTTTTCGCTCCGGCCCAAACGATTGGATTTCTTGCAGCTCGAGCGACGATTGCCACGCCATTCCAGCCGAATACGTCGTGCGCACCTGCTCTTTCGGCCGATGCACGACTTTTACAACACGCGTAGACGAATGATCTCCATCGACATTTGAATAACGGATTTCGTCAAGCGCATATTCGACCGTCATGTCATTCGCATTGGCAAAACAATACCTGTATGTGGTTTCAATGTTGGCCCGAGAATCTATCCGTTCGGCGGCCAGCCATACTCTCGGAATGCCGCCTGGTCCGCGAGGGCGCGTTGATGCCGACGTAGCAAAACGGATTTTTTCCCCCGTTGGCAAAAACGCCTCGAACCATGATTCCGTTTCTTTTGCAAAATGTCCAATGACCTTGATTTGTGTATCTGGCCACGTCGCGTAATGAATCGTCTCGCCATGGTCAGCGGTCACGATCAATCGTTTCCCGAAGGCGCACAAACCATCGCGTTCGTCGTAATGAACCGAGCGGTTTTCGCCATCGACAGCCGTCGTTTTGGGGCAGCGAGTTATCGCTTCGACGCCCGTCAAGGAAACACCAGCGCCAGCGCCATTATCATCGAGGTTTCCGCTGTCGAGCGATAACGCCAACGATGGCGCACCGCGACCGGCCGCAACGTCGAGCAATAGGTTGACCGCCGCGCCACCCGATTCCGGGAACGACAACGACGCCGGCAAAACACCCGGAACGATTGTCGTAACACCCGTTGACTCTACGGCGGACACCGTTTCATCCTGAACAACGCACGGAACGGTCGCGCTGACCAGCACTTTTGCGGTCGGATCACAAGAACAGCCCGGCGCAAGGATGCACATGACAAACAGATAGAACGGGACCAACGTTTGCCATAACCGTCGAATCGTTCTGTACATGACGGGCCTCCAGCAAACGATCGTACGCGGTGGGCAAAAACGGTGTCCACACAAAAGGGGTTGGGGTGAGGTGCGGAAAGGCACCCACTTGCTGTATCTTTACAAAATCCTTGACACCCGTACGCGCGTGGGGTTAAACGCGCTTCATGCGTCATATTTCCCTGATCGCCCTTTATGTGGGCTTGACGAATCTCCTCGGAAAACGAGCCGCGGTGCTGGGGAAGTTTCCTTCCGGCACCGCCAGCATTCCCACCCTGACGGCGCGACGGGACGCCATGTCGAAGTTGCCCGCAGTCTCCGCGGGCCGAGCTTTGGCTGACGAGCTCGGCACGGCAGACGACAAACACGACGCGCTCGGTTATGCCATTTGGCATTTTACCGAGGCGTATTTGCAGCATCCAACGACGCCAGCCAATATCGTCGCGGCGGCCAAAAAAGTGCGCGCCGCATTCGTCCCGACCCTGGAGGACCTCGGTGCGAGTTATGCCGCAGAAGCAAAAGCCGCAATCGACAAAACTCCTGCGCTCGCGGAACTTGCGACCGAACTCGCGCTGTTTCCGGTCGTCGGTGGTCAAACGCTTCATCAATGGGCCGAAGACTTCGTCGCCTCGGGCTCGAAAATCGACGATCTTCTGGCCGCACGCGCCGATATGGAGCAAAAAAATCGCAAAGCCG
>CAZETM010001683.1:0-1702 GCA_964514885.1 uncultured Polyangium sp. | reverse complement strand
ACGGAGCGAGGAATCCTCCTGGATTTCGAGCGATGTCGACCGACGATTTCGGGAGTGAGCAGATAAATCAACGGGCTGCTAAGGGCTGAGGAGCGACAACCCCGCCCACATCGACGCAATACCAATCACCGCAATAATCGCAATGAGTAGCGCCGAACTCGTGCCTGACTTGCGATTGGCCCCAATCACCGTCACCGGTTGCTTTCCGGACACCGAATTACGGGCTGGTATATCGTGATCAGGTAGCGAAACCAACGACGAACGACTCGATGGTCCCGGCGCCGCTGGAAATACAGACGGACGCACGAATCGCTCGAAATAATCAACCCCGGCCGCGCGCGAAAATTCTTCCCCAAGCTCCCGCGCTCCTCCAAACCGAGCAGCAGGATCACGCTGCAATGCCTTGACAAACCAACCATCCACCGCGGCCGGTAGCGACGAAACAATCGACGAAGGCAATTCGAAGTCCCCCGTTTCGATCGCCTTGGCAAAACCATCCAGGTTTTTCTGGCGAAATGGAACTCGTCCCGTAAGAGCGTAATACGCAACCACCGCAATCGACCAAAGGTCCGCGCGGAAATCCACGTCTTTGACCCCAAATAACTGCTCCGGACTCGAATACTCCGGCAATGCGATGTCCGTAGGCGCACCCGTCGGAATCCGCCCCGTTGGAGCCGCGTCCGACCGGTTCGACAGCCCCACATCCAGGACTTTGATATCAAGCGTTCCGTCGGCTGCCGTGGTCAAGAAAATGTTCGCCGGCGTGAGATTTCGATGCACGAGTCCCAAAAGATGTGCCTTGCCCAAACCCTGTACGAGCTGTGCAACCAGTCTCGTCACCTCGGCCAACGACATCGGACCGTCTCGCGTAATGCGACTCGCCAGATCCTCGCCTTCGAGCAGCTCCGTCACGAGAAACGGTACGCCCGACGACGACACGCCGCCTTCGAGAACCTGTGCGATAAACGGGCTCTTGATGTTCCCCGCAACTTCCGCCTCGCGCTGGAACCGATGCAACTGCGGCGAATTTCGCGCAAGCGACCGCCCGAGAAGCTTGACGGCGACATCACGTGCGAGCCCGGAATGGTGAGCCTGCCACACGTGCGACGTTCCCTCGCGACCCAACTGGCGCGTCAACCGCAGGTTTGGCGTGAGCTGCTCGCCTTGCACCATATTGTTTCCGTCACGAACCTATCGAAACGGCTTCGACAACAACGCCGAACCCGATGAAAACCGTCAATGCAGCGTTACACCACACGGCCCCGACGTTGTAAAGCGTTGCTCCTCGGAAAAACCCTCGTCAAGGCCGCTCGGCCGCGGGTAGCACGGCATCGGCCGGAGCCACCGCCGCTGCGACCGCTGGAATCTGCTCGCTTTTCCCAGATCCCTCCGTCTGGGTGACGAACAAGAGCGAGTAGCCAGGACGAACCATGACGCACGGTTGCCCAGGGCCGAGCGATCCGGCGAATACCGGTGTGATCGCCCGTTCGAGGGGACCCGATGCGGGGTCGTAACGCGCAGCCAAACCAATCGAACGGCGGCCCAAAACATCTCGGGCGCCATGATAAACGCGCAAAATCGATCGCCCCTCGGACGAACGCGCGAGCACGGGAAACGGCGCCTCGACCGCAATGCCATCGTAAAACGGATCCGCCGGATTCACGTCCGCTCGTGGAGCAAGCACCTGACCCACGCGCTGCCA
>CAZETM010001682.1:0-1704 GCA_964514885.1 uncultured Polyangium sp. | reverse complement strand
CGGGAGGCTCGACGGACCAACCAGATATTCCGGTAAAAGAAGGGAGTTGTGCTTGCGAGCTACCGGGGGCGAACGGTTCGAAGCAGGGTTGGTTCATCGCGCTGACGGCGTTCGGGCTAGGCGTCATGCGGCGACGTTCACCGCGCCGCGGCCGCCAGGAGGTGTCGTCATGAGTGTCCAACGCACGAGTGTTTTCCTGTCGGTTGCGCTGGGAACGGCATTCTTTGCTGGGTGCGGCGATTCCACCACGCCGAATGGGTCGGCGAGTTCGTTCAGTGCTTCGAGCAGCTCAGGTGCGGGTGGAATGGGGGCTGGTGAAACGTCTTCGAGCAGTTCAGGCGTCGGAGGAATGGCTTCGAGCAGCTCCGGAACGGGCGGAACGGCTTCGAGCAGTTCAGGCGTCGGAGGAATGGCTTCGAGCAGCGCCGGAACGGGTGGAACGGGCACGGGCGGCTCGTCGTGCGTACCAACCAACGGCGGATTTGAAGTGTGCGACAGCCTCGACAATGATTGCAATGGTGCGATCGACGATGGCCCGAACATTGATTTTTCGAGCGCCAATACGTGTGGAACCTGTTCGAACAACTGCTACACCCAGGCGATCAACGTGCTTCCCTGGACGATTGGATGCCTACCGAGCGCCAATCCCGGCACCGAACCGGGAACGTGTACGTGCGGCACATGTGCGTTCGGATATTACGACCTCAATGGAGATTGCAGTTGCGAATATGCCTGCGTGGCGATTGGACAGGGCGACGCCACGTGCAATGGCAAAGACGACGATTGCAATGGAAACATCGACGACGACATCAACCTTTGTTCGAGCACCGAGCATTGCGGTGCGTGCGGTCGTGCATGCAGCGTGCTCCATGGAACGGCCGGTTGTGCATCGACGGCCGGCCCGGGTGAAGCCTGCACGATGATCAATACACAGTGCACCATTGCGTCGTGCAGCGCGGGCTGGATCGATCTCGACCAGTCCTACGCGACGGGGTGCGAATACCCGTGCACGGTCAGCGGCGTCGAGGTGTGTAATGGCAAGGACGACGATTGCGACGGGTTGGTCGATGCTGCCGACGATCTGTCGAGCGACCCGAATTGGCACGTTGCGTGTTGGGGCGATCTCGACAAGAAGGGCGTGTGCGGGCTCGCTGCCAATGTGGGGCAGAAAGAGTGCGTCGCGGGCTCGTATCAATGCGTTGGGCCAAACGTCGTCGTCCCAGGACAATGGCCTGAAACCTGCAACAATCAAGACGACGATTGCAACGGCTTAATCGATGACAATCTCATCGATGCCGAAACGTTCTGCGGCACGAGCAACGTTTATCCCTGCAAGTTCGGCAAGAACCAGTGTGTCGGCGGCACGTTGCAATGCGTCGGCGCGATCCATCCGAGCGTCGAATCGTGCAACGGCAAAGACGACGATTGTGACGGCATGATCGACGACACGCCCATCGACGTTGGCGGTTCGTGCGGTCCGATGACAGACATCGGCGCGTGTGAGTTCGGCATCCAGCAATGCGTCTCCGGAGTGAAAACCTGCGTCGGCGCGATCCATGCGACGACCGAAACGTGCAACGGCATCGACGACGATTGCGACGGCGTCACCGACGACGTTCTTGGCGCGGGTACGGCGTGCGGTCAAAGTAACACCACACCGTGCAAGTTTGGTACGCTTCAGTGCCTTGGGGCAAACCTTGCATG
>CAZETM010001681.1:0-1704 GCA_964514885.1 uncultured Polyangium sp. | reverse complement strand
CGCGGATGTTCAAGAGAAAAGGTGGGTTGTTTGTCTTATACTCGGATCTGAGACTGTTTTTTGGAATATCTATGTAATTACAGGTATATATCAAAATTTTAGGCTTGTAACTATCACTTGTTATTAATCGTTTTTTTAGTTATCATTCCAATATGACTGTTGAAATAAAAGCAATCCAGTTCTTGCGTACCATAGCTGGCGCCGAGACAGATGTAAAAATCGAACGGCCCACAAACGTGGCTAGGCTGCCCCGATACCTACTCGATTTCTATAATCTCCGCGACGGCACTATCTTCGGCGTACCTGTGATCTTCGCAATGACTCGCACGAACGATGACAGCGTTCGTTCCATCGACCTCCGGAGACAAGCCGCGCTCCTCAAGCGCGCGACCCAACGTGAGCCGGTGTTTGTTCTAGAGCGAATTCGGGGTGATACCGCTAGGCGCCTAATTGAGGCACACATCGCCTTTGTCGAAGTCGACCGACAAGTGTACCTCCCCTTCATCCTGCTACAACTCCACGCCAAAAGCGACAAGTCGCCCGCCGTGCCGAGGTCCAACGAGCTGGGTGGTTGGGCGCAAGGGATCCTCACGCGCCAACTCATCGACCAAGACCTCGGTGATAACGACGGGAGTGAAATCGCCCGCAGACTTGGCGTGAGCAAGATGGTAACTAGCCGCGCGCTTGCACAGCTGCTTCGCGCCAAGCTCTGCTCGAGTCGGAACGTCGGTAGCTCCAAGATCATCGAGTTTCCCACACGCGCAGAACTTTGGCGACTTGCACGAAAGCACCTGCGATCCCCCGTCACTTCGGTGATTGGCCTCGACCACCTACCGGAGGAGATATCGCTCGTTACTAGCGGTGAAACGGCACTAGCGGCGCGAACCATGCTCGCTGAACCACGCATCACGACATATGCTGTCGACGCGAAGTCTGCTCGCCGCCAAATTTCCCGCTGGAAGGCACAGCACGAGCCAGCATATTACATAGAACTCTGGAGCCGAGACCCTAAGATCACGGCCCACAATGGGCTTGTCGACCCGATCTCGCTGGCATTGATCTTGGAAGAAGAACCCGACGAGCGCGTGCAAAGTGCACTGGATGACATGATGTCATCCATCAGCCTGCCGTTAAAAGCGAGGATTGCCCCATGACCGTCCATGGCCTTGACCACTTCACCCTAGCAATGAACGGCGTTGAGGATGCTTTCGTCGTTATCGGCGGCATCGCCGCTGCGCTACTACTGGAAGCCGCCGGACTCGACTCACGAGTGACCAAGGACGTTGATGTCGTGCTCATCGCTAAGGACATTGCACCCTTTGCCGCCAAGTTAAAAAGTTACGTCTCGGGTGGAGGATACGAGGCTGCCAAGCGACAGGACGGCGGCCACGTTTACTATCGCTTTTGCAAGCCCAAGGACGGTGCGTATCCAAAAATGATTGAGTTGTTCTCGACCAAACCAGATGCCCTCCACCTCCTGGATGGTCAGCATGTGGTGCCTCTGGTTGGCCGCACTGAGGAAGGCGACGGACTCTCCGCAATCCTCCTCGAAGAGGAGTACGTCGACTTCATAAAAGCCAACACGATTATTGCCGACAACTTGCGCATCTCGAATGCACCGGCAACTATGGTACTCAAGGCACGAGCTTTCAATGATTTGACCGCGCGCAAACTAAGCGGCGATAAGTCCGTCGACAGCAAGGA
>CAZETM010001680.1:0-1708 GCA_964514885.1 uncultured Polyangium sp. | reverse complement strand
CTTGGTGAGCCGGAGCAGTTCCGTCTCGGTGGCATTCGCCAGTCGGCCCTGTATGTCGTCGAGCGGGAGATGGGCTTGCTGGAGCCGTTTGATGGCATTTAGTCGGAGCAGGTGTTCGCGGCCGTACGCCGTATCTTTCCCCCGAAACTCGGGCGCCGGTAAAAGCCCGCGCTGGACATAATAGCGGATCGTTCGCGGGGATACGCCCGCTTCTTCCGCCAACTCATGGAGCTTGTAGGTGGGAATCACGACCTGCATCCTATCTCGTGACACTCGTACTGTCAAGTGGTCACTGATAAATTGACAGCGAGTTGACAATGCTTGTTCGGCGAGATGCAAGCGTGTGCAAGACGAATCCCGATCCATTCCGCCAGTGATTCCGAACGAGAATCCCGTCACGACTTCGGCTGCGGCCGACCAATTCGTATCCGCAGCATCGACGTCGCCGGTAATGGCATGGGGACGATGGTCAATATCGCGGTATGTGCTTCGTCGACATGCCACGATGCGCTGCCATCGACCTTGCCGTCGGCGATGCAGGCGAGGAACGAAGCCTCGGGCCTGCAAGCATCCGGAACCACAAAATTCCGGTCCATGGGTTTGTCGTAGAATGTATTCAACGCGGATTCGGTTTGGGTGAACATGCCGGTCCAGCCTGCCACGTCGTTTGGCGGGGTAAGGAGGAATTCGACAGCCACGAGCTTCCCGTCATCAAATTCGATTTGCGTCGAAACGCCCGATAGTACGGTGGACGGAGTGCCACTGCAATGAGAAACCTTCTCGTCGTCGCGCCATTGGTGCCTGGCCTTTTGGCACGCTGCGGCCGCCTCTGCTTTCGATGTGCCGAAAACAAATCCAAACGCGTCACCAAAATCGTCCGGTCGCACGGCAGGCGCTTTCTCGCCGGCAACTTTGACTGGCGGTGGTGCCGCCTGTAGGCCCTTCGGGGCTCCAGCGAAAAAGATCCGCGGAATGCTGGTCTGCACCTTCATCATGGCATTCCCAAGGGTCCGCGTGAGGTTCGGAAAGGCTGGGCCTTGGTCCCACGGATCCGGAACGTTGCTAATCCGGAGCTCCGAGTGATGCCATAAGACGCGATTGTCCGACAGGTCGATCAGGGTCCCGCGGGCGCTGCAATGGATGGTAGGGTCCTCCAATGGCACGAATCCATAATACCTGCGCATCGTTCCAATGTAGATCACCTCGAGCAGCAGCAGTTTGTCCACGCCGAGTTGTTGCTTTAGTCGACGAAAGTCCTTGTCCATATAATGGACGGCTCCACTCGGCCCTTCGAAGTCGACGAGATTATCGACGTTGATGGGATCCTGCATGTCCTTCACGGAAAAACCATTCGCCACGAGGCGCTCCCGAAACGTCTCCTGCATTTGTTTGAAGCTACTGACATCGAGCGCGTTCAAATGCGCATCCAATTCGGAGCCCATGGCTTCATTGACGGCCATGTCCAGCAGGCCTTGACTGCCCGTTTTTGTCGTCTTGGGCTTGGGGATGGCGGTCATCGCCACCGCAATGGTCGGTTTCGTGTCCTTCCAGAATGCCGGGTCGAGCGGCACGGGCGGCAGAACCGATGCGCAGCCGATCGTCCAGAGCCCGCAGAGGAGCGTCAACAAGTATACAATGGGTTTCATGGGGTCCTTCAGTAGGTGACCGAAAGGTTTGCACCGAAAAACTCGTTGTTTTTCTGCAATGA
>CAZETM010001679.1:0-1715 GCA_964514885.1 uncultured Polyangium sp. | reverse complement strand
CGTCACGCCGAAACCATGCGTCGTTCGATCCGGAGGTTCCGCAGTAGTACTAACCATCCCTCGACCGAATATGAATCGATGGCGCAGCGGACGAGGTCCAAACATTCGCGCCGCGCGAACGGGCGAAAGCCCTTCTCGGGGCAAACCAAGCGCATCTCCGACGGCAGCACCGAGCAAAACACCTTCGAGCTGATCCAATCGACTGGGCTGATCTAACGGCATGCACTTCGTCAAAGCAATCCGTGTGCCCGAGGTCGTCACCGCCTGAATTGCCGAGCTCAGGGGCGATTGGTATGATGTCGCGAAGTCTGCGCGCGCCAGACTGGCAGTCGATACGATTCAATTGCGTCAAGGTGACAACGCTGCCTTCATTGCAGCAATTCAGGTGGCGCTTGTCCACGTCGCTGGGGTGTCGAAGGAATACCGGGCGTATGCGCGAGGAACAACCGGTTGTGCGTCGTTACGCCATTGCACTCGGCCGAATGCAACATCGCGAATTGGGCCACCGGCGGCAAGATTCGAGTGAGCTCGTGCCGAACGATATGCCGCAAGGACGTACGCACGCGCAATACGCGGCGTACGGGCATTCGGGCGACCCTGGGTCGAGCCGGCGCCGAATTTGGTAGGCGGCGCGGGAGCGAGCACTGGAGCTGCCGCAGCGACTACCACGGGCGCAGCAACATGCGTCGGCTTGTGCTCGACAGTCGGAACCGGCTTATCCACCGGAGCCAAGACGGACGAGACGCGCTACTTGCTCAATATCGCGCAATACGGCTCTCCCTATGAGCCCGGTGCGGAGAGCGAAGCGCTGACATCGAATTCGTTCGAAACGGTCAAGACGTTTGCTGATGTCGTCGCCGAATTTCGCGTAACGTACATGGTCGCGAAATTGAAGATTACGGGCCGGAAAGGATACGGGGCGGTTCTTTCGAGCACTCTGGTTCCGCGATTCGGCGAATTACCCATTACGAATGTCGACGGGCGAGCCGCCGAAGACTTGGACCTCGAGCTGGTCAGGCGAAAGCTCAAGATGAGCACTCGCAACAACGTCCAAATCGTGCTTCGCTCGGTATTGCGCTTTGCGCTGTCGCGGAAATACATTCCGGCCAGGCCGGCGAATATGCCGTCGCTCAATCGATTTGGGCAGAGCGTGCTCGAGATTCCGTCGGACGAGCAAGTTGGCCTTTTGCTTGCGGACGCGCGCAAATCGCATCGATTGAGCTTTTTGCTCATGTCGGATGCTGGGCTTCGACCGAATGAAGTCCGCGCGCTGCGTCGTCGCGACGTGCAGCTCCGATATGAAAGCGGCGCACCGGTCGGCGGGTTCATTACGATTCGTTATGGCTGGTCGCACGGCGAAACGCACACGCCGAAAACCGGCCAACGCGAAGTGCCGATCTCGCCGGAGCTTGCGCGCGAGTTGGCACCCGCAATGCACGGCGACCGCGATGGGCATCTCGCGGTCAGCCATCGCGGCACGCCGTGGGGTCAGCATGGGCTGGCGCAAGCCTTCGAGCGCGTCCTGCGCAAAGCGGGCCTGAAAGGCTGGTCGATCTACGCATTGCGCCACTATGCGATCACGTCGTGGCTTCGCGCGGGCATCCCGTGCACGTCGTGCAGCGCATGGCGGGGCACATGCACCTATCGACGACGCAGCGGTATGTGCATTTCCTCAAGGCCGACCTCGAGGATGCGGCGCGGAGGATTGCGGAGAG
>CAZETM010001678.1:0-1715 GCA_964514885.1 uncultured Polyangium sp. | reverse complement strand
CCCATCCCCTCGGATACCTCGTATTCGACCGAGAGGCGATCATTCGGGCTGCGTTCCGCGCCTACGTTGAAGTCACCTTGGCATACCTCGACCCGCGCCAACGCCATCCCATGCCGCCAGACTGCGGCCGAACGTCGTGGACGGGCGATCTCCAGCGGGGCGCATTCTCTGCCGGCACGACTGTCGCATGGACTGAGGCGGGCGTCGTCGGCCTCGCGTCCGAACGCGGGCCTGGCCCGACCGTGTGGATCGACCTCAGCGTCGACCTGTTCATGGGCGGCCCAGACGATGTGCGCAGGGCCGTACCTGACCTCCCCGATGAGCTGTTGCCCGCGTTCGACATAGCTTTCGGCCTGTTCAATCCACGAAACCCCCCAGGGGAGAAGCTCATGGCCAAGCAAGAGTTTGTTGGCTTCTGGCTTTCTGGCAATCGCGTCGAAGGCACGCTCTTCGACAAGCCGACCGGCGATGGCGCCTGGACGCTAGCCACTTGGGGCCGCATCGGACGAGGACGGCTCCTGCCTGCGTATCGGTATTCAGATTTCACCGCGACCATCACGGAAGACACCTTCAAGGCCTACGCCCCTTTCCTCGCGGTTGTCGACGCGGTGGTCGAGCGCGCCCTTACCGGCCCCACGGAGCTGACACTCGACGAACTCACGACGTTGTTTCCCCTGCCACCGCTTCCGGGCCCAGCGCTGCCGGTTCAGCGCCGGCTTCAAAAGGTCGGCATCACCTGGCCCGGTTCGCCCGAAATCCCCGAGTAGCCACGGCCGCCCGTTAACCCGTTTGCAAGAGACGGCCCCCTTTTTCTCGTCGCCGGTCCGGGCTCGGGAAAGACCATCGAGCGCCAATACGTTAGAGTCGCGGCCGTGCACGCACGGCGAAGCACATAAGGAAACACTAAAATGAGTGGACATCGAATCTTTGCAATGGCCTTTGCGGCCGTGTACGTGGCGTATGTGAAGAAGGCTGAGCGAAAGGGCCGCACAAAGGACGAGGTTGAACAGATCATCCGGTGGTTTACCGGCTATGACCAAGCGGTGCTGCTCCAGCAAATTGATAAGCGGGCTGATTTCGATACGTTCTTTGCGCAAGCCCCCGCGATGCATCCGAATCGTTCCCTGATCAAAGGCCTTGTCTGCGGCATCCGGGTGGAAGAGGTCGAGGATCCGCTGATGAAAAAGATTCGTCAACTGGACAAGCTTATCGACGAGCTCGCCAAAGGCAAAACGATGGAGAAGATTCTTCGGCAATGATTTCGGATATGCAAATTGAAACAACCCACATTGTGGATGCGAGCGAACCCGATGCGCGCGGAGCTTATGCATACTGGTACGAATACGACGTGTTCCGCTTCTCGAACGAGCCAATGCCGAGTAAGGTGATCCAGGGACTCAGGACGATAGGCGATGTGGAGTGGCAGCGCGTAAATGCGGCAATCGTACAACTCCGCATCTATGACTAAAAATTGGCCTCCTGAATGCTTTCTACCGGAGCCGTCTATTTCCCTTCCCCATTGACGAGACTTGCTCAACTCGCGATGCTGCACACCATGCGAGCCATATCGATCCGCCGTTCGGCTATGCTGGGTGTGGTGATACTGGGCTTTGTGTCGATGGCTGTTCGGTTTTCACGCACTCGCGGGACGTTTCGTCATGTGCACGGGCGATCGAAGCCCAGTTTTCGCGCGTGCGCGGGACCCCGAACCAGCC
>CAZETM010001677.1:0-1716 GCA_964514885.1 uncultured Polyangium sp. | reverse complement strand
GGGTCCGTACACGGCGGTTCAGTTGCATTAAGCGGTATTGGCGATGCCTTCGAGGTCGGGGAGCCCCAGCTTTCTCCAGTAGGCGTTGTTCAAAGCGGTATGCAACCCGGGGTGTCTCGCACTTCGCCACGGACCTGCATTGGACAGGGCCGCTTCACGCGCGGCACGCCTCGAGCATCCGAGCTTGACCATCTGCCTGATTCGATTGCGCGATGTTTTCCAGCGTATCCACACAAGCTGTCTCAAGCGGCGTCGTACCCATCCGATCAGTCCGAGTCCTTGCGGCATTTGTGTGAAGCGGAAATAGCCCCACCATCCCGCGAGAAACACCCTGACTTGGCGCATCACTTCTTCGAGGCGTCCACCTCGTTTCCGTGCGGTCATCGGTCGTAGACGTCGTTTGGCTCGGTCTAACGCTTCCGGGGCGATGAGCCGTTTGCTCGTGGCCCCAGCCGTGCATCGAAAACCAAGGAATGTTCGTTCCTCGGCTCTCGCCACCGCGCTTTTCTCCTCATTGATGCGGAGCTTCAACTTCGTTGTCAGAAAACGCTTCACCGATTGCATGACGCGTTCACCAGCACGTTGTGAGCGGACGTAAATGTTGCAATCGTCCGCATAGCGCACGACGCAGTGTTTACGCCTTTCAAGCTCCTTGTCCAGCTCGTCGAGCAGCACGTTTGCAAGCAGCGGTGACAATGGGCCACCTTGCGGAGTCCCTTCTTGTCGGCGTGCGAGCACCCCAGTGCGCAGGATAGCGCCTGCTTCGAGGTATCTGCGCACCAAACCCAGGATGCGTTTGTCGCTGACTCGTTTGGCCAATTTCCCCATGAGTATGTCGTGGTTGACTCGATCGAAGAATTTCTCCACGTCAAGGTCCACGACCCACGCACGTCCTTGCCGAATGGCTGCTTGTGCCGCAGCCACGGCTTGGTGCGCGCTCCTGCCAGGGCGAAACCCGTAGCTGTGCTCGGAAAAACTCTCGTCCCAACGACGCTGCATGACTTGCAGCATCGCTTGTTGGATGAGCCGATCGAGCACCGATGGAATCCCGAGTTCTCGTTCTCCACCCGTCGGTTTCGGTATCGACACTCGTCTCACCGCTTGCGGCTGATATGTGCCCGCAAGCAGTTTGTCTCGTATGTCGGGCCATTGCTGCTTCAAATACCCGGACAACTCCTCGACCGACATTCCATCCGGTCCAGGGCTGCCCTTGTTGCTCTTCACCCGCTTGTACGCGGCCAGCATGTTTTCTCGCTCGAGCACCTCTTCCATCGTCGGACCTTCCCCGACACTGCCGGAGTTGTTCGGCATGTTGATCGCCGCGCGCGCTTCGACCCCGGTGGGCAATTTCCCGCGGGCTTCACCCGCAGGCTCTCGGGCCGGATGATTCAGGTTTCCCTTTGTCATTTGCTGTCGCATTTTGCGCACGAGACCAACCTCCTACTCACTCACTTGCTACCGTTTGGCCCTTCGTCGGTTTCTACTGCCAACCGATTTACTACGGCCTCTGCTGACTCCTGACGCCGCGTCGTTGACCTTTCGGTTTCCCTAGCCGGTTTACCAGCACGTACATCAGGTCTCCCTGGGTAAGATTGTCGACCTTCCCTGCGTGACCGTCGCGTCTACATTCCGGAGACTTGGTGTTATTGGGCTTCGCGGTCCCTAGATGTTCATCCCAGAAATCCGTGTGAGTTCCAAGATGCGTGCGTTCTGGAT
>CAZETM010001676.1:0-1716 GCA_964514885.1 uncultured Polyangium sp. | reverse complement strand
AGGACGCTATCAATTCGGCGGCGTTCAGCCCTGACGGCAAGCGCATTGTCACCGCATCGTGGGACAAGACGGCGCGGTTGTGGAGCGCCGATGGCACGGGCCAGCCCCTCGTCCTTCACGGTCACGAGGACGCTATCAATTCGGCGGCGTTCAGCCCTGACGGCAAGCGCATTGTCACCGCGTCAGTGGACAAGACGGCGCGGGTGTGGAGCGCCGATGGCACGGGCCAGCCCCTCGTCCTTAGCGGTCACGAGCACTGGGTGATTTCGGCAGGATTCAGCCCTGACGGCCAGCGCATCTTCACCACGTCTCAGGACAAAACCGTCCGGGTGTGGAACGCCGACGGGATGGGCGAGCCCGTGATCCTTCGCGGCGCTGATCAGCCCTACAACTACGCAGCATTCAGCCCTGACGGCAAGAGCATCGTCGCCCCGTCCGACGACCATACGGTATGGCTGTGGACCGACCTCGAGCCGCTCCAAGGTGTGGAGGACCCTAAGCTTTGGACCGCGACCACCTACTGCATGCCCATCGAGCGCAGGAGCAAGATCCTGAATGTCCCCCAAGCGACCTCCCAGGCCCACCAGGAAGCCTGCCAGCGTCGCGTGGCCGAAGCTTTCGGCGGTGCATCGGGACGGCCTTGATGCACGTGCCTGACAACACGTGCCACACCGACATCGCCGCCGATTCACTTTTGTTGAGGAAATGCACTCTGTGATTTCAACAGCGCACGGATTGCGTTAATCAGGATCGACGGTTCGGAGGAGATTCACGCGCTGAAGTCCCGACCAACGGTCCTCAACCCTTCGGCGGTTCTTCTTTGGTCGCCCGAGTTCGCGAGCCGAGTGCCGGTACGACCTTTTGCCAATTCTTTCCCTCGAACCGATGCGCCACGAGTTCCAGTTCCTCGTAACGCAGCGCCAAAAGTGTTGCCATACGATTACGAACATCCACTTCGACGGACGGCGGTCCCGCTTTTTCAGCCGGTGCATCACCGACGCGAAGATTCGCCATTAGCCACGATCCCACTTGCTCCGCTTCCGACATCGTCTCTGCCGTGGCCGGGTTCCGACCACCGATTTCATTCTCGTATTTGCGCAGCAACGCCACTCCATTGACGCAATCTTTTGCCATATCCATCGGACCGCGGCCCTCGAGGATCGGCTCGACCTCCTTGTGCGGAATGAAATCGTTGGCCGCGAGCGCCTCGAGCGCGCTGAGCACCTTTCGGCGCAGCCCAGCAGCCTGACTCAGTTTTTGACGCACCGTCTTTTCCGACGGCGCCACTCGCTCCGCCTCGCTCGCTGCGAATTGAGTCGCAAGCACCAAGGTCGGTAGACTCTCGAGCTTCGATACATCCATGCCCGGCATGCGTTGGGGAATCTCGGCCTTGACGGATTCGAAGAATTACATTGCCGTCTGGATGTTGGCAGAGGCAAGATCCGGATCGACGCGAAACGGACGGACATTCGACGCGTCGATGGCCTTGGCCTCGGAAAGAAAAAGATCAAATGCCGCTTGGGCCGTGAGTTCTCCGGACATGAAATCCTCCTCTGCGGAAACGAAGACGCGAACGTACCGAACGAGACGAAGGAAGAAAAGGAATTTTATTAGAGGCGTCGTTGCTGCGGGAGCAAGGAATCTACCACGTAGTGAGCGTGCCGTTGCTGCGGAAGCAAGGAGGGTGACAGTGGAGTGAACGTCTCGTTGCTGCGG
>CAZETM010001675.1:0-1717 GCA_964514885.1 uncultured Polyangium sp. | reverse complement strand
GAGCTTGCAACTCGGGTTGCGTCACCCCCTGCGGCCCTGCGGCAGCGACCTGTGTTAGGAGCAGATTGATTGCCTCACTATCGGCGGCTGCTCTCCTCGTGAGTCTGCTGAGAGCATTGACGTAGTAGTTGGCCAACGGACTGCCGTCGCCGTCAACAAACGTGTTCGGATCTGCCGTCGGATCGTCGCGAAGTTCCGTTGCGAGGTAACGCGCTACCAAGAAGCACCCGTCAGCAACCTCACTGGCAGCCGAGATCATCGATGCAGCGGGAGTTCTATCGAGCTGTAGCGTGAGGTACGCGGTGATGCTCTCGCGCGTGTCCTCTCTCGCGAGGTCAATTACTGTCACGGCCTCGTAGTCCGGCTCGTCGGTCCAGTGTTCGGGACGCGTCGCTACAATCCAGCGAAGTCCAAGAGCTGATCGGCTGTGAAGTAATCGTGTGACAAATGCTGCGACGGATCCGGCGCTCGCGTCATCGTCCAGACCGTCAGCAATGACAATGGTTGGTCGTCTGGTGTCACGCTTCGCAGGCGCCAGAACTTTGGACACAACTCTCTCGTAACGCTCCCAGGTCGTGTCTTTGGTATGGGCTTCTTGATGAATATCGATGTCATCGACTGTGTTGTGCTCGATCACGATATTGAGCGTCTGGGTCACAGCCGCGTCGGGGAGCGCCGCTAGTCGTGCATCCGTGTCGTCCTGATCCACGGTGCGGCAGTAATCAATGAGTTCATCGATGAGGATCGCTGCGGTCGTTGTGCCTAAGTTTGATGGAAGCCGAAGTACTGCGGCTCCTACCGGCCAGTTGAGCGCGTCTAGGTACTCCTGTATCTGAAGGAGGAGTTCGGACTTCCCGGTCCCAGGAGCGCCAACTAGCGCAAGTACCGGCGGGCCCTGGGGCGTGTCGAGCCACATTTGAACTTGGTCGAGCACGCGAGTTCGGCGAATCCGGTCATTCGCACTATCCGGACGGAGAAACCCAATCTCATCGCCCATGCCCGAAATCTAGAGCCGCTCAAATTGGGTGTCAAGGTTCAGAACTTTGCGCATGGCAATCTGATTATGCATGGAGCATGCGAATGAGGTTCTTACTTTCTGCGGACTGGATGTTCCGCAGTAGCGAAATGGCCTGAGGCAAGGTGCGGGCGCACCAGTGGGACGCCATCCGCCAAGACAAGAACTCTGAGCCGCTGGCCACGAATTACCTCCGACGCATCAAGGAGGCGAGGTTCTTGCGTGTAATCACCACGTCGGGATGTTCGCTCCCGAGGTGTGTTTCGCGATCGAACAATACGCTCTCCAACTCAGCGATGGCTTCGGTGAGTTCCTCGGCGGTCGAGGCGCGTACCCCGAGCCTGTATGCGTAGAGGGCGCGGCTCGCCATGGAGTCACGGTGGACGCGGCCACCTGGCAGGTGCGTGCATCGATCGCTCAGAACTACCTTGAGGATCTGCAATGCCTCAGCCTTCTCAGCATCGTTGTTCAGTTTGCCCATCCAGTACGCAAGGTTGTGGCGGGCCTGCAGCGTGGAAAGGTCGAACGGACCGAGGAACTCAGCCCTTCGGTCTGCGACATCGCGAAGGATAGTTACCGCCTCTCGGATGCCGCCGGCTTTGGCCGTCCAATAAGCCAGATCGTGCAGCGTCTGGAGTGTGGCCGGATCATTCGGGTATCCGGTGATGCCGTTCCGCTTGGAGAGTGCTTCACGAAACAATG
>CAZETM010001674.1:0-1718 GCA_964514885.1 uncultured Polyangium sp. | reverse complement strand
CATGCCTGCTCGAACCCCGCATCTCAGGCATCCTGGGAGAGCCGCGCCGCGCGTGCTTCGTCCTTTGCGCCGAATTGGTCCCGCTCAAGGCCATAAGCGAGGTTCAGGCAGCTCGCGAAATGGCCCCCCTCACAACCGATGGTATACAGCTCCTGTGCGCGTTTCTGATCCTTGGGCACGCCTAACCCCGACGAGTATCGGGCGCCAAGCATCCCGCAACCCAAAGGAGAGCGCCCGTCGCATGCTCGCTTGTAGAGCTCGATCACCCGCTCCGGGCTCGCGAGGTCATCCATGTCGAGCGCGAACGCGAGCGAGGCGCAGGCGTGCGCGATATAGACGTCGCACCCAGCCTGATAGAGCGCCACGATCTCCTTCTTCCGCGCCGCGGCCTCATCGCTCGCCTTGAGCACTCCCGCCTTGAGCACGCCGAAGCGAATACAGCCCAATCGTACCCCGTGCTGGCACGCGTCGATGTACAGGTCCACCGCCCGGTCGATGTTCACCGCCACCCCGCGGCCTTCCTCGAGCATTGCGCCGAGGTGTACGCAGCCCACTTTGTCGCCGCGCCTGCAAGCCTGCTCGTAAAGCTCGACGGCGCGCCTTTCGTCCTTCGGCACGTCGCGACCCGCCTCGAACTGCGCGGCGACTTGGGTGCATGCCTCGGCACGGCCGCGTTTGCAGGCTTCGGCGGGCGTCAGCTCCGTGGTCGGCGCCTCGACGCCGGCAGTGGTCGGGGGAGTCGGCGCTGGACCGCAGGCGCAAAGGAGCAAGAACGCAGCGGATGCAATGCCACCGGCAGAGCGTGGAAACATCATCGTCGAGAGCCTCTTGAGTGGATAGAAAATGCGGCCAAGAAAACGCGCAGCTGGATATTGGGCCAGTTTTGATTGCCGATGTCAACCGGCAAGTGCGGTGTTTTACATGATTGAGTGGTCGATCCTAGTGAAGGCGGAGGTTCCGAGGGCATGAACGCCCGGTCGAATGCTCGGAGATCAACCGACAGATCGCATGGGCGACGAGAATCGCCGGCAAGAAATCCTCGCGATTTGTGATTCCAGCGGTCTTCGATGACGCGCGAAACATTGTCGAGTCATCGCCCGCGAATCGTGTAGACTCGCTTCCCATGGTACGTGCGTCTTTCCCCCGCATTTTCATTGCCCTCACGGTCCTAGCCGCGCTCGGTTTGACCTTCACCGCTGGAAGTCAAGCGGCCCATCGATCTGGGAATCGTGCTCGTGTCGAGATTTCCTCGTCGGATACCAGCGTGATGATTTATGGCGCAACGTGGTGTTCGGCCTGCCGGAGCCTCGAAGGGAAGCTCGATACGCGAAAAATTCCTTATTCCGTCATCGATGTCGACAAGAATCGCGATGCGTATGATAAAGCGCGCAATGCATCCGGGCTTGGTTCAGGCATTCCTTTGACGCATATTACGCAACATCGATCGACCTGGGTCCAAGGCGACGACGCCGATGTGGTCGAACGAGCCTACAACGGCGAATAGGGACAGATCAATCCGGAGCTTTGGCCGACAGCGGGAAAAGATACAATCGTCTCCAACCGGGCCATGCGCGTCATGGGGAAGGTGTATTTGTTTTCATTTTTCAAACTTGGGCGCCGGTTACGTAATGCGATTTGGCGTCATGTAGCATGACCCCGGTGGTCCCTGATGGCATTACGGCTCAGACTCGGCGCGGTGTAGCACCCACGCTCGCACA
>CAZETM010001673.1:0-1719 GCA_964514885.1 uncultured Polyangium sp. | reverse complement strand
GCCAAGGTGGTGACGGCCAAGGCGGCGGTGGCCAAGGCGGCGGCGGCCAAGGCGGCGGCGGCCAAGGTGGCCAAGGCGGCGCTTTACCCACCAATTGCGTCGAAGGGCTCCCTCCGTACACCGGGCCTCTATGCGGTTCAAACAATACGTTTGCATGCAGCGTGCTGGTCGACGAGTTCGTTTCTATGAACGAAGCTTTCCGCAACGATGCACCGAGCATCGCGCTTGATGAAATTTGTCAGCCGCGGGTCTTGTTTTCCGAAGCTGTTGGCGGTTTTAATGGCTTTCATGCCTCGCGAATCGGTCCAAACGACTGGATGGTCGAGCAAACGCCTTTTGCCATTGCAAGCGGAGGCATGGTGGTTGGCAAGGACAGCGACTCTTATGCGCTCGTCGATGACGGTGGGTTTGGAGTCACCCTATTTCGACGTGAAATGGGCGTCTGGAACGGTGGGCATCCGATAGGCGGGAAACATCATGCGACGGCCCGTGGACTTGCTCGTGATGGAGCCGGCTTTTTGCACGCGGGGGTCAGAACGGACGCAGAAAATGCCGAGTACGGGTTTTTTGATGTCAATGCGCTTTCCTGGTCCATCAATCCATTTGGCATCAAAACATCGGCATCCATTGCGGTTGCAACTTCGCAAGGAGGAGATGCCCACTTTGCCTTTTGGTCCGTCGTGGCGTCGAGCTTTGTCTTGCATTGGCAGTCGCCACCTCAGGCCTTGGAACAGGCCCTTCCGCTCAATTCCGGCGGGCTCGGCGGCGAGAGCCAGATGCACGTCATTGCGGTTTCACAACCGACGGCTATCAATCCCACCGGCGTGCCCCATATCGCCGCGGTGCGCTCGATTGCCGGAAACCCCGAGAAACTCGAACTCGTTTATACCCGGCGCGAATCGGCGAACAACTGGCCGGTCGTCGTCATCGACAGTCCTCAGGTACTCCCTACAGATACGTGTTCGAACGCTCCACAACCCACCAGCCCCGGCATGACCTGCACCTTCGACTTCGAGGAGATTCGCCCTCTGGGGATCGTTGTGGAGCAGCCTGAAAACGTACGGATCGTATACAGCAAGTTTCACCGACTGGGCACGCGCAAGTCCACATGCTTCGCCCCTGGGAACTGTTTCTGGGACAACGACACGGACAGCAGCACGGCCACGCTTGTCGTGGCGGCAGTAAACCTTAATCAAGCCCCGGAATTCACGATGTTGGGTGCGGACATGTTCTTGTGGAACGGCACGATATCGCTCGATCGCATTGGTAGAATACACATTGCAGGGTACAATCAACCCGCGACGAGTGACGCGCCGAAGGTTCGATACCTCGTCATTGGCCCGACGCCATAGAAGTCCCGCGCATGTACGTAAAAGAGTGATGACGATCGGCAATGGTACCAATCGACAACTCGAACATTGGTACGTGTTCGAGGCCGCAGCCATCTTCTTGCCGGATACTTGATTGAGGCTTAGCCTCGCTTCCTCGACACAGCCTTCTTCACCGCCGCGCCGACCTTGCGCAGCGCGCTTGGCACCTTGGGCTCTTCCACCTTGACCCGCTTGCCGTCGAAACCCACCACCATGCAATGTATCGTTTGCACGCCCGCTGCGCGTAGTTCCGCCGCGTAATCGTTCTTCGCGAATTGCTCGTGCCCTTCGGTCATCGCTTGCTTCAGCGTCCGCTTTTTCTTGCGCGCAGCTTTCAATTCCAGCACCA
>CAZETM010001672.1:0-1720 GCA_964514885.1 uncultured Polyangium sp. | reverse complement strand
TGCTTGGCGCGACGGTGCTGGGTCAGCGCCGATTGCAACGGATGGATCTGTAATGGACGTAGACCACAAAAATCAACCAGCAGTATAGGAAAATCAAGCGTTCACGTTCAAGAACGCCGATGCCTTGCGTAAAGATCCAGAGCAAAGCGGCCCGCGGGATGGGCTCGGCACGTTGTCACGACCTGGGCGAAATGGGTTGGCAGTTCGTCGACCGAAGGCAGGGGCACACCATAGCCTGGAGTCATTAGGAGCGGCGCGCACAACGAAGCAAAGGTGAGATCGGCCGCGCTGAAATTTTCGCCCACGAGGTACGTTCGCCCGTCCGAGATGCGCTCGGCCACGTCGTCCATCACGCGTTCAAAGCGGGCTTTGGCGTCCAAGGCGGCCTTCGGATGGGTATCGATCAGCCGCTTCAGAAAAGCCCTGACCCATGGAAAGGCCGGTACGAAAAGCCGCCGTTGCCACGCGGGAATGCCGGTACAGCCATATTTGTGGGCGATCTCCGGGGCTTCGTCGAGCAGATGATGGTACATCCAGAGCCGTCCGGTTGGGCCCAACTCCGCGTCGAACCAGGCGCAAAGCTTATTGACCTCGGCAAGCTCCAAGGGGTCGCGCGGGAAAAGCTTCCGTTCAACCGGCAACTGCGCATCGACCCAATGAAGAATGGCCATTGATTCGGTCAACGCTCCGCCCGGATGAACCAGGACCGGCACCGTCCTGCTCCTTCCGGCCCTCCAGGCGGGTACGTAGTGAAAAACCTGAAGGTGCGCCTCTTCGACATAGACCAGGCCTGCCCAATCGAGCGCCCAGCGGGCTTTTTCGCAATAGTGGCTAATGGGGATGGTAATGAGTCGCAGAGCAGTTGCCATGGCCGCACTCTATCGCATCGAAGGCGGTTGTGGAACCTTTATGTGATCAGGATGGCCGCACGCGCTTATCGAACTCGGCGCGGTACCCGACAGCGTCATGCGCCGGCGACCATCTTCCAGACGTTATTGGGAAGATTGCTGAGAAAGGCGACGACGATGATCCCCGCGAGCATCGCGATCGGTTCACCGAGGAAGAATTCGATGCGTACCGAAAGTCGAGCAACGTCAGGGGATCTCGCACATACCGAACATATTGCAGAGGCCTTGGGGGCATTCACCTTGGGGATCGGTATTGGCGATGATGTTCAAGCATTGGCCATTGCTGCCACCGGTAAGCGTTGCGCTGCACCCTTTGCATTCTCCGCTGCACGCGTTATTGCAGCAATAACCGTCGACACAGAAGCTGCTCAAGCATTCTGTGCCGACCGAACACGTCAAGCCAACTCCCTTTTTACACGCGCCCGCGCCATTACAGACGGAGCCGCCGGATTGATTGCAAGGAACGCCAAAGACTTCAGGCGGATTCGACGGCAATCCTTGCACACTGCACATGTCTTTCGTGCATTGGTTGCCATCGACGATCACGTCGCTTTGCAGAATGGACGTGATGACTTTGCCAGTTCCATCGCATTCGATCACCTTGCAATCCTGCGCGGTTTGAACATTGGGCACGTCGGTCCCCGCAGCCGTGAAGCTGTATCCGCATTGTTGGTTGATGCACGTGCGTGTCTTGCAAAAATCGTCGGTGCCTTCGCATTGACTTGCAATGTTGCAACCCACGCACTTGCCTACTCCATCACAGACTTGGCCTACGCCACAGACAATATCTTGCATTTCGAACGGATTCGACG
>CAZETM010001671.1:0-1721 GCA_964514885.1 uncultured Polyangium sp. | reverse complement strand
GGCGCGATCTGATTTCTCGGCGGCGGTGGCGAGTGATGACTCTGCGGCTGAAGCCGTCAATGCGGACAAGGTAAACGCAGTGAGGGTAATGACACGCAACGAGACACGATAGGCACCAGTGACCGTCCGACCCCATACCCTGTTGAGAGAAGAGGGAATACCATGCACCGCTTTCGTAGAATCATTCACGTTCATGGCGCTAGCGCAGCGTTGAGCCGCTCGTATCGTCTCATAGCTACTTCGCAATCTCCCGTCCCCTGAAACCTTGCACCGGCTGATTGGTGAGCATGGCGTATCCGATGGCACCGAAATCGCCACCAGCCTCTACGATCTTCCGCCAGTCTGCGGAACCGAAGCGACGCTCGCCAGCAGGATTAAGAGTGGTCTCTGCAATCCCGCTCTTGTTCCGCTTCACGCTGGCCGCCTCCCAGAGCGTGAATCGTGGCTCCCCATAGTCGATGACTTTGCTACGCGACGAGTCAAAAGCAGCAGGCAGTTGCATGGTAAGCTCGTAACGCTCGTATAAATCCACACTAACGTCGAAACCCAGCCCTCCCGTGAAACTTCGGTAACGCACTTCAGCTTTTGGAAAAAGACGAAGGAACTCTGAAACGTAGGGTACCGAGGAGCGCGCTGCATCCAATGCCGTGAATGAATCGTTTCCTTTTTCGACAGCCTCGCGAAGCGACTGTGCATACTTGGCTTGATCCGAGGCTGATTGTCCGTAACCGACGATGACAAAACTTGTGTATTTCTTACCGGCCTCGACAATGCCCCAACTGCAACCGACCGTAGCCCCAACGTTCGTCCCGTAATACGCCTGCAGACCTCCGGTAGTCTGGAGACTGTTTGGCGTCGGATGGCCCTGCAATGGACCGATCGCGTTGGTCAAGAATGCATGGAGTTGAGGATAACAGTCGCCCTCCACAATCACTTCTAACGCATCGCTGGTTGCTCGATGACGCCATTCTGCAGGAACAGGCGGTAGCCTGTTGGTCGTAATCACCCGCACTCCGAATTTAGGTGCGGACCTAACGATGAACTCCCCCAAGTCTCCCTTTGCCGATTGGTAACCATTAAAACGATCGCTTCGGTCGGAACAACCCACAAAGGCGAGAAGGAAGGAAAGGACCAATATCGAAAAAATGCGCGACATAGCGACCAAACTTTGAATCAAATCGCCAGCGGCTCGAACAACCCGTCCACCTTGCCTTTGCTGTCGGCGAACGAGTCGAGGTGGACGCCGACTTTGTCGAGCAGCGTCAGGTGGAGATTCGCCAGCGGGGTCGGCTTCGCATACTGGAGGTGACGTCCGCCCTTCATCCCAATGGCACTGCCGCCAGCGACGAGGATCGGCAGGTTCGAGTGGTCGTGGATGTTCGGATTGCCGATGCCGCTGCCGTAGAGATAGAGCGAATGGTCGAGCAAGGTGCCATTTCCTTCCCGCGTGGCCTTCAGCTTGCCGAGGAACTCCGCGAACAGCGACACATGGAACGCATTAATCTTCGCCATGCGCGCGATCTTTTCCGGGTCGTTGCCGTGATGCGAGAGCGGATGGTGCGGATCGGACACGCCAATCTCGGGGTAGGTCCGGTTGCTGGTTTCGCGCGCGAGCTGGAACGTAATGACGCGCGTGACATCGCCCTGGAGCGCCAGCACCTGGAGATCGAACATCAGGCGCGCGTGGTCCGCGTAGGCGGCGGGCACGCCGACCGGACGAT
>CAZETM010001670.1:0-1721 GCA_964514885.1 uncultured Polyangium sp. | reverse complement strand
TTTCCCTTTGGCCCGCTTGATTCCAATGTTCAAGGCCCGCGACCTGTTCCACAGGCCGCTCGTTGGCGTGTAATGCACCGTCGCGCCAACTGCTTTTGCCGCCTGTTGTACCGCCTCGCGATGATCGGGAGCACTGCCGAAGTCGCTCAGGAGGATCTCGATTTCGTCGTTGGGCACGCCTTGTTGCCAGCGCAAGCTGCGCAGACAGTTTTCGAGGCGAACGCCCGATCGATTGCGCAAAGGAATGACGACCGACATCAACGGAGCAGGCATAATGGGACGAGCGTGTAGCACACGGCCGAGACCCCTTCAAGGGTGGTGCCACAAGCCTCTGCGGCACACCCCTACACAAGCTCGTCACGCGATGTTTGCGTTATCGGCGCCTTGCGTATGGGCGACTCGCCAAGCTCAGCCATTCGCAGCCAATTCCTCTTTACTCGACCACCGGGTATGCTCGAGCGTCGCTTCGAGAACAGGCCCGTCGATTCGGTCGAATCCTACCTGTAAAAGATCATTGGCCCGCGCTGGCTCTTCGATACCATCCGTCGCAACCGTGACGTGTGGGATCGCGTTTTCGGAAAAACCTCGTTCGAGCAATGTTCCGTTCGGTAAAACCAATGCCACAACTACCGCTTCGACCGTATTGTTCGTCGAACGCGCGTAGCCCGTGACTTTCAACGTGAACCTGAGCCCCACGTCTTCGGCAGTGAAGGGAAGGGGCAGGTCCGCGGGCTGGTCCGTTCCGTAACGAACGGTGCAATGGTGCGCGATCGGGCGCGCGAGCGTCGCGAAGGATTGGCGCAACGAATCCGCAGACGATGCCGTCAGTACGAGCGCGAAGTAACCGTTGGGATGCATGTCGACCCGACCATCGTAGCCGCGTTCGAACGACATGTCAGCTCGGGTGGATATCGGCGCTTCAATTGTCCAGTTGTAATCTTGGCCTCTGGCGGGCCGCCAGATTTGTTTCGCGTCTCTGGCGGCCGCCAGGGTCCGCCATGGCGGCCGCCACTTTTATGGCCCTGTGTACCTCGGAAAAACCCGTGGATTTGGAGGGCAACCCCGTTGGCACGATCGTCGCATATAGGTTTTGGCATGCAGGCGACGGCGTTAACGTATATTCTCGTAGGACTCGATGCGCACCCGGTGCGTGTCGAAGTGGATTCGGGGCGCGGCCTTTCGGCATTTCACTTGGTGGGTTTGGCGGAAGCTTCCGTGCGCGAAAGCCGCGTGCGAGTGCGAGCGGCGCTTTCGCAGATTGGGGTTGCTCTTGACGAATACGTGATTACCGTGAATCTCGCTCCGGCGGATTTGCGCAAAAGCAGCAGCGGATTCGACTTGGCCATTGCAATGGCGGTGCTCGGGGCGCTACGCAAAGTGCCCCCGAACGTCCTGTCGAATATTGCGTTCCTCGGAGAATTGTCGCTGACGGGGGCAATCAGGCCGGTGCGCGGGGTGCTGCCGGCATTACGAGGTGCTGCGGCGCAAGGAGTTTTGCGAGCCGTCGTGCCAGCGCTTAATGGCCCGGAAGCGGCCAGTGTAAAAGGAATCGAGGTTTTCAAGGCGGAGCATTTGGCAGATGTAGTGACGGCGCTGGGTGGAGGTAAAGCGCTCGAACCTGTCGTACCAAGGCCAGTGCCGTCTCCGATCGTGCCTGCCGATTACGTAGATCTGGCATATGTACGGGGGCAACTTTCAGCGCGTAGGGCGCTCGAGATTGC
>CAZETM010001669.1:0-1721 GCA_964514885.1 uncultured Polyangium sp. | reverse complement strand
AGAGCTTCGCGACGGACCATCGGTTGTTGACTCATGGGCGCATACTTGGAGCATGTAAGACCAGACGTAAAGGGTAATTGAAGAAAAAAACACGATACTGGTCGTGAGCGTTCGGGGCGCGAGTCGCGATGAACGATCACTCGACGTTATCTTGATTTGCGCCGCTCTGATAGAATGCAACGGGCAGATTCACGCCGCGAATCGAGCGTAAATCATTCGCTACCGCGCTCCGCGGGATTGAATCGGTTCAGCGCGAAGCCGGTTTGCTCTTCCTGCGCAGCCGCGCTTCCTTGCAAAAGCGCAAGCGACAGCAATGCCATTGGCACGCGAATCCAAGCGTGTCGTTTCATAATGATCTCGTACCCTCGATGGATGCCGAACCCCTACGGGCGCAGGCCAGAGGTGAATGCCTACGAGCGCCTTCAGCAACGGACGTGCCAATTCGCGAACATACCCACAATCGCAAAAAAACGGTGGCCCAAGACCAGCGTCAATCGATATGCACGAATGGTATGCTTGTACGCGCTAAGTTTGCGTGCGTCGAGGCCCGCCAACCTGTACCGTCGGCGCCGCGCATGAATTGCAGCAAACAGCTCGCCAGAGTGCCCGGAGCAACCAACCCCCTCGCACCCTTGCGATCCTGATTTTTATCTCTTTTTCGTCTGGCACATACTCTGCTATCGTCGCCGCTCCACCCAGGAGCTCGTTCTCGCATGCCGCCTCGCGGACTTATTTTCGCCCCAATCCTCCTCGCCTCGACCCTCCTCCACAGCATCGCTTCGGCCCAGGAGCAAGGCTTCGCCGTCGGACGATTCAACCCGTCCGAACGCGGCAGCGAGTGGTTCGTTCTCGACTCGCTCGACATGCGCCGCGACTCCCGACCCACCATCGGTGTCGTCATGGACTGGGCTCACGACCCGCTCGTCCTTTACGAAAACGACGGAACCAGCGCCGGCACGCTCATCACCCACCAATTCTTCAACCACATGGGCGCGTCCGTCATCCTCGGACAACGCGTTCGTCTCGCGATCAACCTGCCCTTTGCCCTCTCCCAAGACGGCGAAGATGTCGTCTACGACGGCGCCACCTTGCGCGCTCCCACGAGCCCCGCGCTCGGCGATCTGCGCCTTTCCGCCGACGTGCGACTCTTCGGCCAACACGGCGACAAGATCACTGGCGCTGTCGGCACCGCGCTCTTCTTCGCCACGGGCAAACCCGGGCTTTACAGCGGCGACGGTGCCATCCGCGTCGCGCCACGCTTGGCCATTGCTGGCGACGTCTCGCTCTTCACGTACGCCGCAAATGTTGGCTACATGTTCCGGCAAATCAACGACTTCGCGGGCAACGCCGCAGGCTCGGAAATCACCTGGGGCGCAAGCGCCGGCGTGCGACTGCTCAACAATCAAGTCGTGCTCGGCCCCGAGATCTACGGCGCTTCAGTCGTCTCGCCCGCGCCCTTCCCCGTCCCTCCGCCGTCCGTCGAGCTGCTCGTGGGCGGTCGTTACATGAACAGCGTCTTCCACTTCGGCGCCGGCGTCGGCACGGGCCTCACTCGCGCGCTCGGATCACCCGATGTTCGCGTTGTTTTCTCCGCCGAATGGGTACCAGACTCCGACGACGACATCGACCACGACGGAGTCCTCGACCCCAAAGATGCGTGTCCGAAGGTACCCGGACAAACCAACCCAGATCCCAAGAAAAACGGCTGTCCCCAAGCTCCG
>CAZETM010001668.1:0-1723 GCA_964514885.1 uncultured Polyangium sp. | reverse complement strand
CCGACATTGCCCTCAGGTAGCGCGGCGCTTTTGTCATAAGGGAGGCTGAAATCGATGCCCTCGTAACGTCTTAGCTGGCGGAACACGATGCCGGACGAGAACGTCACGACAGCGGTCTTGCCAAGGGAGAGGAGACGGAGGGTTGGTCCAAGGTAAAAAGAGGGCAGTCGGTTCCCATTTTGGGCCGTTCCGAATGCGAGGCCGATGTTTGGGTAATTGCCCGGGAAGTAACTGAACATGATTCCCGTTTCGGATTGGTAGCGATCGGAGGTCTTCTTGAATAACGTTACTTTGTCAGCGACAGGGTGGCCTTCGTGGTCGAGATAGGGATGCGTTCCGAGAGATTCATCGACGAGACCGGTCAGCGAGTAGAAGGCCCCGATGTCGAGCCACCAGCGCTGATAGAGAAGATCGATGAGAAAGGTTTTCGTCTCGGTTCCATGGGTCACATTCAGCGTGACGGCATGCGATGCGCCATTCAAGAGAAGCCGGAGCGCGGATGAAGCATCGGCGGAACAATCAGATTCGTTTGCCGCAGAGATGGCCCTCGTGGCCGCAGCTTCCGAGCCGAAGGCGCCAAAGAAAGCACCGCCGTATGAGGGCACGAACCAGGTCTGGAGGTAGAGGTTGAGGAGGACCTTGGAGGGATGGCCACTGGTGCATTTGCCATAGCGCAAGTAGGCCGAATTCAGCGTGGGATCCGAGAAACTCTCCCCGGCCGTGGCTTCCAGTTCCAGATTTTGAAGATCGGCCGGTATATCCGAAACGACAATGGTTGATGAACTATCGCCGTTGATATTAATGCCTTCTGGATCGCATCGGCCCGTTACCCAGGAACAAACGGTCTTGGTCTTGACTTTCGAAAAGTCATATGAAAATGCTTTCAAGCTCTCTTGGGCTCTTTGGAGATCGGTTTTTGTCTCCTTGGGTGGGCGCGGTGTGATCGCAATTTCGCCGAGGTGAGAGGCGTCGCGAGTCCACTGGGCATCGAGAACCTCTTGCAACTTGAGAATGACGCCAGATGCCGGAATCGCAAGTTCCTTTGACCACGCGGACTCTCGTGCGGCGCGACTGGCACCTTCGATTGGCCAAACGGACTGGGCGCACCCATCACAGTCGAGGAATAGGCTCCTTGAAATGTTCTTCTCCTGGTGTTCATTCCAAACGCGAAGGGTCAGCGTTTCACCGGCCTGTATCCGGGCTACCTCGGTCGAAAGATCGGCATGAAAGGATCCCTTCGCGTCGAACCAGAGATCAGCCGTTTTTTGGGCGTAGACGGATGGAACGACGAGGCAAAGACTGAGAAGTGCTGCCTTCCCAAAGATCGAAGTTGTCAGTTGGCTCATAACCGGTTACTCCTTGTCGAGAAACGTGAGGAGTGGTTTTGTTCTATAAAGAACGATCCTTGAGGTGCCGTCCCGGAAAATCGAATTTTGGGCGTGCTGGTCCGCCGCTCATCGGAGGGCTTCTTCTCGCGCATCTGCCTTGGCGGCTTCCCACCGCGTCGGGCGTCAGAGCGGGTTCGACCGAGGAGTGTCTTCCGGCCGCTCTTCCATATCAGCGCAAGTACGGCGTCATCTCGGCCAGGGCCGCCTGCCATTGGCCGGGTGCCCCAGCAAGAGTCGTTTGGCGCGACGACGAGGACTTCGAAGCGATGCAGGGAGAATCCCCGGGGGTTAGTTTTGGTGCACGGTTGGCGCGGGGCTTGCGGGCGGGAACGGGG
>CAZETM010001667.1:0-1729 GCA_964514885.1 uncultured Polyangium sp. | reverse complement strand
CCTACGCCCGGGCCTGGCGATTACGAATAAATGCAGCGCGAGGCCATGATGGTTTTTCATGACATCCGGGCCTCGTTACCAGCTTCCGCGAACGCTTAGATTGCCCGGACCCAGGAAAAGGCTTGTTCGAGGGGCATTGCCGCTTGCTTCTTTGGTTTTGCCGGACGTTGCGACGAGAATCACGCCCACGCTTGCCAAAACGCCGCCCGCGATGAATGCTGCGGTCGATGCATTGCCGTAGGTGATCGCATCCTGTCGCAGCGTCTGCCCGGTATCGCCACAAACATTGTTTGCGGTGCAGTCCTCTTTGCTGTCGGTATTCTTGGAAAGGGCGAGCCCTCCGAGGATTGCGCCAACACCGATTCCCAAGGCGCCAACACCGATTCCAACGAAGCCCGCGGTTCGTGCACCAGAGGATGCAGGTGGTGGCAGCGGAGCCGGCGGCGGAGGAGGTGGTGGTGGAGGTGGAGGAGGGGGTGGCATTTCGACGAGGTTTGGGACGCCGATATTGACCTCGAAAACCGCGCCTTCTTGGTCGACGACCTTGTCCACGGACCACGGCGCCCTGCCGGGCACGGTAACTTCGATATGATGTGTGCCGATGTCGACATTTTTTGGTTGGCCCCAAAAGGATCGCACCACAGGGATTCCATTTCGAACGATTGTCGCGTCTTCAATGGCTTGGATCGCGGTGGGAACGACGACAGTGAGTTTGGGCATACGACCTTCGAGCGCTAGCATCCGCTCCCTTGCCGCACTCACGCGCGCCTCTTTCAGCTCTTTTTCGTCTGGTTTGTCGCCTTCGAGGGGCATTCCCTTTCGAACCACCGTCTCGTATTGATCGAATGCGCTCGCAAATTTGCGAATCTTTACGTAACAATCGCCAAGGTCGAGCCGTACGCCCATTCCTTCTTCCAGCTTGATGACTTCCTTGAATTTTTGGCAGGCTTCCGCGGGGCGACCGGCGAGAGCTGCCTTGGCTTCGTTGTAGAGCTTGGTTCTGTCGGAAATGGGTTCGTCCGCATTCGCGTCGAGCGACAACGACAAACCCATGATGGCAATACTCACAAAAAAACAACGCATGCTCGTATCTCCTCGGCCAGACAGGAAGACTCGGCCGTTCATCAATTCAGGCCACCCAGGTCACGCGTCGTTGATTTCGTAGTCGTTTTCGACGTCAAGCTGGTTCGCGGTGTCGGATTGTCCGTGCTCGTGCTGGGCGCTTTCGGGCGTGAAGTTGATCCTGCCGTCGTTGTCGCCACCGTTCCAGTCATCGCGGATTCGGTCAATTGCGTAGGCGCCGTGACCGGGGTCGTCGCCGGTTGCGCGCCTGTTGCCTGAGGTGTTGGCAATGCCGTCGCCACTGGAGCCGGATCTTTTGGCGCCGTTGGCGTTTGCGGCACTGTCGCTGCCTGCATTGCAGTGGGCAGCGCAATGGGCGCGGCTTCTCCGCCAGATGCGGGCGCTTTCCGCCCCGAAGCGCTGCCCGCGAGCGCCGCTATGCCAATGCCAACTATCACGAGAATGCCGATTGCGGCAAACATTGGCGCCCGGCTCTTGCCCCCAGGCCCTGCACTCGTATTGCTAAATCCTCCACCCGTTTGGATTCCTTGTGGAGGTGCAACGAATTGCCCCGAGCGGCTCGCCAAGTTGTCAGGCACTGCGAACTCCCCCGACGGCGCGGACAAGCGTCCCGAATCACTGAGCTGATTCGTTAGTCCAATCGGCG
>CAZETM010001666.1:0-1734 GCA_964514885.1 uncultured Polyangium sp. | reverse complement strand
CGTATTTGGTCAAGAGCGCCTTCGTTTCGTGGGTCTTCGGGATTTTTCCCTGGATTCGTTCGGGACAACGACCGGGCGTTCCTCGTGGGGCGAATCACGCTTGATTGTAGGCGCTCGTTATGCATTCACGCCTCGACTTTCGGCGGTAGTCGAAATCGATGCACTGAACGGCCAGTTTGCTGGTGACTATACGAACATTGGTTTGGTTCGCGGGGAAGATTCGTTTCGCGTGGCCCGGCACGAGCCGTTTGGAGGCGCCATTGTTTTACCCCGCAAAGCGTACGTCCAACTCGATACGTCGTGGGGTCGCCTTCTCATCGGTCAACAATCGTTCAACTGGGGGCTTGGGCTCTTGGCCAATGACGGCGCGGGAGACCCGGACTTCGGCGATCCTTACCAAGGCAGTCTGGTCGAGCGTATTGCGCTTTTTTCGCAGCCGTGGCTGTTGCACACCCATGCGCCCAACGTGATTCGGAATTTGGCGGTTTTCGTGGCGCTGGACATGCCATTTCGAGATGACAACGCATCGCTCATCGATGGCGATATCGCCTTGGCTTGGGTCGCTGGTATGCGCACGAAGACAGAGCGGGGCGAGGTTGGGTTTTTCTTGTCGCAACGCAAGCAATGGGATAGAACCGATCCCGGACATCCCGAAGCGCCAGGCGTGCACGTCGGTATCGCCGATCTCTACGGACGGTTTTTCTTGACGGATCCCCATGCCTCGAAGACCATTCAATTCGAGACGGAAATGGCATTGATCGAGGGCCGGACAACTCGACCGTATCAGGAAGAAACCAACGAAAACGGGGCGATCATCAGCAGTTTCGGAGGAGCGTGGCGTTTGCGTTACGATGATGACGAAGCGCACACGACCACAAAAATCGAAGTGGGATACGCTGGCGGCGACAACAATGTTCAAGACACGCGTTTTCGTCAATTCACGTTCAACACCGATTACAACGTCGGCCTGATTCTGTTCGATCAATACTTGCCGATGCTTTCGGCACGGTCGGTGGATCGTTTGACCGATCCAGGTCTTTCGGCGGTCGTTCCAGCGGGCGCACGACATCTTATCAATCAGGGAGCCGTTTCCAATGCCGTGTATATTCATCCCACGATTCGGTGGCGTCCGATTCCGGCCTTGGACTTGCGAGCCGGATGGCTCTTCGCCCGTGCGAATGCCGACGTTGTCGATCCCTACAACACGACCAAGAATGGCGGTTACAATACCACATATGGTAATCAATTGCCGGATTCCCGAATCTTGGGCCAAGAAGTCGATGCGTCGGCCCGGGTTCAATTCGATCTTGGAAAGCAGATCAAATTACGTATCGGCGCGGAAGGCGGCATATTCTTCCCGGAAAATGCATTTGACGGGCTTCCCGGCAAGGCCCCCCTATGGATGGCACGGGGGTTGACGGACGTGGCATTCTAACAGCGCCGGGACACGTTTTTGACAGCGTGGTCTTCTCGTCGGCCGAGGCAGAGGGGCAGGGCACCTTTTCAACGGGTGCGATCAGAAAAAGCGGGATTAGGTCGAGGTGGGGTTAAATTGGGCTCGTAATTTGTCGACGCGCTTTTGCATGATGTCGAGCTGATAGCGGTAGAATTCGGCGGCGTGCTCGGTGACGGTGCTCTCGGCGAGAAGTCGCTCCAGATCAGCCATTACGGGCTCGACTACGCGTAATCCGGTCTCGGTTTGCTGGTGGTAAAGACAGCCGTCTGCAAAATACC
>CAZETM010001665.1:0-1735 GCA_964514885.1 uncultured Polyangium sp. | reverse complement strand
GGTCGACCCGACCAAGATACTGCCCATTTCGCCAGCGCCTATTGGAGACGACGCGAAGACGGGAATGGATATGGAGGTCATTTCATACGCGGAGGAACAAAAGTACGAGCAGCAGCCCGTTGCGCTCAAAGGGGCCGCTTATCGGTTTTACACGTTCTACCATCCCTACGTGTGCGACTATGCGCGCACGCTGGCGCGTGACGGAATCGACGGGTTGCTTCGGTGGTCGTTGCAAGGCACGACACCGCTCCAAACGATGGTGCACGACGAATTCGAGGGCCAGTATGTGCCGAATACCGACAACGTGGCCAAACCCTATCCAATCGAAAACGTCGATTTTTCGTTTGGCGGCGCCTACAGCCAATACAACTGGGAAGTTTTCTTCCACGCGCCGTTCTTGATTGCGACGCGTTTGACGCAGAACAGCCGATTCGAGGATGCCGACCGCTGGTATCGGTACATCTTCGATCCGACGGGCGGAGCCCCGGGAACCGGCCCGGAACGATTCTGGTACGTGCGGCCATTCAGGGAAAACCTCGACCTCGCGTCCATCCAAGCGCAACTCGAGCAACTCGCGCTCACCAATCCGGAAGCAAAGGTCATCGAGGAGCTTTTGGGTGCGGAATTCGATTCGCCCATTACGCAGGACCTTGCGGCGCAAATCGCGGCTTGGCGCGAAAAGCCGTTCAACCCGCATTTGATTGCGCGCATGCGACCGCTAGCGTACCAGAAAAACGTCGTGATGAAGTACGTCGACAACCTCCTCCAATGGGGGGATAGCTTGTTCCGGCGGGAAACGATTGAATCCATCAACGAAGCGACGCAGCTTTACATTCTGGCGCAAAACATCCTCGGTGAGCGTCCGCGTATGGTCAAAACGACCGACGTCGCGCCGAAAACATACATCGAATTGGAACCGGCGATCGACGCATTCTCCAATGCGCTGGTGGAAATCGAAAGCATCGTGCCTCCACCGCCGAATCCGAACGTGCGATGTACGCGCCGGGAGCCGCCGCCCGTCATGCGCCTGTATTTCTGCGTTCCGCCCAATGACGCGATGCTTCGCTTGTGGAATACCGTCGAGGATCGGCTTTGGAAGGTTCGGCATTGCATGGATATCGAAGGCAACGTGCGGCAATTGCCGTTGTTCGAGCCACCGATCGATCCAGGATTGCTCGTGCGTGCAGCGGCCGCGACCCTGGATCTCGGCCAGCTCTTGCTCGAGGCGACCGCGCCATTACCGCTGTATCGGGTCTCGGTGCTGCTGCCGAAAGCCGTCGAGTTTACGAGTAGCGTCATTGCCATGGGCAATACGCTGCTATCGATTCTGGAGAAACGCGACAGCGAAGCGCTAGCTAACTTGCGCGCGACGCAGGAAATCGACTTGCTCACGAGCATTCGTAACGTGCGGCAGCGGCAAATCGACGAAGCGAAGGAGACGCTCGAGGGGTTGCGCCGATCGCGCGCGGTCATCGAAGAGCGCCATGCGCATTACGCAGGACTTGAATACACGAATAGCGCCGAGCAGATGCAGCAATCTTTGTCGGAAACGGCGATGTTGCATTCGTACGCTTCCGGGATTGCCCTCACCTACGCCAGTCTTTTCAAACTCATCCCGCAAATCTCGGCAGGCACGGGCGTATTCACGGAATTCGGCGGTGAGCAGCTTGCCGGGACGCTCCAAATGGGCGCACAAGGTCTTTCGACGTTTGGCAGTCTCTTTGGTGCGCAAGCG
>CAZETM010001664.1:0-1736 GCA_964514885.1 uncultured Polyangium sp. | reverse complement strand
GCGAATGTCGCTCGAAGTCCCCACGCCGCGCAAAAACGCAATCACCCGCGTGGGAGTTTCTTCGAGCGTTTGCCGACTGTATGTCTTCGAGCTGTTCATCGCTTCCTCCTGCGGCCTGATCATCGACCGCTCAATCCCTCCGTTGCTCGGCCAAGTGGAAAAATTCATCCGGTATGCATTTTTCTTTCGCCGCGGAGCTTGTCGGCGGATTGCCAAGCTTGTCGGGTGTGTTTGAAGGTCACCCGGCGTGTTCGGGAAGCTTGGGTGCGGGTGGTGGAGGGTCTGTCGGGCACGGGAATCGGTCTGTTTCGCGACTGGGCAAGCTTCAAACGTGACGCGGATTGCCTTGGGGCGCCCGTAATGAAGGCTTGTGCGAGCCCGGCGAGGGCTTGTCGGGTCACAAAAAGCGGTTCAGACAACGTCCGACAAGCTCTCCGCGGAAGCGACAAGGCTTTGTCAAGGCGAGGGTCGTTCTTCCAGCGCTCGATGTCATCGAGCGCCGCTGCGCCGAAGCGATCACCAGGCGTCGTTAGAAGCCAAACAAAGCGGCGGCGATCCGTTTGTCGCCAGTTAAGCGTACGATTTGTCGGCTTTCTGAGGGACCCCAGTGATTGCTACACTGCGTTGGATCCAGGCGCCGTTCGCTCGCGCCGGCCGACGGTCCCGATCTTCGACGAATGCCGGACGAAAACCATTGCAATGTAGCCGCACTGACGGCAGACTCGACCACTGTTCCCGAACTTGAGCCTAGGAAGCACAGATGAGTTGCCAGAAGTTCTTTCGGACATCCGTAGACGTGCAGCCGGCTTGGATGCAACGTCGGTTGCGGCTCGTGGTGGTGCTTTTCGTCCTGTGCATCTCCGGAACCGCATTCGCGCAGAATCTCCAGGTCGTTCCCGTTCCTTGGGTGCCGACCGAACCAACGTTCCCGCACCCTGCCTACAATGGCCACGCGACGACCTTCAAAGCGATCGCGCGGGGCGGCAACGGCTCGTACACGTTCGAGTGGGACTTCGATGGTAATGGGACCTATGATCAGTCGGCGTCGACCACCAATCGCTATAACCTGTCGGCTTCGTATACGTACCCCAACCAGGCAACCAGCGTCTCGTTCGTTGCGAAAATCCGTGTGACCTCGAACGGCCAGACGATCGTCGCCAGCTATCCGGTTCATGTCTACGCCGATGTCCCATCCAATCCGACGGCTGCGACGACGAATCAGCTCGTGGTCATGCAGAGCGTGGCCGTCGACGATGGGCTCTGGTACCTCCACAATCAGCTCTCGCGGTCTGGCGACGAGAGCGACCCTGTCAATGGTGCCAAGGCCAGTGGAAATCTGGGACTGCCCCCGCAGACGGCTTACTTCCTCGAGGCGCTCGGGCGCAACCAGCGTTATCCGGCCTTTCCCGCGGCATACGTCGGCGCGATGCCAAACCCTAGCGAGAACGCCCAGCGATGGGCGAGTGACCCGTACGCTGAAGACGCCATGCGCACGTTGAATCATCTGCTCTCGCAGGCGCCGGTCGTCTCGATCCCGGCAGCCGACGAGAGCAACCTGGTCGGTTTCTCGCCCGAGGTCTCCGCGACGCCGATCCCAGGCACGGACGATGGCCTTGGTGTCATGGTTGGAAGCGTGTCGAACACCGAAATCGGATATGTCGCTGCAGCCCTGCGGGCGATCGCGGCCTCGCGCCTCAGCGGCTACGTCGCGCAGGTAGGCGATGTGAACCAAGTCT
>CAZETM010001663.1:0-1738 GCA_964514885.1 uncultured Polyangium sp. | reverse complement strand
CAAGCGAGAGCGTTTGCGGCATAGTCCGACTGTCCACGAAATCGGGGGAAGATCACTCGCCGTCATCGAGAAACACAAGGACAGCCTGCTTGCCTCACGCCCACGCAACGCGAAACGTATCTGGCACGGTCGCGGCGGAAGTGGACCATACCTGCGCCCGTAGGAACAAAAGAATCGGCGCAAAAGATGGACGATTTTACATTCTCCGCTGCATCGTGGACGCTCACGGCACACGAAGCGCGTCCTGGGCACGAATTGCAATTCGATTCCCTTGTCGAACGCGGCGTTTCGACAGCCCGTGCCATTGACGCGATGAATAGCAAACCCCGCCAGAATAGAGAATTGACGGGCTACTTCGTCACCGTTGTGATGAAGTCGACGAGGGCAGGGGTCAGGATATCGGCATCCGTATCGAAGTTTAACACGACGTCCGAATGCGCATGATTCGGAAGCGTGAGCAACGTGACGGGTGCCCCAAGCATCTTCAGCTCGTCAACCGATTTGGGAATTTGTGGCACGAGGAATGGTTCGTCCTGCTCTCCCATCACCACGAACATCGGAGCGATGGATGGGGTGAAATAGGTACGCGGCGAATATTCCTTTAGCTGCGTACCAAATACTTGCTTGGTCACCACCGCATTAAAGTCCTCTTCAGACGGAGCAGCAGCCATGTCCTCCAGATCGAAAATGGGCGACAACGGCGCAAACCCTCGAATCTTGGTCAAATCGACGCCTGCCGATTGCAAACGTTTCGAGTCGCATGCACCGAGTGCCGTGATATGCCCGCCGGCGGAATGCCCCATCAGGACCATGCGACTCGTGTCGCCTCCACGTTGCGTGAGGTTTGTCTGCGTCCACTTGATGGCGTTGGCTACGTCGGCAAACTGTTCGTCAAATGAAACATCGGGGACCAAGCGATAGTCGATGACGGCCGTGCCAATTCCTCGGCGCGCTAACGCATACCCAACGTTTCCATAAAGGCCGACAATCGAACTGTAGTAGTCCTTGTCTTGCGCGATCCAGTATCCGCCATGAACGAAGACCACGACCGGAAAGTTTGTAACTTCCCGCGGAAGATACAGATCGAGGGTTTGGCGTGGATTGCTGGAACCCGTCACGTAGGTGATTTCTTGCTCGACGTCCACCAAGTCGCGTTCGAAATACGCGCGCATGTCGCCATTGCATGCCGATAGCGTCAACGTGGCGAAAACCGAAAAGAGAATGCGGTGCATGATCAAAACCTATACCCCAATGCAAGTTCTGGTCGAAGCCATACGGGATATCCCGTCGAAACCGTAAGCGACGTGTGTAACCCTCGCCAAATCGAAAGGTCCACCCCAAGGCCTTGCGTCATGAATACGCCCAGGAGCCTTTCGCCGAGCTCTCGGTTCGGCACTTCAGCAGTTCCCCCAGAAGAAAGCCCCACCGCAAGCAAACCTTGGTGATACAGTTCGATGCGACCTCGTGTGAAAAAGTAGGTCCGCGTCCCGAATCCGATGGTGTGAAACGGAAACGCAGAAATGGCGGCGCCGTACGAGTAGTCTACATAGACTTCAAAGAAATCAGCGCGAGAAAACCGCAACCCAGCACGGGCTCCGAAATAGGGCGTCAGCACGTTGGTGCCGCCGTTGATGCCAATACCAAAACCACCGCGCGAAGGCACGGCTGTTGCTGTAGAGGCTGTCGGGGCTGTCGGGGCCGTAGAGGCTGTAGAGGCTGTCGGGGCTGTCGGGGCTGT
>CAZETM010001662.1:0-1743 GCA_964514885.1 uncultured Polyangium sp. | reverse complement strand
TGGCTCGGTCGGTTCGTCGACTTCGACCAGCGCGAGCTCTTCCACCAGCTCGGGTGCGTCGAGCAGCTCCAGTTCTTCAGGCGGCGCAAGCTCGTCGAGCAGTTCCAGCTCGTCGAGCGCGAGCAGTTCCAGTTCGTCAAGCGCGAGCAGCTCGTCGTCCAGTAGCTCGAGCTCGTCCAGCAGTTCGGGCGGTGGCGGAACGTGCAATCCGCTGAGCCCCGGACTCGTATGTACGGCGGCGGAACATTGTTTTCCGCAACCGAATGGCATTCCGACCTGCGAAGGGCCGGTGGGCTCGGGAGCCAATTACGCTGCGTGTCTCGATCCCGGAGATTGCCAAGCGGCATTCAATTGCATCAACACGGGCGATATCTTCTTGAGCCCCTGTTGTTTGCGGTGGTGCAAAACCGCTGCGGATTGCGGCGTCTTCGAAACGTGTGAGTTCTTGGCGACGCCCGTTTTCGTCGGCGCTACGCAATACGGCGTCTGTTTCGACGGCGGTGGCGGGTGTTGATATCAACCACCCTACACGCCAAACCTTCGCCAGCCCGCCCCCAATCCATTACGCGATAATTGTAACGGGCCCTAAAGAGCAATGCCTCCGCCAACTCACCAACTTTTCGTGAGAGCGCGAACGGTGACCCGCACTTGTCAATCGGGCGGGCAGCGTAGCACTCGCTACGACAAGTGAACATTGGCGACGTCACGGCGCAACAACGTGCCGATGACCGAGCGACGTAGAACCGCTGAAGATGGTATACGCTGCGCTCGCCAGCGTGCGCACTGCTCGCGTACCGCCAACGTGTTTCGTCTACGGATACGTGCTTTTTCATGACGGTCACCGACAACAAGGCATCAGCGACATTCACTGGGCCGCTCAGTGAGGCTCCGACGGGATTGCTCGTTTCGAGTTCGCCAAGCGATCGCATCGGCGGACGCTACACGCTCCTCGGCCTGCTCGGAGCGGGCGGTATGGGCACCGTGTATCGCGCTTGTGACGAAGAACTCGACGAAGTCATCGCGCTGAAAATGCTGCTCCCAGAGTTCGTCGAAGAGTCGGGGATGCTCGAACGATTTCGTCGCGAAGTGAAGCTCGCGCGGCGCGTGACGCACAAGAACGTCGCACGCGTGTTCGACATCGGAGAGCACGGCTCGTCGAAGTTTTTGACGATGGAATACATCGAGGGCGAACCGCTCTCCGCGATGGTCTCGCGGCTCGGTCAGATGCCAGTGCCCCAAGTCGTCGGCATCGCAACCGCGATTTGTGCGGGGCTCTCCGCCGCGCATGCAGCAGGCGTCGTGCATCGCGACCTCAAGCCCGACAACGTGATGATCGCCAAAGATGGCCGCGTCGTGATCATGGACTTCGGCATCGCTCGTGGACGTGCGCATGTCGAGGACGCTTCGCGCACGCAAGTTGGCACGGCGATCGGCACACCCGCGTACATGGCCCCCGAGCAAGTGCAGGGATTGGCAGACATCGATGCGCGCGCGGACATCTACGCGTTCGGCGCGATGCTCTACGAGTTGTTCACGGGTGTGCAGCCCTGGCGCGGCGATTCGATCATGGCGGTCGCCGCAGCGCGATTGATGAACCCACCGCCTGATCCCTGTGTAAAGCGACCGAATTTGCCTGTTTCTGTTGCAGAATTGGTCAAAAAGTGCATGGCTCGTGAGCGCGAGCATCGCTTCGCTTCATCCGAAGACGTTGCCGCAGCGCTCGGGACCTTGACCATGACCGCG
>CAZETM010001661.1:0-1743 GCA_964514885.1 uncultured Polyangium sp. | reverse complement strand
AAGGCTGGTTGGGACTGCTTCTGCGAGATTACGCAGACCCAGGGTGCCGAGCGCGATGCTTGCCAGAACGACCCGGCCACCGCGCCCGCGATCAACGGCGACGTGGTCGATGGCTGGTGCTACGTCGACGGGACGAACGGCACGGGTAATGCCGAGATCGTTGCCAAGTGCCCCGACAACGAGCAGCGCCTCATTCGCTTCGTCGGTAAAGGCGAAGCGCAAACTGGCGCGACGCTGTTCATCACCTGCTCCGGTGACTCCAGCAACTGATCACGCCTGATCAGTAAGCTCGAGCTTGCTGTCAAACCCAAGAACGGGGCCTACTTCGGGCCCCGTTCGTTTTTGTGATAAGAACGCGCCGCTAGCGTGTCGTCGAAGAAGAAAATCCTCATCATCGAAGACGAGCCACACATCGTCCTCGGACTCACGGACGCTCTCGAATTCGAGGGATTTCTGGTCGTGTCTGCGAACACCGGAAACGGTGGCGTGCAGCTCGCGCGCCAGGAAAAACCCGACGCGGTGCTCCTCGACCTCATGCTTCCCGACACCAACGGCTTCAAGGTCTGCGAAGAAATCCGACGCCTCGACGCGTTTGTCCCGATCATCATGCTCACGGCGCGCAGCCAAGAAGTCGACAAGATCCGCGGCCTCGATGCAGGCGCCGACGACTACGTCACCAAGCCCTTCAGCGTCGGTGAACTCATCGCGCGCATTCGCGCCATCTTCCGCAGGGCCACGGCCGCTCGCGCTTCCGAAACGACGCCCGAGATCTTCACGGTCGGTCAAGCGAAGATCAACATGACCACCCACACCGTCTCGCGCGGTTCGAAGAGCAGTCCGCTGTCGTTCTACGAAGTCGAGCTACTTCGGTTGCTTTACGAACGAGTGGGACAACCCGTTTCGCGCGACGAGATCCTGCAAAAAGTGTGGGGGCTCGACGGATCACCCACCAATCGCACCGTCGACAACTTCATCGTCAAGCTGCGCAAAAAAATCGAGAAGTCCCCGGACAAACCGAGCCACATCCTCACCGTCTACGGGCACGGCTACAAGCTGGCTCCGTGAAGTAAAACGTTTCGCACGTCGCACGGAATGCTCGTCGCGTCGTCACGCAGCTTCGACGAATCGACCGCTGCGAGGTTCGTCCCTTCGCGCACTTGCCTCGCTTCGAGGTACAGCGCATCGCGCCCGTTGGGCAGACTGCCCACGTAACCGATCACGTCGCTGGTTTCAACGGACGAACCCACGATGGCTCGATCGCTCGCACGGTCAAGCAAGCCATGCACGAGCAACACCTGTCGCAGACGTCCTCCTTCACGCACCATGTGCACCGTCACGACGGTCGTTCCGACCATGTCCCCGACAAACCCGACTTCTGTTGGGCCTTCTTGACCATCCAGCGTCGTGGCGAAAACTTCGTCTCCGTTCGAGGCACTGAGCAGCACGGCTGATGGCCCAAGCTCGGCGTCTGGAACTGCGCCTGGGGGCAGATCGAGCCCTCCGAGCACGACGGGTTTTGGGTCCCCCGCGAGAGGAAAGCGATACCCCGAGGCATCGACGGGACGTTCCGGGCGCCGCGGGATGAGTTCTCCACGTTCTCGGAAGACCTTTGCCGTCGGCTCATACAAATCCGCCAGGCCAGGTCGTCCTGCGCGTGGCAAGGGAATGCACCCGTCGCCTTCGGGCAGTTGATACGGCCCGCACGTAGCTGCCAAAACGGGGGCGCCAGGCACGTTTGGCGGG
>CAZETM010001660.1:0-1748 GCA_964514885.1 uncultured Polyangium sp. | reverse complement strand
GCGGTGGGTGGAATCTCGGTGTACATCTTCGTCAAGAACACGAATTCACCCGGTCCGACGTCGCAACCCCAGCCGCCGCCAGCGCCAACGCCGCAAGTTCCTCCGCCGCCACCGCCACCACCACCGCCTCCTCCGAGAGAGACGTGCGAGCAGAAGGAGCCAAAGATCATCCGCTGTGACGATCCGGGGATCAGCCACTACAAGGACGAGAGCGAAAACAAGGCGTTCAGCACGATTGTCGATACGCTGGGGAAGGGGCTGAGCAAAGGAAAGTCGAAGGACGAGGCCACAGGCGGGCCCTGCGAGGACCGTGGAGGATTTCATACGAACGTGCTACGGGGAGGGAAATCTGTCGCGAGCATTATGGGTTGTAAATGTTGCGACGATTCGAGTGGCAAGGCCCTCCAAAAGGAGATGACGCGAGTCCGTTTTAAGTGATGATTGGGCGCTAAGTTCCCTAGTAATCAAAGGCAGAGGACACATGGATACACGACGACTGGAACTTTTGGACAGGCTGGAAGCGGCTGCAGCAACCGCCATGCCAGATCGCCTCGCAGATGACTGCAGGGCGATCTGCTTCCAGATCGTGTACCGGCTTCCGCCGGAGCTCCAGATCCGGGCAGCGGGCTGCATGTTGCAGCGGTACCTGCCCATCTTCGAAAAGAAGCAGCCAAACCTGACCTGGCCCCGCCAGGTCCTGGAGGACCCGGACGGCTGGAACGTTAGGTGGAGCCATGAATGCCCGGATTACCCGGAGGGAGCCGATCCGGCCGACAGGCACTACTGGGGCGCCTTCGATGCCCTTTTTGACGCTCGCCATTACAAAGATGATCCGGTGCGTCTCGCCGCGAACGCTTCCGACACGATGGCGCGCGTTGCGCAGGCAAGAGCCCGGAACGTCTGGCTCGCGGATGATCCGGAGGCAGCTCGCATTGAAAAGGAGGAGGACGCGTTCTGGGCCCTTCACCAAGAGTACCGGCCGGACGCGCCTCCCCCCGATCCTCCCGCGTTGTTCAAAGAGCTGGAGAGCCCTGCGCACGGTCGCTATCACAACGCGGCCTTCATCGCGGTGTATCGACGAGAATGGTGTGTCGTCGCCGCATGGCTCCGCTCCGAGGCCGTGTGGCAATACCCGGAGCCCGAGGACCTGGACACAATGATGCAAGCTCTCGCGAACTGGCAGGCGCGAGGCTTCCTCCCCATGGGAGCCACATGGGAGGAACTCGGCTACCCACCCGATTACACGCCTGATTGACCCGCGCTCGCCTTGACGGACCCACTCGGTCGCGTCGAAACCCGCACGGACAAACTTGGGGCACAGGTATGGACGACTTCGTGGACCTGGGATACCGCGCCGCATGGTATTGGCCGGTTGCATTCGGTGGTGAGCCCAGACGGCGTGAAAACGTATGGGTACAATGCGCGGGGACAAACCGAGTCCATCAAGCTTGGCGTAAACGATGACGCATTTGCGGCGTTGTTGAGTTACAACGACGTTGGTGCGGTCAATGCAATCGATTACCCGCAGCCGCTTGGCCAGGAAGCGTTTGGCGTGACGTACGACTACGATGCGCACGGGTTTCGTATTGGTGTACGGGACAAGGCGACGAGCGATCCGTATTGGCAATTGACCAACGTGGACGACGCCGGGCGATACGCTGACGAAAAATTCGGCAATGGGACGAAAACCTTGCGGGCGTATCACCAGGATAAACAAGCGCTGAAGAGTATCTCGACGTCGTGGGGAA
>CAZETM010001659.1:0-1749 GCA_964514885.1 uncultured Polyangium sp. | reverse complement strand
TCGGGGTGACCGTGACGCCGGATGGTAAAACAATTCTTTCGTCAGGCGACGACGGTCAAGTGCGTATTTGGGATATGGAGACCGGTGCACTTTTACGAATCGTCGAACACGGCGCGCCGCGAGTCCGAGCGGTGGTGGTCACCCCGGATGGTCAAACGGCCATGACGGCTTGTCATGACAAACTGGTACGAGTTTGGGAGGTGGCTACCGGAAAACTCATTCGTGCGCTCGAAGGGCATACGGATCGCGTTCGTACGTTGGCGCTTTTGCCGGATGGCCGCCATGTCATTTCGGGCAGCTTCGATCATTCTTTGCGAGTATGGGAATGGACCTCGGGCAAGACGGTGCGTGTGCTTCAAGGGCATACGTCTGCAGTATGGTCGGTGGCAGTGACGTCGGATGGTCGATACGCGATTTCGACGTCGTTCGATCGCACGCTGCGAGTGTGGGAATTGGCGACCGGGCGATTGTTGCGTACGCTCGAAGGCCATTCGGATTGGGTACTGGGTGTGGCGGTGATGCCGGATGGCAATCACGTCATTTCGACCTCGCACGACACGACAATCGCCATTTGGGATTTACGCACGGGTAACCGCGTCAGCTCACTTGCTGCCAGCTCGCCGTTGTATTGTGCAGCGCTTTTGCCCGGCGGAAAAACGATGGTTGTGGGTGATGGGGCAGGGGCGGTGCACATCATCGACATCGTGGGGCAGTGAACGACGGGCTGTGCAGATTGTTGCTCCGGTTTTAGATGACAACCGTGCTGCAGACGGTGTAGCATTGTTATTTACGAAGGAGGTCGTCATGGGTCCGCGTGTTTTGATTACCCTTGGGCTTGCTGGAGCACTTGCTTTCGGTTGCGAGGCGTCTTCACCCAATCCTCAGCCGAGTGGCGCTGGGGGCAATGGAGGCAACGCAGCGGGCAGCGGCGGTATCGGCGGAGAAGCCGGTACCGGTGGCGCTGCCGGTGCCATGTCGACGAGTTCGTCATCGAGTAGCTCGGGTGCGGGCGGCGGCCCGATGGGGTGCGTGAGTAACACGGACTGCACCAATGACCCCGCCGGCTCCATCTGCGATACGAGCACGGGTGCTTGCGTTGGTTGTTGGCCTGGCGCCGGTGCGTGCTCTCAGGGCGAATATTGCGATCCCACGACGAAGCAATGCGAAAGCGGCTGCCTCGAAGATGTCGAATGCAGTGGCATCAATCCAATTTGCGACGTCCCCAATAAAACGTGCGTCGAATGCGTTGCCGATACTGATTGCCCGCAAGGCGCCATTTGTGGCGGCAATTCGTGTTTCCCGGGCTGCTCGGGCCAGCAGCCGTGTATGCCTGGGCTTTCTTGCTGCAGCGCGAGTTGTTACGACCTCGCTCTCGACGTCAACAATTGCGGACAGTGCAACAAAGCGTGTGCGAAGCTGCCGAATTCGACCCCCGTGTGCGTCGACGGCTCATGCTCGATGGGAGCGTGTGATGCGGCGTTTGCCGATTGCGACAAAAACCCGTTGAACGGTTGCGAATGGAACCTTTTGCAGGACGGAGCGTGCAAATGCACGCCCGGCGTTACCAAAGCCTGCTACCAAGGCGCTCCCGGTACCGAGGCGGTAGGACCGTGCAAGGCCGGCACGCAGACTTGCAATGCGACGGGCACGGGTTGGGGCGAATGCGTCGGTCAAGTCATGCCCAAGCCCGAACTATGCGCCAATGGTGTCGATGAGGATTGCAATGGCACGGCCGATGACTCCATCGAT
>CAZETM010001658.1:0-1749 GCA_964514885.1 uncultured Polyangium sp. | reverse complement strand
TGCACGGGAACGCCGTGACGCTCACGCCTCACCCCCTGCCCCTCTCCGCGAATCGCGTTACTTCGTAACGCTTGCGGAGAGGGGAGTTTTGCAGGGGTTACCGTCGCATACTCCGCACCTTCGCCGCCACGACATCGGGCACGAGACCGAATGCTTTCGCCAAGTCCTTGTCGGGCGCCGATGCTCCAAAGTCGTCACGTCCAATGACCAGGCCCCGCTCGCCAACCACCGAATACCACGGCGCAGTCACGCCCGCTTCAATGGCGACTCGAGCGACGCCCATCGGCAATACGTGCTCGCGATATGCTTGATCCTGCCGCTTGAATTGTTCCAAACACGGCATCGATACGACACGCACCCGCTCGCCGTCGTTCTCGAGCAACTTCTTCGCTTCGACCGCCAATCCAACTTCGGAACCCGTGGCAATGAGCACGACCGAAGGCGCCCCACCCTTCGATTCCGAAAGCACATAACCACCGCGCAGCATGAGTTCGGGATCGAATCCTTCGGCGCGCGATAATTCAGGCAACTTTTGACGCGACAATGCCAGCACCGTCGGACCATTGCGACGCGTGAGCGCATGCGTCCACGCTGCGGCGCATTCAAGGCTATCGGCCGGACGCACGACATCGACATTCGGAATGATACGCAGCGACCACAAATGCTCGATGGGTTGATGCGTCGGCCCGTCCTCGCCCAGGAACACGCTATCGTGCGTAAACACGAATACCGACGGCAAGTGCGACAATGCCGCCAGACGAATCGACGGACGCATGTAATCGCTAAACACGAGGAACGTCGAGCCAAATGGAAGGTACGAGCCCGTCAATGCCAGGCCATTGACGAAGGAACCCATCGCATGCTCGCGCACGCCGAAATGAATATTGCGACCTTCGTACTTGCCCGCCGCTATCGCCGAGGATCCCTCGATGAACGTCTTGGTCGAGGGGTTCAGGTCCGCCGAGCCACCAACGAGCGACGGTACGAGCGCCGCCGCCCTCTGCTCGATCACGCCCGCATGCTGCCGCGTCGCTGCATCCTTGCGCGGCGCCACTGCAAGCAGCTCTGCAAACAAGTTCGCCGGTACCTCACGACGCAAAAGCTGCAGATACAACGCCGCACCCGGCGCATCCTCGCTCTCGTACACGCGCACCGCTTCTTGCCACGCACTACGCGCCTGGCGTCCCTCCTCCGCTCGCGCCGTAAAGAGCGCTCGAACATCGTCCGGCACCAAGAACGTCGGCTCGAGCGGCCAACCTAACGCACGCTTCGTCGCTTCGACTTCCTTCGCTCCAAGCGGCTCACCATGCGCCTTCGAGCTGTTCGCTTTGCCAGGCGAGCCATGCGCGATGATCGTGCGCGCAACAATCATCGACGGTCGTCCAACTTCCGCGACCGCTCGCGTGAGCGCTCCGCGAATCGCGTCGTGATCGTGACCATCGATCGTCTGGACAAACCAGCCATACGCTTCGTAACGACGCGCGACGTCTTCGCTCATCGATAGGTCGGTCTTGCCGTCGATCGTGATGCGATTGTCGTCGTAGAAGAACACCAAGTTGTCGAGACCGAGGTGCCCCGCAAGGCTGGATGCCTCGTGCGAAATGCCCTCCATGATGTCGCCGTCGGACGCGATTCCGAACACGCGTGCAGCCGCAAGCCCAGGACGATTTCCCACGCGCGCAGCCGTCATCTTGAGGCCCGCAGCGAGACCGACCGCGCTGCGACCTCCCAGCAGCTGGACGCCTTCCA
>CAZETM010001657.1:0-1751 GCA_964514885.1 uncultured Polyangium sp. | reverse complement strand
CGACCGGGTGACCGCCCTGTTTTAACGCGTGAGGGACGCGTGAGGGACGCGTGAGGGACGCGTGAGGGACGCGTGAGGGACGCGTGATGAACGCGTGATTGACGCGTGCGGCCGGCCGAACAGGCAGGTTCAGGCCAGGAAAACGCAAACGATCCTACGGGGGTATACGGAAGCGCGCATCATCGTGCTAAAGAGCGACTCCGTATGTTCGACACGCTTACCCGAGGTTTCCGCCAGGCTCGCAACCGACTCGCGGGTCTCACCGAGCTCTCTGAATCCAACATCGAACCGGCTTTGCGCGAAGTACGCCTCAGCTTGCTCGAAGCAGACGTGGAGCTTGGGGTCGTCAAAGCGTTCTTGAGCCGCGTCAAAGACAAGGCGGTCGGCCGCACGCTCGACGCCCGTATCAAGCACGAGGGCGAGACGCTCCAGGTATCTGCGAGCGACCACTTCGTGAAGATTTGTCACGACGAACTCGAAACGATGATGCGCCACGATGGCGAACTCATCTCGTGGGCATCGGGCAGGCCCACGGGCATCATGATGGTTGGTTTGCAGGGGTCTGGAAAGACAACCACCTGCGCCAAACTTGCCAAATACATCGAGAGCAAAGGCAAAAAGCCCATGCTCGTCGCGGCTGACATGCAGCGTCCTGCCGCTGTCGAGCAGCTCAAGGTGCTTGGCAATTCGATCAAGATGCCGGTCTTCAACATCGCGGGTAAGTCGCCGGTCGAGATCTGTGCTGCTGCCGAAGCCGAAGCGAAGAAGCTCGGTAAAGACGTCATCATTTACGACACTGCGGGACGTCTCGCGATCGACGAGAAGCTCATGCTCGAGCTGGATCAGATCAAGTCGCGTGTTGCGCCCGAGAACATTTTCCTCGTGGTCGACGCGATGATTGGTCAGGACTCGGTGAAGACGGCGCGCGCGTTTCACGAGCGTTTGGGCATCAGCGGCGTGGTGCTCACGAAGCTCGATGGCGATGCTCGTGGTGGTGCCGCGATCAGCATCAAGGAAGTCACCGGCGCGCCGATCTTGTTCAGCGGCATCGGTGAAACGACGGACAAGTTCGAGGAGTTCCGCGCGGACGGCATGGCCAGCCGCATTCTCGGCATGGGTGACGTCGTTGGCCTCATGCAGGACTTCGAAGGCGTCATTGACAAGAAGAAGGCCGAGAAGGACGCCGAGCGACTTCTACAGGGCGACTTCACGCTCGAAGACTTCCTCGAGCAAGTGCGCATGATTCAGAAGATGGGATCGCTGAAGGATCTCGTCGACAAGCTCCCGCTGGGCAATTTTTTCCCCGGGGGTTTGCCCAAGGACATCAACCTGGACGACCGCGAGTTGGTGCGCATCGAAGCGATGATTCAATCGATGACGCGCGCGGAAAAGCTCGATCCGTATGCGCTCGTTCGCGAGCCCAAGCGTGCCGAGCGTATTGCGAAAGGCTCGGGCACGAATGCCGAGGCTGTTTCCGAGCTGGTGCAGAAGTTCCTCTTCATGAAGCAGATGATGGGGAACCTTGGCCAGAACATGGGGATGATGGGCAAGGTCCCGGGCATGAAGCAATTGGCGCAAATGAAAAATATGCGCAATGCGATGGCCGGCATGGGTGGAATGGGCGGCGGTGGCGGGATGCCTGGATTCCCCGGAATGGGCATGCCTGGAATGGGCATGGGCGGCGGCGGGCCGGAAAGCCCGAGCATGACGAAGATGCGGTCGCTGAGCCAATCCGCGAAGAACGCGAAGAA
>CAZETM010001656.1:0-1754 GCA_964514885.1 uncultured Polyangium sp. | reverse complement strand
CGAGTCGTGGCAACGAAGGCCGGCTGGACCGTCGGTAGAGATCAGGAGGTCTGAGCATACGCGCAAAAGGTCGTCGATTGGGAAAGAGCGCCATTTGAGCTGACGAGCAACGCTGTCGAAAAAGCAGCGCTCGAGTTTTTCGTGGCACGAGATGGTACGAAGGCAACGGCGCAGGGCCAAAGGCATCTCGTCATGCCGTGCATCGATTTGGCGAGGCGCAAAAGTCGCAAACCATTTGCAGGCGACGTAAACGAGCCTTGGGAAGACGTGCGCGGAGCGAATGATCTACTCGAGCGGTGCCAGATCGATAAGCCGTCCGTGTTGGTATCGGTTTGTCATGGCGCAGGTCGTCCTCGAGGCGGATGGAAAAAGGCTGGAGACGAACGACTGCTTCAGGGAGCGCTGGAGATCGGTACAGGCATGCATGCCGACAGTTTGCTTACAGCGGAATACATGATCCAAGGCAAGCCATTTCTGCCTGGTGGGATCTGGTTTGCAGTCGCTTGTTTTGGGGCGGGTACGCCAGCGAAAAGCTCGTTTCATTCGTGGTTGCGCCAATTACGTGAGCCTGGGCAATACAACGAACCGGTCGAGCGAGTTCTGGAGAGTTTGCCACGGGACGGCGAAAAACCATTTCTTGCGGCTTTGCCGAAGGCGGCACTGCAAAACCCGAATGGGCCGCTCGCCTTTTTCGGGCATTTGGACCTTGCATGGAGCTATGCGTTTACGGATGCGGATGGTACGAGTCGAGCGTCACGTATTTTCAGCGCGCTCAATGTGCTGGCCAATGGGAATCGCGCAGGTGTGGCGCTCGATACGCTCATGCGAGCATATCGCGAGGTCAATGACGAGCTTCTTGCGGGATATCAGGTCGAGCAGGAAAAACGTCTGGTCGATGCGCCGCGGCGGGCTCATGCATTCATGCTACGCAATGATCTTCGAGGTTACGTTTTATTGGGCGATCCGGCGGCTCGATTGCCATTGGCGCAGAATTGGCCGAGCATCGAAGCGAAAACGTTATCGACTGTGACAACTCCACGAGCGCCGGAAATGGAACAAGCCGTGCTGGCAGTGCTTGCGCGGGAAGGATCGAATCGCGAGATTGCGGCAAAATTCGGAATTCGAGTGGAAATGCTCGAACGCTGGGTCGATGTGTACAAGGCGGCGGGTCGAGCGGCGCTGGAGTTTGCGATGCGGGCGCAAGTCGAAAGCAGCGGATCTCATCGAGGAGAACTTTGAACGTTGCGCCGTCGTCGCAGACATGCAGGCCGCCGTTCGTCCGGACAACCTCACCCAGGAACAAGCGAGCGTCATTGCGGAGGCGATGCGGATCCAAAAGACGCTCACGGAAGAAGAGTTACTTCGTCAACTGAAAGAGTTCGTAAACACGTGCACCGATGTGACACCGGAGTTGCCCGGGAGTTGCCCCCCGAATGAGCGAAGCGATCACATCGTCGTTTCCCAGGCCGTTTGGACGGGCGGGGCGCCTTCGGGAGCGGAACGCACGATATCGTACGAAGCGGGGCGAGGTTGTGTGGAGTGCGCTCGGCTAAACCTGCGACGAGTTTTCAATGGGTCGTAGGGCCATCGAAGATACCTTTTCGCAGGTTATCTTGTAACGTGCCATCGCCCGTGTGGGATTTCCGATTGGGACCGGGTCAACCGTTCGCTGCTCGCGGGGGGTTGTTGAAGGTGTACCGAACGCTCCTCAACTCGCAGCGTCGAACACTTCGCTGAGCGACGTAGCGACGATG
>CAZETM010001655.1:0-1756 GCA_964514885.1 uncultured Polyangium sp. | reverse complement strand
TCGCCATCGTCCTTTGCAATTGGGAGAATGAAGCGCAGCCGCTTGTTTCGATGGCGGTCAAAAATCCGGATTCGGCTCAGGCTCCGGCATCGGCTCCGGCATCGACTGCGCCAACTCCGGCAGCGAAACCGGCTGAACCGACGCCAGCTCCTGCAAAACCGGCCGCTGCGGCGCCGGCCAAACCTGCGCCTGCCAAGCCGGCCGTCGTCACGTCAACGACAACGCAGGTGAAACCGGCCAAGCTCGAGCCCTACGGCGGACCGGGTGGTGGGCACCATGTGCCCGCGAAAAGGGCATTCGAAGGAGCGCCGGGCTACGACCCGAAGAAGGCGCTCGCCATTCCCAACAAAGACCTTGAGCGACTGAACATCAAGCACAAAGAAAAATTAACCCCTGCACAAATGAAAGGGTATAAGGCATTCGCAGAGGCAGGTAAGCCATTGACGTGGGAAGCCATCGCCAAGATTGAAACAGAAGCCTTGGTTGAGGCTGGAATGGAACTCGAGATGGCCAAGGCCACTGTGGTCAAGGCCATTCAGGCGCTCAAAGATGCTGGCGTTGTGGCACCAGTTAGGACCCCGTGGGCAAAGTAACATGACGAATGAAGCTATCGAAGAATTTGGCCAACGGCTCGTGGAGCACTGCCGTGATTATACCATTCGGTCTATCGACCTGACACGTAGGCCGGAGTATCAAGGACCGGACGGCAAGCGCTGGCGGGCTGCCGCGGCAAGCGCTGGCGGTATGTTTCCAGCGAGTATGCTGATTCCCGATTCGGTGGATACGGCGCTGTGCTCGGTGCTCTATGAGATTGACAGCCAGGAGCGCCTTCATCTGTCATTCACCACGAATGGCGGAGAAACCGTGGACATGTTGGTTCATGGTGGTGGTGAATTGGCCGGCTGGTACATCGGTAGCGGCGAGTGGCGGGCGATGTACTCGAAAGAGCGCTTCATTGACGACTTTGCAGACGTTCCCACCGAATGGGGCATCGCTACGCCCGAACTTGCCCGCAACAAGGACGAACTCCCCATGCCTCGACGCGCCGTTGAAGAGCTTGGCGAACTGCTCGTACGGCACGTACGCGACGTGGCCATTCAAAGCTGCGATCTGCAACGATTGCCGCATTCGCAAACGCCGATGGCCAAACGATGGCGTCGCGCGGCCATTCCATTCGACGGCCAAATACCGCCGCAGGTGCTCATCCCCGATTGCGTGGACGAAACACTCGTGGTTTTTCTGCGCGCGATCGACCAGGGACTGCTGCGCTTGTCGTTCACCACCGAAAGCGGCGAGATTGTGGACTTGGTGCAAGAAGGCCGTGGCGAACTGGCCAATCGATACATGGGCAGCAACGGCTGGCGTGCGAAATACTCGAAGGAACGGTTCGCAGAGCTTTGACCGTAATGATGTCCTGCAGATGGATCCACGTGGCCAATTCAAGCGTGAGCCCCTTTTGGCTTGTGCTCACCTGCGTGGTCGTGTTTTCCTGACCGCGTGAAATCACATTGCCTGCGCCTCTTTTTTCGTCTCCTGCTCTGTCTGACATCCGTCTGTTCGCTTCCGGCGTGTATCTCACGGATCACGTTCGATCAAGCCCGAGCGATCAATCCGAACGCAACGGTGTACGAGCCTTGCGTTCGGCCTCCGATCGTCCATTCAGACGATGACGTCTATGCCCATCGCACCTCGGACCGCAAAACGATGTCGAATCGCGATCCGGCGTTCGCCGAATTCCTCGTAACGGCCGACTTTA
>CAZETM010001654.1:0-1759 GCA_964514885.1 uncultured Polyangium sp. | reverse complement strand
CATTCGATACGCTTTCGCGTGAATACGATCGCGTGAATGGTTTGTTGGCCGAATTGAACAAAGGGCAAGCGACCATCTTTGACCTGACCAGGACGGTGCTCAACAACAACTTGTTTGGTGTCGACTTAAATTCCGAGTCGGTCGAAATAACCAAACTGTCGTTATGGCTGAAGACCGCGGAGCGCGGGCGGAAACTCACGTATCTCGACAGCAACATCAAATGGGGCAACAGCATCGTCCAAGATCCCATGGTCGATGCGTTGGCGTTCGATTGGACGACGGGCGAGCAAAAGCGCCCCATTTACGATCTGCCTACGGTTCCCGAGGCAACGGAGATCAATGCGCGATGGCGTGAGCAATTCGACGTGGTGATTGGCAATCCGCCCTATGTACGGCAAGAGCTGCTTGGAAAGTTCAAGGAACATCTCGAGTCGGTGTACCGGACGTATCACGGCATGGCGGATCTGTTCGTGTATTTCTTCGAGCGCGGTCTTTCGGTATTGAAGCCGGGTGGACGCCTCGGGTTCATCGTGGCGAACAAATGGCTGCGCGGTGGTTATGCCGAGCCATTACGCAAACTGCTCGCAACCGAGACGACGCTGGAGACGTTGGTGGATTTTGGGCATGCACCCATTTTCCCGGATGCGGATGCGTTTCCGTGCATTTTGACGCTCACGAAACAGGCGCCGAGTGTGGAAGAAGGTTCGGCGCACGAGGTCAACGTGACGATGTTTCCGCGCGAGGAACTTCAAGCGACCGAGATTCCCGATTACGTGGCCCGGCATCGATATGCCGTGCCGCAGACGCGACTTGGCGCGGCGTCGTGGAGTTTGGAGCCACCGAAGCTCGATTCGTTGATGAACAAGATTCGCGAAGTCGGTGTGCCGCTCACGCAATATGCGGGTGTCAAGCCGTATCGAGGCGTCCTTACTGGTTTTAATGAAGCGTTCTTGATTGACAATGCGCAAAAAGAGCAACTCTGCAAAGACGACTTTCGTTCTGCGGAGATCCTGAAGAAGTATGTTCGAGGACAAGACGTCGGACGTTGGTCGATGGAATGGAGGGGAACATGGTTGATCTTCGCGCGACGCGGCATTGATATCGCTCGTTACCCCGCTATTTTTCGACACCTGGAACAATTCCAAGATTCGCTCGAACCGCGTCCGCACGATTGGAGCGGCAAGACGTGGCCCGGACGAAAGCCCGGAAATTACAAATGGTACGAGCTGCAAGACAGCATCGAATTTTGGCAACTCCTCGAGTCTCCAAAAATCGTCTACCAAGAAATCCAGTTTCACCCTTCGTACGCGCTGGACCGTTCCGGGTTGTTCCTGAACGACAAGGGATTCTTCATTCCCACGGCCGACACATGGCTGCTCGCGGTGCTCAACTCGCCGCTGATGTGGTGGCATAATTGGAGATATCTCACGCACCTCAAGGACGAAGCCTTGACGCCACTTGGCGTGAAGATGGAGGCGCTTCCCATTGCATCTCCCACGGCGCCCGCTCGCGAGCAAGCCGAAGCAGCGGTAACAAAACTAATCGAATTCAAAAAGGCGGACGATTCTTCTCGTGCCGCGGTGCTCGATTCATTACGGCTGCAATACGCAGTTGACGAGCCTGGAAACAAGTTATCGGATTTCGCGACGCTCGAAACGGAGGCCTTCTTGAAAGAAGTGTTGAAGCGTCGTCCCAAAGCCGCGGGAAAGCTCAAAGCTGCGGATATGAAATCGTTACGCGAAATGTACGGCGACGAGGC
>CAZETM010001653.1:0-1762 GCA_964514885.1 uncultured Polyangium sp. | reverse complement strand
GGCCTTCGGGATGGTCGGGGGCATGTCGATGGCCGGTCGTCGGGCCTTCGGGATGGTCGGGGGCATGTCGATGGCCGGTCGTCGGGCCTTCGGGATGACCCGAGGTAAGCGTCACACCCGAAGCGCTTCGAGCTCGGTGCGGAGTTTGCCCAAATTTTCGAGCTGGTACTTGCAGAACTTTTTGAGCTGTTTCGGCGCATCGGGGGCGCTCATCATTTCTTTCAGCTCGGCAAGCAGCGGATCGAGCACGCCGAGACCGATATCGACTTGGCCGTGTTGACGGCAGGAATCGACGAAGCGCCGCGAAAACATGCACCGCACGTCGATGTCGGAGAATCCAAGGGCCAACAGGTCGTTCCAACATCGCTGGCAGACGTCGAAGGGTTGGTTTTTCTCATTCGCACAGGAGACGATCAGCTCTGCGATGCGTCTGCGGAATTCGAGTGCCGCGAGCTCGGCGGCTTCGCCGGTTCCTGCGTTCTTTAGAAACAGAGCCAAGATGGCCTGGTAGTCTTCCTCCGCCGAAGCGAAATCCACCCGGAAACTGCGCACAGTGGTCCAGTCCATCGCGTGGCCGAAGGCTTTGAACATCGCCTTGTACTTCTTGTCTTTGAAGATGTCGTCGATAACCATGCAAACCTCGCTATCGGCCTTTCCGCCAATACTCTCACCCCCGAAGCGCTTCGAGCTTGGAGCGGAGTTTGCCGAAAGTTGCCAGTTCGTCGCGGCAATACCGCTTGAGCGATTTCGTCGCATCGGGCACGCTCCGCATCTGTTCCAACTCCGCCACCATCGACTCGAGGACGGCGAGTCCGCGATCGACCTGCCCATGCTGGCGACAACAATCGGCGAAGAACCAGGTTTTGTTGACCTTGAATTCGATGCAGATGAAACCGATCGCCAGCAGATCATCCCAATACGCTTCGCACACTTCGAAGGGTTGGTTCTTCTCGATGGTTTGCTTCAGAAGTTGCCCTGCAATTGCCTGACGCATCTCGCGAATATCGACTTCACTATCGCCGGCACGAGCAACGAATGCAGCCTCCATGGCCCTGAGCTCGCGCACGGCTTCCGAAAAATCGCTATAGCGTGTCTTGAGCCATGTCGCATCGAGTGCCATCGCGAAATCGCGACTCAGGGCGTTGGGCCAGTCCACGTCGCCCTCAACCGCATCATCATCATCGTCGTCGTCAATTTCCGCTTCCGTAGCCACGGCTTTACCTCCTCCAGTATTCACACGAATGCTTCTGGTTGCCCACCGCCTTGACCCATCGGGGCCAAACGCCGTCCGCTTTACGGCAGACCTCGTCACACCACATACAAACCGTATGTCCGGCCAGCGAGCCCCATTTGTCCGAAACCGGCGTGGACAAACATTCTGTATACTTGGCGCCGCAATACCGCTTCGTATCGTCATCCCCCGGATCCGTGGCCACTGCCACCACTGCAAGCAGCATCATCGTGATGTCCAGCATAACCGTCGAGCTAATCCCCTCGATTACCAACGGCCCGAGCAAGATCAAGAACGGCGATTGCGATTCCGAATCACCCAGCACTGCGCGATCCTCACGCATCATCCGCTCGCCTCCCGACGCGGGCCGCGACGAACGCATCGGAAGCGCCTGCATGTCCACCCGCATCGCCCCGAGCACCAGGTCGAAACACGAGGCCATCGGCGTGTTCGCCAGCGCAGAATCGTGTAGCTCCACCCGCACCACTTTGCCCTGTTTGTTCACCACCACATCATACTTTAATGCATACG
>CAZETM010001652.1:0-1763 GCA_964514885.1 uncultured Polyangium sp. | reverse complement strand
GGTGGGATCGATCGTCACCTCGGTCGACGCCGGGTCCCCTCCAGTCGACACAACTTTACCGCTTGGCACGCCATTGGGGCACCCCCGCGGGACAAACGTGGTGCTCTCAGTATTGCAAACTGTACTCTGCGAATCGAAAGAATCACAGTAGCTGTTGCACACGGCCATGGCCTCATCATCGTTACTAGCGGTGGTGCAGAATGTTTGCACAGGGGACTCGGGGAACGAGTTCCCGGTTTGACAGTCGCAACGACACGTGACCTTGTTCACGCCCAGCGGCGGAGGCACGTAGTCTGGTCCACATCCAGCAGCGAACAGAGCTGCAGCGAAACCTACTGTGCCGATCCATCCAAGCGTTCCAATTTTTCTTCCGTTCATGACGACTCCTTTCAAGGGTCGCGGCGAAGATAGAAAATTGTGCGCATGAATTGTAAAAGAAACACAAGTTACAGCAAACCACCAGAATTTGCCACGCATCTTTACATGGTGACAAACACTTGACGCCGTGCACGATTTGTGCAGTGCAGGCCAGTGTTGCGTTTGCATCAGTCGAGCGGATGCGCGCCATCGTTCCACAATCCCCAATCCAGCTCCGCTACAAATTGCCTCACGCTGGTGTGCTGTGTGGTTCGTCGTGGCACGATAAACTCAACGCGATCGACACACTGTCAGACCACGGCAGGCCTTGCGCGGATTGCAACGTGCAGTGGTCCGCTACTCGCAAGTGAGTCGCCCACGACGCATGCGGAGTCCTCCATACGCCTTCGAAGACGCTCCCCACCCTCACAAGCAAGACGCTTGTCAAGAGCCTGAATGCTCGAAGCGTGAAGATTCTTGTCTCATGTCACGCGAGGTCCTGGCTCACGAGACACAGCGACGCGAGACATATGCCACGGGTCGTCAATTGTACGATTCACGCCTTGCACCCCTTCCACTCCTCCGCTCGTTCAACCACCGGTAACCTCCACGTTTGCTGCCAAATCATGCTCCTCACCTGTCCAATCTCACATTTCCCATTCCCCACGCCCATTCCCACCACCTTTCATCGCTCTGCGCGAGGATCAACCGCCCTTCGATGTGGTTTGGTTCGCGTCGGAGAGGCTCGAATACCCATCCCACCTGCTGAGAACGTCTTCAGCGTTTCGCAAAAGTAGTTCAAACCGCTTTCGGATCACATTTTTGTTCGCAAAAAGTGGTCTGCACGGCATTCGATGGTGTACCGTGGGCGCGGTCGAAAGGAGGAATCACATGTCGGACGTGTCCAAAGCCGTAGCGAATCGGATGGCCATTACCAGAACGCTTACGTCGGCGATTGAGGTGCATGGGCCCGAAGTGGTAGCGGCGCTCGAGGTTGCGTTGTTTCCCCAAGGAGTGCCGGCGAATTGCGATGTACGGGTACTTTTTGCTGCATTAGGGGCGCATGCGCAGCGCGTGATCGATGACGTGGCTGCCAAGGATGTCACGCACGCGGTCGAATTGGCGGACGATGCGGGGCCGCGACAGGAGCGCGAAGTCGCCAAGACGGCGTTGCGCGAAAGCATTTTTGGCGTGCGCAGCATGCTCGAAGGGATTTTCGGGTCGAGCATCGTGCAGGGGTATGGTTTGGCAGGAGATACGCCCGTCGAAGCGGATGAGCTCTTGCATATGGCATCGGCAGCCGAGCAATTGCTTCGCAATCGAGAATTGGTCGAAAAGCCGCTGCGAGTGGGCATTTCGGTCGACCTGAAAGCGATTGCGAATGAATTGAAGACGCATATCGACGC
>CAZETM010001651.1:0-1763 GCA_964514885.1 uncultured Polyangium sp. | reverse complement strand
CGGAATGTAGCTCTTCGATATGCCGTCGGATGGCCTCTTCGCGGTCGTCAATGCAAAACACGAATTGCGCATCCGCCCGCTTTTTCCCGCGCCTCTTCCAAGGTGATCGGCTATTTTCTGCGAGGGCTTCCAGGATGGCATCACGATAATGAATTTCGTACGCCGTGTGCCATACGGGCAGCGCCGCATCCGCCGGAGATTCAACCGCCTCATCGCTTTCGGACGTCTGGCGAGACGTTGTTTCCTGGTAATGAAAAACCATGTCCGCGAGTCGCAGAAGGGCCATTTCATCTCCAGCGGTCGCATCGCTGGCAGACACTTCGAGTTGCGCTCGGGCCCGCTCCGCAAGGAAGTCCGGCAGGTCGCCGTTGTATAACGCGTGCCGGACAACCAATTCGGGGAGCTGATGCACGAAGTAATGCTGGAAGCTTTCGATGTCGCCATCGTGTCCGAAGATGCGCCTCGATACTTGCCGCACGAAAAGGACTTCGTGGAAAAGCCTCACTGCCATAAACTGAATGAGGTCAATGGGGTGGGCGCGTTGCGCGGGATAATCCGGATGCGCTGCTCGCCAGCAAACCATTCCCGACAAACCTGGTAATGCCGTCGCAATTCGCTGCAAATACGAATGCCAGTGCTCGTGAGGCACGCCGAGCTTATCCAGGCTATGAATGATCGCATCAATCGCGAGAGGCGGCAATTCGCGTAGTGCGGCTTGTGCTCCAGGCAATGCTTCGAGATCGAAGAAGAGATCATGTTCTTCGATTTTTCGGAATGCGTCGTAAAAACCGAGCGAGCGTCCCGCAATGTGCCACGCCGCCAAACCTTCGTCGAGAAACGCCATCGTAAGGCGCACGATTCGTGGGTGAATCTGCTCGTGAATATCGTCGCCCGTCAGCGCCAGCAATAAATCGCGATGACACGTTTCAGAGCCTAGCCGCCCGATGTGCCGCTCTAGAATACGTTGCGACAAAGTTTTCATTTTTCGGCGAGGGTCTCGGGCCGAAAGAGCTGCGATCAGCGATTCATTCGTGTCGGGCTGTGCAAACGCCGATTCCAGCGCACAAAGGGCGTCAAAGCCGCGACGTCGAAGAGAATCGGGACCGAGATCGTGGACGACCGTGAGGCACAGCCGCGCCAATTCGGTCGTGGCCACTCCACCACCCGGACCGATGGTGTGTTTTTGATCGACGTGACCACGCACGGCAGCGCGTACACGTGCAGCGAGATCCTTGTCCAGTGGAATAGCCGGTCCACCCCAGGCAGCGACGTTCTCCATATGCTCGAACAATGCTTCGAGCGCGGACCCTGCGGGAGGCTCGGGCAGCCGGGGACGAGTCGGGCCCGCCAATTCCGTTTCATCAAGAGGCGCGCATTCGCGCTGTTGACAAGCGACTTCGAGATCTTTGCTGTTGATTCGGCCATTGCTGAAAAATTGCCGGTAATCTTCGAGAGGTAAATACCCGCGTCCGCCACAGACGCGTTGTGCTTCTATCACGGCTTTCTCGAATGGCAAGTGCTCGAAGCCGTGCAGCGTATTGTGATGAATGAAGGTATCGATGGGGCCTTGTGAAGGCAGGACGTGCGCAATTTCCTCGATGACGTGTTCGAGGTGGCGTCGCGTGTCCATCGTAATGCTTTCGCCCATTTGATTCACCCGGGAAAAAGCGTCGCCATGTGAGAAACCGTGGCGGCGACGAGATCGGAAATGGTTCGGGGCATGATGCCAACGAGCACGATGAGCAGAACGAGCGGCAATGCGG
>CAZETM010001650.1:0-1763 GCA_964514885.1 uncultured Polyangium sp. | reverse complement strand
TGCATCAGAATTAGGAGATTCACGTGAAGATCGAAAACAAGACGCCATTGGTGACACTCCCATTTCCCACGACAAATGAAGACGGCGATCCCATGTTGACCGTGGTGGCCAAAGGGACGTTCGATATCGTGCCGGATGCATTCGTTCGATTCAGCCGAACGCCGACGCCGATCCGAACGACGCCTGTCCATTGGGATCCAGAGAAACCGTCGAGCGTGCGATTCGAAGACGATGTGGTTCCCTTCAAGCCTTGCACCGATATCATCGTCAACGGCACTGCATTCGCGCCCGGGGGCAAAGCATTGCCCTCCTGGCACACAGGTGTGCGCGTGGGAAACCATTACAAATGCGTTACCATCACGGGACCGCGCGCTTGGGTGCATACGCCATTGCTTGGTTGGTCATTGTCACCCATCGTTCCCGTGCGCCAGGTGCCATTGCGCTATGAACTCGCGTTTGGCGGCGAGGGGTACGAATCCAACCCCGTTGGCATCGGACAAATCGATCTGACCGCCGTCGACAAGTCGAAGACAGTTTTGGCCCCACAAATCCTGTGCGGGGACGGCGTCACCCCAAGGTTTGGCGAAGAGTATCCCGTGGAAGGTTTTGGGGCCATTGCTCGTGCGTGGCAACCGCGGCGTGGATTCGCCGGAAGCTTCAATGAAGCATGGCAGAAGCACACGCCGCAGCGATTGCCGGATGACTTCAGCATTGCGCACTGGAGCGCAGCGCATCCGGATTTGTGTGCGTATAGCTTTTTCCGCGGCGACGAAGAAGTGACGTTGACGGGTATGCATCCCGAAATGGCGACGATTCGATTCCAATTGCCAAACCAATTGGTCGCGGTGGGTTTGGTGCACGCCTCGGGCTTTCGACATGGTTCCCCCGCACGGCTGGACACGATTTTAATCGACGCCGACTCGATGAGAGTGGAATTGACCTGGCGTGTTTCATTTCCGCTTTTTGGTGCGCCGGTTGCAAGCATCCACCTCGCGATGCGCCAATTGTTACCGATGGGAGGTGCGTCATGAGCGGCGAATGGGCGCGTACGTGTCCGCAAGCAATTGTCGTGTCGATTATGCCCGACGTCTGCTGGACGCCGTTCAATGGCACGATGGTGGCCGTGCCGTACATGATCTTTGCGCGGCTCAGTTCTGCGCAAAACACCGAAAGCATGAACCTGATTGGCGGGTATGAAACGTTTACGATTGCAAGTCGCATTCCGCATGTCGAAGGCAATGAAGCCGGCACGGGCGGCGGCATCATGTCGGGTGTCAACCGTGGTTATAGCCGCGCAATCGAACACAGCACGACGTCCCGAATCGGTGCCGACAAATGGCTGGTCCGCGAGGGCGATCTTTTTGCGATGAATTGCGCGGGACCGGATGGCCCTCCCAATACGTACGGGCGGCTGATCATCATGAATGTCGTGGCGGTGGCCCCGAGCGTGAGCATTGCGAGCGAAACGAAATCGGTCGTCGACGACGCCACAGGGCAAACCATTGTGGAGCGGTTCGAGTCGAGCGTCAATCCGGACACGGGGGCGACGACGACCATGCGTGAACGCTCAATGTACGATCCGAAAACGGGTCAAGCCGAGGTGCAAAAGGTCGAGATTACAACCGATGCCCATGGGCGACGAAGCTACAAAGCGAGTGCCGGCGCATTCGATCCGGATAGCAATTCATTCCTGTGGAAAACGTCGACAGGCGAGGTGCCGGCAGATGCAAACGTCGATATGGACGAAGTCGCGCTGAACGATG
>CAZETM010001649.1:0-1766 GCA_964514885.1 uncultured Polyangium sp. | reverse complement strand
TGTACACGCGAGGACCGCGCGGACAAACGGTTGCGGAATTCAATGTCGAAACCGCCAAGCTATCTCGCGAGGCCGATGCCATCGATGCCGCAATGAGCGCCGAAAGCGCACCTTACCGCAGTTCCACACAGAACGTCACCGTCGAATCCGTGGCCGCACGAATTCCAGAAGATGCCGCCCTCGTCGAATTCGTGCAATATCGTCACTACAATTCACATTTCTACAGTGCCGCATCCGAACGGGATTCTACTCCGCGCTTCATGGTTTATATTTTGCGCCACAATGGTGAGATCTTGCATCTCCAGCTTCCCGTTTCGGCGGCAATCATTGAGGACAAAGTCGCGAAAATACGCAAAGGAATGCAGAATCCTGGGGACAACAAGTTCTTTCGCGAGCTGTCACTACTACACGACATCGTTTTCCTTCGACTTACGCACCTCATGCCGGATGTGAAGCATTTTCTCATCTCCCCCGACGGTGATCTCTCGCTCGTGCCTTTTGGCGCGTTGATCTCTCGCGAAGGTGAGTTCCTCGCGAAAAAGTACAGAATTACCTATTTGTCGACCGGCCGAGATTTGCTACGAATTGGCCAGCGCGATCTCAAAAGTGGGACGCCGATGCTCGTGGCGAATCCCGATTACAACGCGCCCGGAGAATCGGGATCGACTGTGCTTCTCGACGCGCCTCTAGGGACATTGCCCGTGCTCGCTCGGGCAAAGTTCCCACCGTTGCCCGGTACGGCCGAAGAAGCCGAAGCCATTCGAAAAATCGTGCCCGAGCCGCAAGTTCGACTGCAGCGCATAGCGACCGAAACGGCGCTCAAAAAGGTTGCCGGGCCAAAGATTTTGCACGTCGCCACGCATGGGTTTTTCCTGGACGATTCAGGAAAAGCCGCCAAAGGCAGCCGCGGCCTAGAACTCGATGTGCCAACCAAGTCAATGCCTACGATCCCCGCCGCCCCGGAGCAATCTGGGGGAGAACAGGTAAAAGTCCCCAATCCAATGTTTCTTTCCGGGCTGGCTCTTGCCGGAGCCAATGTTCGTAAAGGACAAACGGATGACGGCATTTTGACAGCGTACGAAGCTTCGGCGCTCGATCTTTTCGGAACCGAGCTGGTCGTGCTGAGCGCGTGTGAAACCGGAATTGGCAGTCGTGTGGCGCGCGAAGGCGTACGCGGGCTCCGTCGCGCGCTCGTGCTGGCCGGCGCAGATACGCAGGTCATGAGCTTGTGGCAAGTGGACGACGAAGCCACCCGAGACCTGATGACGATTTTCTATGGCAATATGTTTCGCAAAGGTTTGGGGCGCAGTGAAGCCATGCGCTCGGCGCAACTCGAATTGCTCGAAAAACCAGCCACGCAGCATCCGTTTTATTGGGCAAGCTTCATCGTGTCGGGCAATTGGGCACCCATTTCAGGAACCGAACCGAATTCGGGCGGTACCGACTCACCAGCGCCCGCAGGCAAAAGCGCAGCCGTGCCACCAGGCGGCGCCCGAGGTTGTGGTTGTCGTATCCCCGCTGGGGACGACGAAGGCGTGTGGATGTCGGTAATCGTGGCGGGTTTGGGTCTTGCGGCTACCCGTCGTTTGTCGAAGCGAACGAGAATCAACCGCGACCGAATCGTACGAGGCCGCCCGGAGTTTGGCCCGTCAAACGACCGTTCTCCGCGATGATCGAGCCGCTCACGAGCGTGGCCACGTATCCTTCCGCATGTTGCACGAGGCGTTGACCGCCGGCGGGAAGATCGCGCTTCATGAACGGATGCA
>CAZETM010001648.1:0-1768 GCA_964514885.1 uncultured Polyangium sp. | reverse complement strand
TGGCAGTCACCGAGCAGATGGCCGCGCCACTCACTGTGACTGTATAAGTGCCTGCAGCAGAAACTGTTATAGGGTTGGTGGTTAGTCCGCCTGCTGACCAAATATAACTGGGAAAACCTGGGGTAGCCGTGAGGGTGGAGGTGGCGCCGGGGCAAAATGGTGTGCTCGTCGGTCGTGACGTAGCCGAGCGATATGACCGCCAACGCCAAGCTCGCTATGCAAACGAGCGCCGACCAAAGGACGTTTTCGAGGGCGCGGTTTCATGCGGGCACGAAAGCATGCGAGTGGCGGGAAGGACAAGTGTTGTTATGGATTGGCGCCGTTCGCCAAAACCACGGACGAGCACGTGAAGCTTCAAGTTTATTTCGATGGGCGATATTGGCGCAGGTTGTCGCTGTCCTCGCGCGAGCACCGGAACGGATGCGACGGCGTGCGGGGACGAGTTCCTCACTTTGGGCAAGCATCGCCGTTGCGGCTTGCGACATAGTTGGGGATAAGCTCACACCGTGGGCAATCCTAGACGGCTTGCTTTTACGATTGCTGTTGTGATCTCGGACCGAGCGGTTGTTGGGTTGACGAACTGACTTGCAACGTTCTGTGATCCGTGGTTACGTGCAGCCGCACTTCCCGATGTTTTTCTGGTCATCACGGGCCGTCTCTCAAGGCGGAAGCACTCAGACAAGGGGCTTTGCCCACTTGGGCTGCCCTCTTCGCCGGGGGCGTCGGTGAGCTTTGCACCTCATCGAGATCGTGACGCTTGGGGCACGATTCGCGGCTACGTGTACCAAGTCGCGCTTACGATTGAGCGATGGCTGCGCCTTGAGGACGACCAAGTGCTTGAACTCGAGCGAGGCGAGGACATCGATGTGATCTCCGGCGCGTTTCGCGATGGCGTTGTTGAGGAACAGCGCGTCTTGGAGCAGATCAAGCGCCTTGGAGGCACCATCACTCTCAATTCTCCCGAGGCACGCGAGGCCGTTGCCAATTTCGTCGAGCATCGCCTACACAACCCAGGCACAAATTTGCGGTTTTGTTTCGTAACTACAGCCTCGATCGCACGTGAGAGCAAGCCACGAATGCCGAGTCATACGAAGGGCATCGAAGAGTGGGAGAGTATCGCTGCCGGAGTATTCACACGCTCCAATTGCCTGCGGCCACTCGCCGAAATTCGGCATCTACTGCGGCATGGGACCAAGCCCGACAAACTCCCTCAAAACACGTGGAATTCGTATCAGGCCTATTTGAAAAGGTCTCGAACGTCCGATTTTTTCTCTCTCGTCGCGTCGCTGCGGTGGAGCACTGGGCAAGCAGAGCCGGAAGATGTGCGTGTCGGGATCGAGCAATCACTCCAGAATAGCGGAATCGCAAAAAACGACGAACAAGCGCAAGAACTGTACAATGCACTCTTCGTCCATGTTTTCCATCTAATTTCGAGGAAGGGACCAAAGCGACTTACACCCAGCGAACGTGAGAACATTCTAAGTCGCCGAGTCGCGCTGAACGATTCTGACCGCAAACTCCTCGCCTATTTAGATGCAAGGCTGGCTCAAATCGCGTCACGAGTCGGTCACGTCGAATCCAAGATCGAGGGAATCGACGCCAGGATCAATCAACTTCAAAATGAACACCGTGATTTTGTTGGTTTGTTGGCTCAAACCCATGGCATGGGTGGGGCAATGGTGGTCGCGGGATTGCCTCCAGACCTCAGTTTACCGATTGGAGCCAACAAACGGACCTCACGACGCAATACGGTGGAATCCATTATCGG
>CAZETM010001647.1:0-1768 GCA_964514885.1 uncultured Polyangium sp. | reverse complement strand
CGATCTGTCCCGTCACGTAGTGACGCCCCGCGTCATATGTGGGCGAGCCCTCGATGCACACGGTTGAGCCGGGCACCGCGCTCGCGCGCTGTTCGTCGGTCCATTCGTATGCGCGTCGCGGGACCTGAGCGTCTCTCTCTATCAGCCTCACTCGTATGTCCATGTCTAACCCCCGTTCGGCGCTATACGCGCGAGATTGTCAGCGGCGGTGACGATTGTTGATGCAAAACCAATAGTCGATCCATGGGGACCGCGCAGTTATTGAGGATTCCTGTCAAATGCCAGCTATAGAGGTTTCTCGTGCCGTCCCGCCTCGCGCGGGCGTCTGAATCTCGCTGTGTGGTCATGGTGCGCCCACCATGGTCTCGACCAGTCGACAGCCACCGAACACCTCGACCGTGAGCGAGTACGTGCCGCGTGCTGAGTACCCTTGTGCGTACTGGTACACGACTCGAGTCGTGTCCCCGTCGTCGATGCCAATCCACTGTGCGACCGCATCGCGCGCTGCCTTGCAGCTACTGGCCAAATTGTCGCTATCGAGCTGGCCGAAGCTGCACCGCGTGAGCCTGACGACCGCGGGGAGCTTCACCAGCGCTGGGTCGAACTGCGACATGACCAGCCCGACCACTCGCTTTTGCTCCTTCACTCGACGCGCCTTCGTTCGCCACGCGCCTGTTGTGTTGGCCTCGCTGATCGTCTTGATCGGGACAGTCACGATGATCACGCAGCTTCCCCCTCGCTTTGCGAGTCGTCCATCATGTCTAGAACATCATCGATCGTGATCTCGCCGTATATTAGACTCAGCCCGATCCGTTGCTCGATCAAGAATACCACAATGTCGGCCGCCGCGTCTTGCGTCCACGTCGGTAATGCCAGCGCAACACACTCAGACACGAGACGCAGTTGGAGCCTCATGACGGCTTCGCGTGCGATGATGCTCACGTTTGAGCGATGGCACCCGATAGCGCCGCCTACCTCATCGCATCCGGGGAGGTCTTCCAGCGTGGGGTCGCTGCGTGATGCGTCCCCGATGTGGATGTTAGCGCCTCGGATTGACTCAGTTCGCGGCCGTCCAGTTTTTGACATGTCATTCCCCATCGTTTGAAAGTTGTTCCGCCTCGTTCCCAGCATCGAGTGCACGCGCCAGCGCCAGCGTGCTCGCTACCCCATCCGCGTCGGTCATCAGCGCAGCGATGCGCCGGTAAATCGCGGCGTCTGCAATCCTCTGCTCCGGCGTGTGTGGGGCGGGCCCTAGCGTCGATGGACGCCACCCATCCATCACCTCGTCGAGACGTGGATCGTAGGGGCCGTATAGTGACTGCTGTCGCTCGACCCGGTCGCATTCGGCGAGGTTGTCCCATACCTCTTGGGCTGTTTTTAAGGTCATCGGAAGCTCCTGCTGGGTGCAGGGTGGGCCCTGTCCCGACGCTCCTGGTAGGCCTGTTCAGCGGACCGGTACGACCCGGGAATCTCTTTGAGGTGCGCGTTCTCGTCGCGCCCGATCTTCCACGTCGCGCCCACTTGCCCGATCTTGGATTTCGCCAGCTTGCACGTGACCTCCGCGCCGTCTGATTCGTCGACGCGCCACAGCATCACGATTGCCTCAGATGCGTTGGACAGGTCGCCAGATTCTTTCAGGTCGTGCTTCGTTGGCTCGCGCGACTCATCGCCCTTGGGAGGCCTTGCGATCTGCGACACGAGCACAAGCGCGACGCCGATGCGATTCGCGTGGGCTTTGATGCGCGCCGATATCCACCTGACTTCGTTG
>CAZETM010001646.1:0-1770 GCA_964514885.1 uncultured Polyangium sp. | reverse complement strand
GCAGGCGGGAAAACCACGTACGACAGCTTTGGAAACGGTGACGTCGGAGGATCTGCGCAGCCCGGGGCGTTCTCTTTTGGCGATACCTCGGCAGCCGTCGCTCACGCCATGGTCGCGTCTTTGGCCGGCGCTTCAAAAGACATTGCAATCGTCGGTGCCCAGCCACGAGCCGGATGTGAGCGCTTATTTGCGGCGGATTTCACGCGGGGAGACGATTCGCGAGATTCCTCGAAAAAGTCGTCGGGTATGGGCAAATCGTTTTTCCGTCTGGATCGACCGAAGTTCACGGCTGGTTCCATTCTGGGCCGATCAAATGGAGGTGTGGCAGCGATTGCGAAAACTATGCGACAAGAGCGGCGTCACGCGACGATTGCTCGATCGTCGCGTGCAATTGCGCTCGATGCGTCGCCGCGGTGATTATCTCGAAGGTTTTTCCGAGCCGAACGATACTCCCATTCTCGTGCTTGGGGATTTGGGGATGTACGGATCCGATTTGGATCGCGATGCGTGGGAGCGAACGGGCAAACGATTGCAGGCTCGCGGGGCGCGAATGACTGCATTGGTGCCGGGTTCTTCGTCGCGTTGGTCGCCGTTTTTCAAGGACACGTGGAGTGTTATGCCATGGGAGCGTTTGCGGCGCGATGTTACCGAAGAATGGGCCGAGCGACGGGATCGATTGTTGAAAATGGTTTCTCCCGTGGCGCTTTTGCAACCCGGTTTGTTGCGGGCCATTCGACGAATTTTGCCGGCAGCGCTCGCGGATGCTTCGACCGAAGTGGACGTGTGGAATCACGCCGATGTGCAAGATGCCGATGCGACGGGGTGGCTCTTGGAGCCCGAGGCATCATTGAAATGGCGTCAAGCGTTTGCTGCAGATCGCTCGCTCGATCCGTACCGGGAAAAACTAAGCGAGACGATTCGGGTTTGGCACGAAAACCTTCCGCGAGAAATCCTGCGTGGCGAGACGTTGGTTTGGCATGCATTGACGTCCGATGTCGCGCCTCCGGGCGATTTGCAGGACGCAATGGGTTTTGCAAAACGGCTCGAGGCGACGGCGCTGGCGGGTGGAGCGGAAACGAAGGCAGCGGAGGCTTTGTCCTCGTTTCAGAAAAAGTTGTTGCTTTCGATGCCGCCGGCCATTTACGAAAAAGTTCCGGCGCTCGGGACGGTCTGGGCGGCTTCTTTCGATGAAGGCGAAGTTCCACCGGGCGTGGATGTGCAGGCCATTCGTGGGCGGCTCGAAGAAGCGGGTGAGCTGCGTTTTTGGGCCATTCGGCAAGTGGGAACCGAATTGGAGTTTTCGCTCAATGAGCGCGGTGCGGAGTGGCCTTCGTACGTCGATGGCCCCGGCAGTCCGGTGGCGTGGCTGCAAGCGACGCGTCCTTGGGTGTATATCGAGCGAGCCGGGCGCGTCGTCCAAAAACGGTTGGAAAATGGTTTGTCCTTGGCGTGGGACGGCCAGGAGCAGCTTTTCCTGCGCACCGATTGCTGTACGATTACGTTAGCGCCCTGGAGTATCCGGGACGAACCCGGTTGGATGGCCGCCGGGCGGGATCGTTTTGGTTTGTGGGCGGATGTGGCCATTCGCGGCGTCGTTCAGCGTTTCCGCTGGATTCCACCGGGCAAATTTTTGATGGGATCTCCCGAGAATGAAGAAGGTCGGTATGAGAATGAAGGCCCGCAGCAGTCAGTGACGTGGACGCGCGGCCGTTGGCTCGGTGATACGCCGGTCACGCAAGGCTTGTGGAAAGCGGTGACTGGGGAGAACCC
>CAZETM010001645.1:0-1771 GCA_964514885.1 uncultured Polyangium sp. | reverse complement strand
CACACATGTCGGGACAAACGGCGCGGAACGGCCTCAAGAAAAGCGGGGCGGTACAAATGGTAAGTCAGGATTCTCCGGAGACGGCGGCCCCGCAACGGCGGCAATGCTCGGCGGTATTCGCGAATTGAGTGTCGACGAGCAAGGCAATGTGTACATATCTGCAAATGGCCGGCTCCGCAAGGTCACAGTCGACGGAATCATTACAACTGTGGCAGGCACTGGTGCGTGCGGTGGCTCCATTCCTCCCATTCTTGAAAGCGGCATCGCAACCCAAGTGGATGTATGTCCTGATCGCATTTTCAGAGATGCACGTGGCGTGTTTTTCCTCTCGACACACTATCGCCACAGCATACCATTCCGTCGGAAGTCACTTTTTGTGAATACGATAGCGGGGAAGCGTTTTGAGTTTGGATTTACTGGGGACGGCGGCCTTGCCAGGGCGGCAAGAATGAATAGCGCACAGGGCGTAGCTTCCGATCCGGCCGGGAATGTCTATGTTGCGGACTACGGTAATGCCCGCATTCGCAAAATCTCCCCCACCTTCCCCGGCGTGACCGACGGCCAAACCGTCATCGCCTCCAAATCCGGCTCCGAACGCTACCTCTTCGACTTCATCGGCCACCACGTCAGCACCTTCTCGACCATCACCAATACCGAGCTGCACCATTTCACCTACAACCCGAGCGGTTATCTCACCGCCGTCACTGATGCCGATGGCAACGTCACGACAATCGCGCGCGATGCGAACAACGAGCCCATTTCGATCACCGCGCACGATGGCCAGCAAACCATATTCACGCGTGATGCAAATGGATACCTTTCTTCCATCACGAATTGGGCGGGCGAAACGTGGGAGATGACCTATACGGCCGATGGATTGATGACCTCGTTCAAAAACCCGCGCAATTACACCTCGACGATGGCGTACACGACCCGCGGGCGACTGACGAGCGATCAAAACGCTGCAGGTGGCGGGTGGAACCTTGCACGTACCGGGACCAACGACGATTACACGGTAACAAAATCGTCGGCGCTCGGGCGGTCCACGCTGTACCAAGTGGAAAAACTCAGCACGGGCGACACGAAACGCACGAATACCATGCCCACTGGCGACGTGTCCGTCTCCCTCCACAAAACCGACGGCACCAAGGAAACCACCGATCCAGACGGAACCATTCGCACAATCGTCGAAGGGCCGGATCCTCGGTTCAGTATGCAGTCGCCGATCATCAAGAGCGCGACCATCAAAACGCCCTCGGGATTGACCTTCGCGGCCACCGCGAACCGCACGGCGACGCTCGACAATCCGAATGACTTGACCACCCTCAAAACGCAAACCGATACCGTCACGATCAACGGGAAAACCGCGACGCGCGTGTACACAGCCGCCACGAAGTCGAGCATCCTCACGAGCCCCGCCGGACGCCAGCAAATCGTCGAGACAGACGCCAAGGGCAAACCTATCCAAGTGAACATCGCGGGCCTTGCGCCCACCGAATACGCGTACGATACGCGCGGGCGCCTTGCAGCCATCACGCAAGCGACGCGGACGACGACGTTCAACTACAACGCCGCAGGATGGCTCGATAGCGTCATGGATGCGCTCGGACGAACCGTGAGCTACCAGCACGACAACGCTGGACGCCCGACGCTCGAAACGCTCCCTGACAATCGGCAAATCGCGTTCTCGTATGACGCCAATGGCAACATCACGAGCATCACGCCCCCTGGCCAGCCGGCGCATGCTTTTAGCTACACCCCGACGGATCTC
>CAZETM010001644.1:0-1773 GCA_964514885.1 uncultured Polyangium sp. | reverse complement strand
ATTTCCAGATGGAGGCGTAAAGCTCGGACTTTTTGATGGGCATCGGTCGAGGTTTGGCAGCGGAAAAGGCGCTGAGAGGCGGGAGGGGGCGTGATTCAACAGTTGTTTGCGTCCTGGAAGAACGGACCCGCGGTTGACCGCGTGGTGAGCGCCCGAAAGCGAGGGCCATAACGAGGAAGACTTTTGCGGGGCTGGATTCCGGCTGTTGAGCAGCGTATTCGCGGGGTTGGGAGGTAGATCTTACGCGGTTCGCCTCACCATGGGCCACGCACGTCCTCGGGGATGATGGCGTCATAGTCGGGGATCTTACGGTCATGCTTTCCGCGAAACTCGAGGTCCCAACGGACCAGGGAGTCAGTCCGGTCCTCGCAGCGTACGACCTCCTCCCATGCCCGATCGAAGCTTATGCAGGTCAGATACAAGCGGACCCCGATGAGAGGGCTCGCCTCGGGCGTCTCTCGCCGGTAGTCGGCGTAGGCGACCGCATCCCAGCCCGACAAGGGCTCTCGATCCGCTGCTTCGGTCCGCTCTTTGATCGCATCGATCTCGCTCCTGTGGCGCGCAGCGATCTCGACGATTTTTCGAGATGTGTCGCTGGGGACTCCATAACGCGACGCGAGCATGTCCGGCTCTTCCTTCGATAAATGGTAAAATATGGCGCTCCAGTGCAAAGAGCCAGACGAACCCTTGACGACTCGATGCAGGGGCCCCAGCATCCATCTCGCGACGCATTCGGCATCCGGCGTCCCGGCTGTCTCGGCGATATTGGTGATACAGCCTTTGGGGAGCGTCTGGATGCGATTCCTGTAAATCATATCGACGGGCGCATCCGGATCGATGGCGCGTCTTGCTCGGTGCGCCGCGTCCATAACATATTTGGTACGGAGCGCCGCGCGCACCGCGGATTTGACCGCTTCGCCATTGGAGAGGGCCAGCCCAACGTCCGGCCAGAAACGCTCGAACCGGTCGAGGCTCAACCATAGGCTCCCATCCGACCATGCCCGATACCGATTCCATCTGCAGAACTTCTTCAGCAGGACTTCGATCATGAATTGTCTCCGTGTTGGCAAATGGGCCGAAATAAACGCAACCTATCACTTGGAGCGCTTCTTGTCTTGGGGAGCGCTGACGACGGGGGCTACCGCTGATGACCAGATTGGAGTGGGTGCGGGGTCGAGGGGTTTCCCAGGGCCGAACTCTGGCTTTTGAGCAGCGTATTGTCGAGCATTCCGAGGCAAAGTCGACTCCTTTTCTTCGCACTCTGTTGTCTTCCATTCCTTCAACTGCGCTATCAGCTCGCCTTGCGCCCTTTCATATTCGGCCAGGTGGTTCTTCGGCTTATCGCCCAGGCTACCGTCCGGCTTCCTTCCCCATTTACCCTTGTTCTGAGCAAACTCGCGCCAGCGCTCCGCGATGCCCTTCCGGCCCTGCGGGAAGCCTCCGTTGGGCGTCGCTTCCCGCTTCGCGTTGATGATTTCATCTATCTTCGCCGCGATCTTCGCGCACTTCTGAGCCTTCTTCTCTTGCTCCCGCTGTTCTTGTGGGCTCAGCGCCGGCTGCGGTTGCGGGCTCGGTGCAGGGGCCGGCGCAGGTGGTGGTTGCGACTGCGTGGCCCTGATGTATTGCTGTCGTAGTTGCTGAATCTCCTGCGGCGACAAGCGGCGCACTTCGTGGTATTCCGCGACGCTCGTGTAGGGCTGCTGCGTGATCGGGTTCATCTCGGACACCCAAGCTGGGGCATCTTCGTAGGACCAAAAATATACAATGCCGAAT
>CAZETM010001643.1:0-1775 GCA_964514885.1 uncultured Polyangium sp. | reverse complement strand
CGAAGGCGAGAGCATCCTCCGCAACGTTCCCGCCCTACGCGACATCGAAACGACTGGTGAACTGCTGCGAGTTCTCGGCCGGGAAGTCGTCGTCGATGCGCCCATCGTTCGCGTCAAAGGCGGCGGCAAAGCGAACCCCGAAGCCCCGTACGATCTCGTCAAACAGATGCGCGCCAGCATTCTCGTGCTCGGCCCACTGCTCGCCCGTTACGGAACCGCCAAGGTGAGTTTGCCCGGGGGTTGTCAAATCGGCTCGCGTCCCGTCGACCAACACTTGAAAGGTCTCGAAGCGCTCGGAGCCACGATCAAGCTCGCTGGCGGCTACATTCACGCCGAGTGTCCGCGCCTCAAAGGTGCCGAAGTCGTCTTCGACATGCCCACGGTCACGGGCACCGAAAACATCATGATGGCCGCCGCGCTCGCCAAAGGCCGCTCGACGCTCGTCAACTGCGCGCGCGAGCCCGAAGTCGAAGAGCTTGGACGCGTGCTCAACAAGATGGGCGCTCGTGTCGATGGCGCAGGCACCGACGTCATCCACATCGAAGGCCGCGATGACCTCGATCCGTTCGATCACGCGATCATCTCCGACCGTATCGAAGCGGGCACGTACATGGTTGCTGCAGCAGCGGTCGGCGGTGATGTGCTCCTCGAAGGCGCGCCGCTCGAAGCGCTCGAAGTCGTTGTCGCCAAACTTCGCGCGACCGGTGTGGAAGTGGGTCGTGAAGGCGATTGTGTACGCATCAGGCGTGACCCGGACAAACCGCTCCGAGCTGTCGATTTTGTTACCGCTCCGCATCCTGGTTTTCCCACGGACATGCAGGCTCAATTCATGGTGCTCATGTGTTTGGCCAAGGGAACCTCGAGGATTGTCGAGACAATCTTTGAGAACCGTTTCATGCACGTTCCGGAATTGCGTCGGATGGGCGCATCGATCGATATCGACGGACACACGGCGCACGTGCACGGAGGTTTGTCGCTATCGGGTGCGAAAGTCATGGCGACCGATTTGCGAGCCAGCGCATCGCTCGTGATTGCGGGGATGCTCGCGACGGAAGGCGAGACCGAAGTTTTACGCGTGTATCACCTTGATCGCGGCTACGAGTTCATGGAGCGAAAGCTCGCGGCGCTTGGAGCGGACACGGTGCGTATCAAAGGGCAGGCGGGGTGAAATCGCCGCCGCTTTCCATTGCGGTGCCCAAAGGGCGCATATTGAAGGTGCTCGCGCCGCTGTTCGAGCGCGCGGGGCTTGATGTGACGCCGCTGCTTGCCGAGGATCGGCGGCTGGTACGTGATTCGGCGGATGGGCGATATCGGTACGTCTTTCTGAAACCTGACGACGTGCCGACGTATGTCGAATATGGCGCCGTGGATTTGGGGATAGCTGGTCGCGATACGCTTTTGGAAAAGAAAGGCGACGTGTACACGCCGCTTGATTTGCGCATTGGCGTGTGTCGATTGGCCGTGGCGGGTCCGCGAGGAAAAACGCCGCCGGATTTACCTCGAGTGGCGACGAAGTATCCGCGGATAACAGCGGCGCATTTTGCGAAAAAAGGCATTCAGGCGGAAGTGATTCCAGTTTCGGGCTCGGTGGAGCTAGCGCCGCTGGTAGGTTTGTCGGACTTGATCGTGGATGTGGTCGAGACGGGAAAAACGCTCGAGGAAAACAATCTCGAAGTGATGGAGACGGTGGCGGACGTGAGCACGATGCTCATATCGAACCGTGCGGCGTACAAATTGCGGGCGGCGGAGATTCGGCCACTGATCGAGGCGATAGC
>CAZETM010001642.1:0-1776 GCA_964514885.1 uncultured Polyangium sp. | reverse complement strand
AGACCGGCGGCGGCGCGCTCAACATCTGCAATGGCACTGCCATCAGCGCATTCATCATGCTCATTCAATTCAGACAAACCAAGGTGCAAACGCTAAACACATTGGCAGCGCCTTCCATTGTCAACCCTGCACCACCCACGACGCCTTCCCTCATGCAAATGGACAAAGACAAACCTCCGCCGCCCATCGAACCAACACCAACGGCCTCGCCATTACGAAGCGCACCGCCTCCTTCACGTCGAACGAGCGTGGTTTCATCCGTGAACGCACCTGCATCCGCCGCGCCGCGCGTACTTTATGATCGCCGTCGATGACGCCCCCACACGCGAGGGATTCGCTTAACATACACGCACAGGTGGTTTATGGTTTCCACAGATGACTTTCTTTTCGCTTGTGAAAACGCAGCTAATGCTGCCAATCCTTGGCATCGTTTGCGCGTCGTTTCGTTCCGCGGTACCGAGGCTATCTCCAATTTGTACCGTTACGACCTCGTCGTTCTTGCTCACGATTCAACCCCAACGATCGACCCCGACGAACTTCTCGGCCGACGCGCCACGCTTCGTATCAACACGCTGACCGAACCCAGACGCCGCCTTGTGCACGGCATCATGATCGAAGCGCTGGAACTCGGTCGAGTACCCAGCGGCATGCTTTATCGCATCGTGCTCGAGCCGCCTTTCGCGCGGGCAATGTATCGATCGCGCTGCCGTGTTTTCCTCGAAAAAACCACGCGGCATATCATCGATACAGTGCTTCAGAACGATCCGGAACTCGTACCCGCGATTGCGGCACTGAATTCGACGGACGTGCATGACGGTGTTCATTTCACTCCGGCGAAGGAGTTTTATACGTGGCGCATTGTGGATGCGTCGCGTATCGACGATGTTGCAACACGTGGCTACTGCGTGCAATATGACGAAAGCGATTTCGCCTTTGTTTGTCGGTTGCTCGAGCAAGAAGGCATCTCGTTTCACTACGAGAATGACGACGGGGTTTGTCTGCTTGTACTTTCCGACCAAGATGCAGGCCGCACCCAGCTCGATCCCCCGCTGCCACTTGGTCTCGATATCGCCGGACGCTCGATCCAATCCATTCACCTCGGCGGGCGCCTGCGTCCACGAAAAGTGACGTCCGTCGATTACAACTGGAAACAGCCCGCACTCGATCTATCCATCGCCGAGCCTTCGCGCGCTTCAGCGGGGGATCTTGTCGTGCACGAATATCCAGGCGGTTACACGGAAAGCCGCGACGTAGGCAAACCCCTCGCCGGCTCGAGGATCGATCGGCTCCAGGTAGAAGCCAGCTATGCGGTCGCTGAGACGTTTTGTCGTGTGCTTGGAGCGGGAAGCATCTTCGAGTTTGACCATGTAGAACCGCGGTATGACGGTGAATACCTGGTGACAAGCCTCGATATTCGCGGCGAGCAATCTGGCGTATTGCGTCCAGCGGCGTCGGCCACGGCGTCGCTTTCAAACGTGCCGTACACGGCCAAAATGGAATGCGCACGGTGCGGAAAAGGTGGTCACGTTGCCGATTCACGTTTTCGGCCAGCACGGTTGACGCCCAAGCCGCGGATTTTGGGCTCGCAGACGGCGTTTGTCACGGCAGAACCGAGCATGCACGGCAAGGAGATTCATGTCGGCGGTCCACCAGGCGCAGAGATCGGATGTGTTCGATTGCGGTTTCATTGGGACAACGACACCGCGCGGCATGCCAAAGAACCGACATCTTGTTGGGTACGCGTGAATCAAGTCTTTGCTGGCGCGGGTGAAGGTG
>CAZETM010001641.1:0-1777 GCA_964514885.1 uncultured Polyangium sp. | reverse complement strand
TCACTCGGTCCCATCCTCACGCCCGGCGCCCGCAGCGCCCACCATTGCGCACCAATTGTAGCCTCGTCAACCGAACCTGTGGGTGACCCAATCGGGCTCGGGAAGCTTACCGAGTGCATGAAACAAGGCAATTTGGGCAACCTTAGACGTACGGAACCCATACGATCTTCTGGTGATCACTTTCGACTTATTGTTGAGACCTTCAGTAGCGCCTTTTGCAAAGGCATCTTTTGCCTGAAACCAGTTGAGCAAAAGTTTCTGGTGCAGCTTGAGGGTGGTGGCTAGGCGCTTGAACGCAGGGAGCCTCGACGCGGTCGCCGAGTGGCACCAGTTGGTCAGAAATGTCAGCCCAGCCTTCGGTGTCTTCTTGTCCCAGAAGCCGTGCAGCATCTCCTTGAGCAGGTAGGCCTTCACGGTACGGAGGTTCAGCTTGAGGAGCTCCTTCAGGACAGGAGACTGGCTCGGGGTCAGGTTGACTTGGTTCCTCAGGAACAGCCAACGTGAATCTTTGAGGACGGGCTCCTTCCCCTGAGCGCGGAGCGCCTTCACTTCTTCGCGTCGGGTCTCGTCGACCGCTTCGGTCGAGAGCTTCACGACGTGGAAGCGGTCGAGCACATGCACGACCCACGGCGCCCGCTTCTTGATCACCGAGAGGTACGCCTTCCACATGTCGCTCGTGACGTATGCGATCGACTTGCTGCGCTCGCCCATCATGTTGAAGAACTTGTTGAACGTCGCTGCCTTGCGGTCCTTGCCGATCCACAGCAGGCGGCGACAGCCGTTGTCGATCTGGTAGACGAGCGTGAAGTAGAGTTGACCCTTGCGGCGCGCGATCTCGTCGACGCCGATGGCGTGAATGCCATCGAGCGAACGGTGCTTCATTCCCCATCTTACGGCCACTTTGACGGCATTAAAGACGACGCCCCAGCTTACGTCGAAGCGGCGCGCGACCTGCATCCAGCTGAGGTCCTTCGCCCAGCTGGCGAGGTACCAGCCCAGCGAGTGGGTGATGGGGCTCTTGCCCTTGGCCCAGGGGACCATCTCGACCGTGACGCCGCAGCGCGGACAGTCGCACCGGCGCGGTCGGTAGACGAAGAAGACTGCGATGGTGGCGAAGAGCGGCAAGTACCGGTAGGTCCGCTCGTCAGAGCGATCGTAGGCCGTGCGCTGGATGCCGCATCCGCTGCAGTGGGGGTTCGACCCCTTTCGGGGCTGCATGCGAACGTACAGCCCGGCCGTGTCGCCGGTGCGCTTTAGTGTTGCCTTCCCGTAGACAAAGAAGGGCTGCTTTTCGACGGCGTTGAGGATAGTCTTGATGTGCATCGTGTGGGGGTCCTGGCGTAAGACACCCTGCTCTCCCACGATGCGCTTTCGGCCGCCACCACCTCGAGCCCCGAGTCCCCGCCGGTGGCACCTCTTGCCCGTCATCCGCCGCCTCGTCGGGCCTCGCTCGCAGGTCGCGTCAAGGGCGGCGCAGCCGGCACGCGGAGCGTGCGCACCCTTGACGCGACCGAGAACGGGGCCACTCTCGCTCTCCATGACGGGCTCGTGCGCCGCGGGGCGCCAGATCTTGCGTGGCTCTCAAGCAGCAGCACAGCGAGTCTCAGATCGCGATTTCTGCGCCCACTGATTCTGTCGTGGAGCCGATCTTCCGAGACGGTCTTCGAGCAAGACCTCGCCCGGTTGCGAGACGTCAGCAAAGACGCCTTCGCCAAAGTCCTCGACGAAGCGCTCGGCGAGACAATCACCGACGACTATTGGACACACACGTTGGTCG
>CAZETM010001640.1:0-1778 GCA_964514885.1 uncultured Polyangium sp. | reverse complement strand
CCTGGGAGGGGTCCTCGAGAACCTGCCGGATCAAGGCCGTCTTGTCGACGTAACCGTACCCCGCCGCGCGAAAATGACGAAAGTCGGACAGACCGATGCCAGGAACGAACGTCACGAAACACCTCCAGGGGCAAACGCACTCTTGCCCAGCGCGGAGGGCCTGTCAACCAATGGTTTGCCCGCGTTGCTTTTTCGTGCGATCGCCCGAGACGACAAGTGCGTTCGAAGGCTCATCGAAAAATTCTACTACGTTCGGAGAATGAATTGCCATCCATGCTCTCACGACTCGGAGACGACCAACGTGAACGGTCCCGTGCTCGTGTCTCCGTCGACGACGATTACATATTCCTGGGCTTCGAGAGGCGTGAACGAGGACATCCCAGTGCTCCCCGGGTTCACGATGCTGGATACCATCCCTGTCGCGCCTTTGCTGCTACAGGCGACCTGGATGGCCTGCTCGGTACAGCCGACGGCGCGTGGGAATACGTAGAGGAAGCCATAAAACGATGTCTTGAGCGCGAACGAATACGTTGCCCCGGCCTTGCCCTGGAAGCGATAGTAGAGCTGACCCTGATTGAAGCCCGCTGAGGTCTGAAAGCTCTCGCAATCGATCGCTGAATACTCATCCGGCACGTTCGTCGTGTCCCCTTCGATTGTGACGGTGCCCCCATCGAGTACGACGAATTGCGCCAGTGTGCATGTTTTAGGTTGAGGCAGCGGAATGCAACATGCCAGGCCAGGATCGCCGCATGAGAATTTGGTGGGGTCCACCCACGTCGCGCCCGGATCACACGGCAGATCCGCGGAAGCGCATGTACCTTGTGCCTCGGAGCAGCTTGCGGGAAGCGGCGGACCACCATCTGAGCCGGAAGGTTCGACGTCGACGCTGGCACCGCAACCAGCGGTCATGACGAGAATGAATGCAGCGGTGCGACGCACCATTTCGCACTGTTCCTTCACTCCGTTGGCCCCTTCTTCCCTTTCCTTGCATTCTTCGTCATCGCCCGGAACTCATCCAATACCGGCGCCAGTGTCGCTCGATGCGTCTCGTTTTGCCGCGCAATGGTCCTTGCCAGATCCAATGCCGCAAGGCCCGGGCCAATTACTGCCTCGCCCGTCGAAAGGACGTCGTCATCGATATGCCGCGCCAACTCCTCGAGCATGTCAGCGATCTTTTGCTCGGCCTGCGCCCGGTGCAAACGCCGCTCGAGTAACTCCGCCTCGAACGTCTCGGGATCGTTGCCATCATCTCGGTCGCCAAGCACATCGAACGCCTTCACGAGCGAATCGCCCTTGGGGCGGTTCTCACGGAGTAGGGCAAACAGCTTGCCCAGCGGCGGACCCAAAACGCCGAGCGTGCGGCCGACACTCTTCCTGCGCTGTTGCTCCTCGAGCCGCACGAGTCCCGGCCATAGTGCTTTGATCGCCTCGATGTGCTCGACGGTCTTGGTGACGCGCTCCTCGAGCTGTTCGAGTGTGAGTTGATCGATGTCAACTGGTACGTTGATAGGTTGCTTGGGCATGGAAGCTCTCCTGCGAGCAACCGTGCCGAGCTTCCGTCCGTGCGTCAAGCGAATTCCTGCTCCGCTACCCTGGGATGGCTGCGCCGCGACCCATCGATCCCTCGTGAGGGATTCGACGATACCTGCTCTGAGGTCGATCAATCGCTGGACCGGGTTCCACGGCTTGGTGGACGGGTCTCCGTACACAACATCGCTGGGATCGCTTTGCGAATGCAAGGTTTCGAGCAGGCTCCGTGCCATTATGCGCAGTTCCCC
>CAZETM010001639.1:0-1778 GCA_964514885.1 uncultured Polyangium sp. | reverse complement strand
ATACCACCCGGCCAAAGCGTATGCGTGGGAATTGCGCCTGCAGGATGAAATCGGTCCTGAATTCTTGATCGACGAGCCGGACGCGAAGGAACATCGCGAGCGGTTCCTGAAAGAAAAACCGAGCGAAGCGCGCGAGATTCAGGCAAAAGAAACGCAGCGTCGCGAGCGCAAGAAACGCAAAGAAGAAGGCGAAGCGCAAGGCGAATTGGCGATGGAAGCGGACGACGAGCAAACCGGGAGCGACGAGGACGAATAGGTTATCGAGGGGCGTCTCTACGCCGCCTGGCGGCTCGCTCGACGCGATCGCGGCGGTCGCGGAGGCGATGAAGTCGGGCGAAGACGGGACCTGGTGCAGTATTGGATACGTTCCGTGCGTGCGGAAGGTAAGCGCGGCGGTAACGGTTGCAGTGATGTTGGACGAAGGCGTGTCGGCGGCCGTGTTGGATGCGTTCCGTAAAGTGCGTAATGGTGGTGCGGGGCTTGTGGAGGGGATGAAGTCGGACCCAAGGTGGTGAACGAGCGGGAAAAGGCGGGTGAAAGCCAGACAAGAGCGGACGTAAAACAGTCCGAGCAGAACACCGCAACAGCTCACGTCCGGGCCTGTCTCCCATGTCTCGCGAGCGTGTGTCTCGGGAGACAGGGGGCGCGAGACAAGGAGACAGGCGGGCAGTTTGGCGAGCTATGACATTGAAACCTGCGAATACACGGCGTAGTTGGCCGGCTATCACATTGTGCACAAGTGTTCAGCAGAGCTAAACCAATGCTACCGGCTTAGCGTGCTTTGTTTCCGTTTCTGAGACGAGCGGTGATTGTCTGCGTATAACATTCTTGCGAGGCTATGTGTTGAATCGTCGGATCACTGCGTCAGGAACCGTTGGCGCCGCTGCATTTCGATAATTGCCACCGTGTTTCTGTTTGCAAAGCGTGTCAAATATCGCCCAAATTCTGCTGCGTATGTAAAGCGCAACCATGTCCTCGTCCGCATTCCAGCGGATGGAGATCTCCGATTCGTTAAAGTCATTATGGCCTGTCACGATGTGAATTGCATCGATGATTTTCTTATCTGTTTCGTAAAGGTAGAAGTAGCCGACTTCCCCGTCGTACTCGAATACTCCAGCGAGATCGCCGCCAGAACGCACGCAATTATCAAAAATCTCCGTTATCATCTGCAAGGCTCTTATCATAGCTAGGCGCGCGACGCGCTTGGCGGGCTATAACATTATGTCGAAATGTACCAGCGACGAGACCGGCTTTAGCGTGCTTTGTTTTCCGTTTTCCGAGACGGAGACAGGACGTGGTTGGCAAGCTATAACATTACCATCCGCGATGACTACGGACGCATCTCCACTTCAAACGGAATACCAACACCATTCAAAAATTCGCGCACTTGCATGAAGAATTCGTTTGCTGCGCCAGTCGGTGGATGCTGCAAGGCAAGCACGATGTGGACTTTGGCCGATTCTGGTACACGAGGCTCATGCAAACGAAATATTTGACCTGACTCGATGAAGTCTAGATAGGTGTTGACCTTATCTTGGAGCATTTGAGCATGTGTCTCGAAGTCATCCCATGGCAAATGGTCAGTAATGACGAGCTTTACCAGCGATGAGTCGGGCTTAACCGCGACAATATCTACCTTGTCTTTATCGGCGATGCTCATAAAAGCTTTCCTCATGGTCTGCGGATTTGGATTACCGTAGGAGGTATCTGCGTACCCCCAGGAACGTCCGGTTTTCCTTTGCCGACAACAATCGCCCCTTGTTTGGCGGTTGTGCCTA
>CAZETM010001638.1:0-1779 GCA_964514885.1 uncultured Polyangium sp. | reverse complement strand
AGCGATTCGACTCGGCGTTGCGTTTGAACGTGCATTTGCACACGCTCGCGCTCGATGGGGTTTACGTGAAAACTGACGATGGCGAGTTGCGATTTCTTCAGGAGCCGGATGCAGGCACTGGCCGCAGACGATCACCACGCCGAAGAAGCGCGTGTGCTGGATGTGCGTGAGAATGCGAGGTGTGGTCCATGACGCGTGGCGAGGTAGACGCGTCAATGGCGAAATTGATGGGTTATTTTCCTAGGCACACCTATCCACGACGCAGCAGCAAGTAGCGCAACCGGACACGAGCCTCGTCGTTCATGTTCAGTAGCTCGATCGTTGCGCGACTTGCTGCAGAGTGCCCGTGTATCTTTCCGTCGGAGCGAATGAGGAAATGCTCGCGCCAAGATTGCTGTCTTGGGTGAAAGAGCGTCACGATGCTTCTCGTTTCTGGATCGACGGAGGCAATATTCGGCCCTTTCTTCAGGTTGCACCGAATGCAGCACAAGCAGAGGTTGTCGGGTTCATCTGTCCCGCGGTGCTGTTTGCCGATGATGTGGTCGACTTGGTGGGCCACAAGGGACGCACTCGATGGCATACGACAATATTCGCATGAGAATTGTGCCCGCCGCTCGACCAACTCACGTATGTCGTGATTCAACTTCACGAAGCTGCACGTAGCGATCGAAATTCGTCTGCTTCGAGCTTGATGAGGCTCAACATGTCGTTCATGCGCACAATGTGCTCATATTCGGCTCGGTCTTGCGGTGTAAGGATTCCCGAGGTGCTCTTCTGTGCCAACTCCTCGACACGCGGAGCTAGATCACGGCTGACCGCTTCGAGTGCTGCATCGAGCTGATCCAAGGTGCGCTTGTCCATCTCCCGCAATATGTCATGTGCCGCTGCAGATGACAAGCGAGGCGCACGGGCAGTCCTCTACGGATCTTCGGAGCCAGACACGTACCGAGCATCTTTTCTGGCCTCGCGTCCGAGTGAGTCCGAGCAACTGCGGTAGCCTCGAACCCCGTATGCAATGGGAGGAAGGTGCCGCTGGTGCCCTCAACCCATCAGCCAACCAAAAACGACCTCCGGATGACGCCACAACCCTCACCGCCAACCGAAAATGGCCTGGGGCGCGGAAAGTGAACCGAGGCTCCAAGTGAAAACGACCAGCAGCGCGGACGATGAACCTGGGCGCGAACCAAAAACGACCAAGGTACCCATGCCTCAAACCTCACGACGAAGTGAAACCGACCACGTCGCGCATGCTCCAACCCATGCCCCTCACTGAACATGACTTCCGTATCGTAAGGTTTACCCCTCGTCGAAGTGAAACCGACCAGCGAGCGGTAAGGTTGATGGCTCGTGCGGGTGAAGTGGACTACGGCGGAGCAAGGGGGACCGGGGGACGGGTTGAACGGGATGAGCGTGAGGCGCCAAATACCCAAGGGCTGAGTGATCGGTGAGAATTTTGTGCTTGGTCGAGGGCGTGATACGCCGATCCGATCCAGCTCATTGCGTCGGCTCGACCGTTGGCACCTTGTCAGGTTGGATGGCTCCGGCGCTACCTGCGGCGGACGTCGTCCCGCCACGCCGCTGCGCAATGTCCTTCTGAAGGGTTTTGCGCCGGTGAGGTCGTCACACGTGGGCTCTTCCCACACCTCGCAGGATCGCGTGACGAGCGCGTCAGCGATGGCGAACGAGACTTGATTCGATGCGCTGATCTGCGTGCTGATGCCGAAGCAGGGACGTTTCCATTGGAGCGGTTTGCAGGCCGGATCGAAGGGCTCTTCGCCG
>CAZETM010001637.1:0-1785 GCA_964514885.1 uncultured Polyangium sp. | reverse complement strand
GTGACGTTTTTCCTGCGCGACGAGAAGGGCAATGCCGAATCGTATCACGCGAGTATGGCGGGGAAGATGGGCCAGCTTCTGCGCCAGGCACGTGAGGCGCAGAATAACCTTCTTTTTGCCAAGTCTGCGGATCCGAAAAAACGCATCACCAAAATGCTGCTCGCCAAAGCGGTCAAAGAAACCGATCCGCTCAAAGCAGAGATAACCGCAGACAAGCAAACGATGGGCGACGTCCAGATCGTTTTCGATCAAGCCAACGTCGATGCGGGGCCATATGCAACGCAATACAAGAAGCTGGTGGATGCCTTTACCTCCTACCACGCCACTGAAGCGATGGAGACGAGCGCATACACGACGCTGGCAAAAGACGCGTCCAAGGCAACCCTCGTCGAATTAGCTGGCGTCGAGGTATCCATTTTGGATGCAGCACACGCGGCAAGCGCCAATCCAAGCGAGTTGATTGCCACGGCGATGAAACTCTCGGCGCAGATTCTTCAATTCGAGAAGGACTCGCAGGAAGCGATTTCGACGCATCTCGAATTCATGAGCGCGCATGGAGCGACGAGTCCGGACCTGAGCTCGGGTGCATTGCGGTCGATTCACGCGATGCTTGGGTACCTGCAGCAGCGCGTGATGCGAAGCGATGCGACGGCAAAAGGATTGTTGTTTGGAGTCGGCATGCGTCGGCAAGCTTTGCAATTGCTAGAAACTGCGCCATCCCCTGCGCGAACGACGATTGCCAATGCACTTTTGGCAAAAGCGTCGACGAAATTCACGCAAACGGCAAGCGTGCGTGTCGATGCTCTGAATCATGCAGCATCGAACAGCGGCAAAGCGGGGTTGCCTTATTTGGCGAAGCGATACGATGAATTCGCAGCGCTTTTGCAAATGGCCCCGCTCTGCGATGGATCCACCACCAGTTGGCGCGAAACAGGCTGTGTTTCGATGCGCCCGAAATTCAAAGATGCAGCGCAATATCTAAAAACGACCTTGCCTGACGAGATTACGCAGGGACTCGCGACCCTGAAAAACCAGGGCGTCGATGCAGCGGTTATCGAGCGGGTGCAGAAAAAGTTGAAAGCGGGAGACATCAAAGGTGCCGCATTGGCGCACGACGAATTGCTTCGCAGCACGGAGGGAACATGAAACGTCATTCTGGATTGATTGCGCTGTTGCTTGCACTCGTTTTGCCGTCGCACGCGCTGGCGGGTACGCCGTATAGCTTCAATTGGTTGTTTACGAGCGAAAACCCCGATTGCCACACGGCAACGATTGTCGAAGGCGCCGCCTTTTTCGACGTCAACGACACGCCCATTCCGACCTACTCGGTCCCCGGCGCATTCACCAAGCTCGAAAATGGCTGGGAGGCGAATTCGGCTGTAGCCAGTTTCGACTCGGTGCTCATGCGCATGGGCGCCAATCAACTTGGTTTCCAAGTGCATACCGCGGACGGCAATGATTGGTGTACGAAGGCGGATAACATCGTCACGCTCTCGGCGCCTACGCTCGGCATTGAAAAACCGCTCTTTAGCGTTCGACGCGAAGGCTCCGGCTATTCGGGCACCACGCAAGTGGCCATGTCGCTCGAGGAGCTCAATCCCAAGCTGGCGAAAGACATTGCGATTCTCGAAGCGGAGATCTCCAGCGAACGCGAGTGGCTGATTGCGAATGCCGACAAGATCGCCGAGCTCGACGTACGTCTCGATATGCTCCAGCAGCTCGAAACCGAATTGACCGATTTGGTCACGAGGCCGCTGGACGAGATCTCCGCCGAGGACTTGGACG
>CAZETM010001636.1:0-1787 GCA_964514885.1 uncultured Polyangium sp. | reverse complement strand
TCTCGACGAGCCTTACCGAGCGGAAACACCATCGGAGCCAAAACGTGGACTCGACGTCAAAAAAGGGCGCGGCAACGATGCCTTGTTCGGTCGGGAAATACAGCCCTTGCGTGGCGGCAATGGCGCGAAGGGTCATGTGAATGCCATCGCAATGGCGAGCCACCGAATGCCAATCCGGATAAAGCAATTCGCCCTCGCGAAGTGGATGGGAAAGCACGAAGTCTACCCATTGAGAGGCACTCGCAATCTCCTGCACGACGGTGTTGGGATGGGGTTCGACGATCCACGTGTGCCATGGGAAAGGGCCGCTAGATTCGTAAGATTTGAGATACATTCGCCACATCCCGTAGGTGCCGAGAACGCCGGTCGCCGTGAAGAGGCCGAGATCAAACGGCTTGGTGCTGGGCTTGATGGGCGTCGCATCCGACACGCCCACGAAATGCGTCTCACTCAACGTCAACTCGCTATCGGGCAAAAAGCTTGGATTCGGAGTGCCTACCCAGTATTGGCGATCGAGGCGAAGCGGGCCGGTCACGATCTCCGGCACGGCATCCGCGAGCCGAGCCAATAGACGGCTCGTGTTCACGAGAGCGTCTGCGGCCGCTGCGGATACGCACGGCAGGATGCTGACATCGCTTATGCTGTTGGTCCCGGTGATGCTTGTGTCGGTAACTCGCGCCATGACCCCGATGAAGTGATCAACATCATCGCACGCGCCACGAGCCACGCGAGGAGTATCTGGCTGCTTGAACACGATGGCGCTAACGAAGTCCGTGCGGGCCGAAGCGCCATACACAATCTCCAACGGTTCCTTGTTGTCGAGCACGACGGTGCTCATGAAGTCCGTGCTGGGGTAGGTCGATATCGGCAGGGTGCCCGGGTCGACATCGAGTCTTGCCAGCCTTCGCGCAAGTTCTGGGAGTCCGTCCATCATGGGCAGTCGATCTGAACTGTTACGCTGCTCGAGTGGAGGGTGCGGCTCCAGGGCAACGCCGGCTGAAAAAAGGTGACCTCCGCTGCTGCCCCACCCGTGTAGGCGCCGCTGACGCAGGGCGTGGCCACGTTGCCTCCGAGCGCCGCAACCCCCGAATTGGCGTAGGTCATCGTCGCGACCTCGTGCCCATTGAGAGCGAGGCCGACTTTCAGCTCGATTCTCGCTACCGGATGATCGCACTCGACCCTTCCCACCACATTGATTGTGCCACGCTTGTGGCCGGACTTGTGCGGATTGTGAACATAAAGCCCGCAGTTCACAATGTCGAGGAGCGGTTCCTCTGTGGGCTCGGCGAGCGCACCAGCGATGGCTTTGCTTGATGCTCCGTTCGGCGTGCCGAACGGGTCCCAAAGCGCCACATCATCCACGGTGACGTTCACCGCGTGCAGTACAACCTGTTGCTGTTTGGGTTCCTCGACGGCCGCAGCATGACGGCCGCCGAATCCGAATATGATTGCCGCAAAAGCCAAAAAGCAAACACTCCTATTCGCAGCCCACGCTCCCACTTTGACCAATTGGGTCTTATTCATCGTGCAAACTCCAAATCGGTTGCCGCAGTGGCCATCACCGCATTATCGAGTACGCGTGCAACGACCGTAAATATCATCGATCTCTGTGTCCGGCAACCGGATACATGTTATTGCGTCGGCGTCAGCCTCGTCCCGCGGAGTTGTACCATGCGGTGATGGTTTCTATGCGCCTGAGCTGAGCGGCAGCGCGATTGGTTGGGATAAAGTCCCGGTCAGCCTGTATGTCGGTCCAAACGACGGCACGCCGCTCGCGTGCCCCGACA
>CAZETM010001635.1:0-1791 GCA_964514885.1 uncultured Polyangium sp. | reverse complement strand
CAAGGCCTGCTCACCGAGGTCGAAATCAAAGGGGATGCCTACATCGGGCACACGGCTTTAACGCCGCCGATGGGCACGTCACAGACGTTTCGAACAGGGAGGATCGAAGCAGCCGAGGCGGGCCTGCTGGCAACGCTCGACGAAAAAGACGTCCCGTACACTCGGGTCGGCGAAGGAGGTTTGTCGCTACCGATCATGCTCTTGTGGGCACTGCCGATCGGAGCGCTGGTCTTGTTCATGGTGTCTTTCTCGCGAAAGGCTCCAACACCGAACATGACCAATCCAGCGCTGAACTTCGGCAAACACAAGGGACGGCTGTACACCGACAAAAACGTTCCAGTGACCTTCCGTGACGTGGCAGGCAGCTACGAAGCCAAAGAAGAGCTGGGTGAGCTGGTCGAGTTCCTCAAGTCGCCCGAACGTTTTCGGAAGCTTGGAGGGCGCATTCCGAAGGGCATGCTGCTCGTGGGACCGCCAGGGACAGGTAAAACCTTACTCGCAAGGGCTGTCGCGGGCGAAGCGAACGTGCCGTTCTTCAGCATCTGCGGGTCGGAGTTCGTGGAGATGTTCGTCGGCGTAGGGGCCGCTCGAGTGCGGGATCTGTTCGCTCAAGCGCGGGAAAAACCCGGGGCGATCGTGTTCATCGACGAGCTGGATGCGGTCGGAAAAACCCGCGGTTCCTCCGGTCCCATCGGTGGCAACGACGAGCGCGAACAGACGCTGAATCAGCTTCTCACCGAAATGGACGGCTTCGACAGTACGACGGGTTTGGTGATCGTGGCCGCGACAAACCGTCCGGAGATCCTCGATCCAGCGCTGACGCGTGCAGGACGTTTCGACAGGCGGGTACACGTCGATCGTCCGGATCTAGGCGAACGTCGCGAGATTCTCGAAGTGCACGCCAAGAAAGTGGTGCTCGGGCCGGACGTGAATCTCGATGATACGGCGGCGCAAACGACGGGTCTGGTGGGTGCGGACCTGGCCAACTTGGTGAACGATGCGGCGCTTTTGGCGGCACGAAGGCATGCGACGGCGGTGGGCCAGGTCGACTTGGACGAAGCGATCGAGCGAGTTTTGGCGGGGCTGGAGCGTCGAGGTAGACGGCTGGGAGCGCGTGAACGAGTGGTGGTTGCGTATCACGAAGCGGGGCATGCGATTGCGGCGGAGATGCTGACTACGCAGGATCCCGTGCGAAAGGTGTCCATCGTGCCGCGAGGATCGGGCGCGCTGGGGTACACGCTGCAACAGCCGCGTGAAGATCGGTTCCTGATGAGCCGGCAAGAGATCCTGGATCGGCTCGTGGTGTTGCTTGGTGGTCGCGTGGCGGAGCAACGCACGTTTGGTGATGTGTCGACGGGCGCTCAGGACGACTTGGTGAACGCGACGGACATTGCGAAGCGGATGGTGCGTGAACTCGGCATGGGCGGGGATGGAGGAGGAATGGGGCTGCTCTCGTTCGATCCGCGTCGGGCGACGACGATGGAGCGAGGGGGCTTCGATTACAGCGAAGAGACCGCTCGGATGCTGGATGCTGAGGTCACTCGGCTGCTTGCGGACGCGGAGACGCGGACGAAGGCGTTGGTGAACGAGAACTACGCGGCGCTGGAGCGGATTGCGAAGCGGTTGCTCGAGGTGGAAACGCTGTCGGGCGAACAGGTCCGGACGCTGATGTTGGAGACGGCTTTGGTTCATTAGGACACGCTCCTCACCCCCTGGCCCCCTCTCCAACTTCGCGGCTTTGCCGCTACGTGGAGAGGGGGAAAGTGCCGAAATCTCCCCTCTCCACGTAGC
>CAZETM010001634.1:0-1792 GCA_964514885.1 uncultured Polyangium sp. | reverse complement strand
GTCGCCGTCGTGGTCGATCGAGCTGAATGTGCGTGGGACCTTTCCTGCGAATGCGCTTGCGGAAGATGTAACGCCCGTTCGCGTGCTCTCGGTTTTTTCGGCTGCTGCAGCGCCGTGTTACCGGCTCGGAGCCTTTGGTTTGTGCGGGTCTGCAACGTTTCAGAACATCTGGTTCGATTCGGCGCGGCTCACTCAGTCGCGCGCCGGAACGACCTGGGCTTTGGGGCTCGGAACACGTGGTTTCCTCGACTACCACCTCAGCGAACGATGGTCCCTGCGGTTCGATGCGGAGCTTGTCGCTCGGCTGCCGTTTACTGGGCTTGGAGACACCACGCCACAACTGCGGTGGAAGCCATCGCCGATCATCTTAAACGTGAGCGCGACGTTGTTCGTGTGGCCTTGACCCGTCAGCCCGTGGCAGTGCGGCAGCAGAACGTCGTCGCGTCCGTCACCACGACCTGCCCAAGCAGCTCGCCGCCGCTCGGCTCGCACACCCCAGGTTTGTACTCGAGCACGTCGGCGCTCTTTCCAGCAAGCGCGACGGCGGACATGAGCAGATGGCAATCACTCCCCATGTCAAGAGAAATGTTGACCTCCAGCTCAGTCTGCGCACAAGACGCGTCACCGAAGACTTGCACCTTCATCGAGCAGGTCGCGCCAGTGGACGGCAAGCACGAGCAATCGGAGCACGATCGTTGATCATCGACGGAGCCGTACAGAACTTGCTTTGAGTCCCAACCGTTGGGGCACAAAACATCTCCGTCATGCTTCACGCACACCGCAAATGGATCGTTCGCCGGCGGCACACACACACCATTGTTTCCCGAGCATGCCGGCCATGGATCGCCTGCGCATGCGCGGCCTTCGATCACATACGAGCCAGCGGTCAACCGCGGAACATCGATCGGTGGGACGTCGCTATGTGCCACGCAGGGTTCTTCTTCGATGATGGGCGACGAGATCGTGATCGACGCAACGCAGGGTTTGCCGCCGCATTGAAGTCCAGCAGAAATCGCCGTATTTGATGAACACGATCCGTCCCATCCACTGGGCGGATCGAAGTTTGTCTTGACATCATCACCCAAACACGCAGACGAACCCACAGTCCACGATGTTGGTGGCGTACAAGCACCCACGGGTGGATCGCATGAACACGTGGGGCATGTAGGATCCTGCACCGGCGTCGAGCTTCCTTCAAACACGACGTTTGGCGCGGACGCGGGACAGTCTGGCACGACAAACAGGGCGTTGGATGCGAGAAGCACCGGTTCCCAGCCATTCGGAAGCGCAGCGCATGTGCCGTTCGCACACGCCGACGTCGAGCCATCCCCTGCGTCTCCAGCGTCTGGTTCTTCAAGGAACTCCGCGCACCACCAGGGCAAACCATAGAAACGTTGCACGCTCAAGCGGCATTCGTCGAGCTTCGTGCCCCCTGGGGTTTCATCGCACCATGCAGGCACTTCACGACCGGTTTTCTTCTTGATGCAGTCTTCCGGCCACACACAGCGACAGCATTCGAACAAGAGCCCATCGGGACAATCGTGTCCCGCGTCGGCGATGCCGACCTGGCACCCACCGGTCAAGAGCAATGCAGCAACCAGGGAACTCACAAAAGAACCAATAACGAGGCGACGAACCATCATGCGACGAACCTACTCGATCTTATCGAGCGAAGGCAACGATCATGCAACGGCACCAAACCTTGGACTACGTGCGTGGGCAAACGTCGTGTCGGCGTGACAAACGAAAATGCGAGCCGGACAAACGAATTGTTCGCAAGCGATCACGCCGA
>CAZETM010001633.1:0-1795 GCA_964514885.1 uncultured Polyangium sp. | reverse complement strand
TGGACAACCGCAAGTGTACCGAGTGCGGATGCAAAGCTTCGGGAGGCGAGTGTTCCGGCATTTTGCGCGTGTACAAAGACGATGCTTGCAGCTCAAACGAACTCAGTGCCGCCGAGTGGTTCACGTCCGACCTGACGATGTGCTCCAACATCAACGCGGGTGATGCTGTCAAGAGTAAAGAGCTGACCGATCTTGTTTATGTGCCGGGCTCATGCAAGGCCACCGGGGGCCTGGCGGTAGGGACCGCGCATCCCGACGAGACGACGGCGGCGACTTGGTGTTGCATGGCGGAGCCGCCCAAGCCGGGTCCAAGCGCTGGGTGAATGCGATCGTGCGTGTTTATTGAACGAGCCTTTACGAGTGCGCATAACTGTGATGCGATCGACGATTCGTTCAACAATCAAAGTAAAGGGAGTGGCCATGGAGAAGTTGATGTCGAGTGTTATCGCGTTGGGTTTCTTCGGTTTCTTTTCCGCGCCGTCAGGCGCGTTTGTCTCTACGCACCAAGATGCGAGGTTTGCCGGGAATGGTGATGAGCACACGGTCGAACGACTAAAAATGAGTGAAAGTGAAGAAGAGACCGAATTTCAGATTTGCCGCCGGGCATGTGATCATGTCTTCGAACATTCTGCGAGTCTGTGCCGCAAAATCCCCGAAAAAAACACGAAAGCTAGGGAACGGTGCTGGAGAGAAACCAACGACGAACGCGCGCAGTGTTACAGCGATTGCACCTAGGCGTATGATCATTGCAGAAAGGACTCTTCGATTCGCAACGCCCGGCAAACGAGGCAGTCGCAAGATTCTTGTCCAATTCTATTCGCCTCAACCGGAAGAAAACGGCAATTGGTCTGTGCGGATTGAGATTCACGGTCCCGGGCAATTTAAGAAAAGCCGAACAATTTGGGGATGCGACTCCGTGCAGGCACTTGTGCTGGCCCTAAGCAGCGTTTCGTTCGATCTTGAAGCGCTGGCGCGTGAGCTGGGCGGCAGAGTTTTGTTCTTGGGCAGCGACAACTTGCGATTTACAGCAACGTCCTAGGGACGATCGTTGTGGTCGCAGTCATGGATCAAAGAGCATAAAGCAGTAATCGTAGGCTCCATCGTGGTCATCGGCGGAGTTGCGTATATCGTGTCCACGAGCGGCACGGGCGCATTGATCCTGATTCCCCTCGGTGCATAAATCGGAGACGAAAACCATGATGGAATACCCTGACGTACCCCCGATACCTCCCGGCTGGAAAATGCCGCCATACTTCAATACCACCACGCTTTGGCCCATTTATGAAAAAGCGAGGACGTGTGAAGCTCGCACGCCAACTGAGCTTGGCGCCATTAAGCTCGGCGGTAAAGCTTTCTTCTTTCTCACCGACTTCCAGCCACCTCCTGGTAGCGATTACCTTGTGGCCGACAAGACGACTTCACTCAAAAACCAGTTCTTCTTTTGGATGAACCGCACAAAACCATTGCTCGATTATCTCGACGCCTACTTGACCGAAGTACGGCGCGACGGTTCTCCCGAGCAGGTGAAGTTGTTGCATGATATCCTCGACGAGCCAACACACGAAGACGATGCTCCGATAACTTGCGCAATTGACGATGCGGAAGATGACTCTGCCGATGTTGCCGAAGTGGTTAGTTTCCCCGAACCAGCCGAAGCAATATCCATTCTCGAACGAATCGCGCAAAGCCACGCGTCGACGTCGGTAGACTACGTGGCGCTACAAATTACCATTCGTGCGCTGCGGTATTTGATCGAAAGCGGTGAAGCTCCCGAGTTCATGCGCTACGTCGATCA
>CAZETM010001632.1:0-1801 GCA_964514885.1 uncultured Polyangium sp. | reverse complement strand
GGTCTGGCTCGCTTCGTGGGTGGGCTGGACCGGAGGATTGATCGGTTTGTCCATGTTCATTGCCGAAAAACGCGAGCTCGCCACGAAAGCGGATACCGAATGACCATCGTCCAAGCCACCAACCTCGGCAAACAATACGGTAAACGTTGGGCCCTCGAAAACCTGAACCTCACCATCGCCAAAGGTGAAATCGTCGGCTTCATCGGACCCAATGGCGCCGGGAAAACCACCCTCATTTCTTTACTCGCCGGCCTCATGCGCCCCACCACCGGCACTTTGAACATCACCACGGATCGCGTCGGCATCGTTTCCGATCGGTTCGGCTGCATTCCGCACTTGAGTGGTCTCGCCAATCTCGAATTGCTCGCCGACATTCAAAATCGACAACCCGCCGGCGGTGTCGCTGCGAGTTTGTCCGCCGTGGGCCTCGATCCCAAAGATAAACGCCCCGTCAAAGCGTATTCCCTGGGCATGCAACAACGCCTCATGATCGCCCAAGCCATGATCGTCGAACCCGAACTGCTTTTACTCGACGAACCCACAAATGGTTTGGACCCCGAAGGTATCGTCCTGCTCCGCGCCTGGCTCCAGCAATTGTCCGAAAAAGGCGTCGCCATCTTTTTGGCCAGTCATTTGCTCACTGAAATCGAAAAATTGTGTCGTCGCGTCATTCTGGTCAACCACGGCAAAGTTCTCAAAGAGTTTCACTTGGATGATCCCCGCACGCCCGATGTCGGCATCGTGTTTTCCACGCGAGCGGATTACGATAAATTCGTGGCGCTTGGCGCGTACCCATTCGTCGACGTCCACGAAGGCAAACCCGAACAGCCCCACGTGCGTATTGCTGAAATGGACGACTTGATGCCCTTGATGCAGCGACTCGTCGCCGAACATATTGCCGTCGAAGAGATTGGAAAGCAAAAACTTTCCTTGGAACGTGCGTTTTTGGAATTATTGAAATGAGCGGCTACCGTCCTTTTGCGGCCCTCGTCAAATACCACGTGGTTGCGGCCATGAGCACCACGCGTTGGCGTCTCGTGCCTCCGGCGTATCTCTTCATTTTGATCGCGTTCCTTGTGCCCGAGTATCACACAGCGCGGCTTTCTACCGAATTTAATGCCGATGCAAATGTCTGGGACGTGGGGCTACGGTTCTTTAGCAACGTCTTTCATGACGTGCTGATCATGTTGCTCGGTTTGATTCTGCTCGTCGGCGATGATCTTGTGCGCGGCTTTCAGAATGGCACGATGCGCTCTACGGTGTTGCTCAGTCGGTCGGTCGAACGCTGGTGGCGCGCGAAAGTCCTCGCCATGGGCGTCTGCGCATTCGTATACATGGGTATCGTGTTCGTTTCGACCATTCTCGCGTCGCTCGTGATGGGCGTACGTATCGAGCTCGGCAGCAGTGGTGGCGCGGCACGTATCGAGCGTGAAGACCCGAACACCCCTTGGTATCACTTGCCTGCGGGGTGGTCGACGCTGGGGTACGAACTTTTTTCGGTGTTTTCGATGGCGTTCACGATGTGGGCGATCGTCGTTTTGTACCACGCGGCATCATTGTTCGTTTTTCCGAACCGGCGTATACCGCTCTTCGTATTTTTCGGGTGGGTGGTGGTCGGGTTTGTCGTACAAGCCAGCGGGCAGTGGTGGGACTTGCGATTTCTGCTTTATCCAGGAAAATGTTTTTCCGAGTTTGGCCGTGGCGCCACGTCGATTCCGGTGTTTTTCGCATTCGTCACGGCGCTTTTGCTTGGCGCGACGGTGCTGGGTCAGCGCCGATTGCAACGGATGGATCTGTAATG
>CAZETM010001631.1:0-1802 GCA_964514885.1 uncultured Polyangium sp. | reverse complement strand
GGTGCTCTTCGCGATGCCAAAGTCCAGAATCTTGACGACGAGCTCGGTCCCCGTTCCGCGTTCGTCATGCAACATCACGTTCGCCGGCTTCAAGTCGCGATGCATGATCTCCGCCGCATGCGCCGCAGCCACGCCAAGCGCCATGTCGCGCACGATCCGCACCGCTTCGCGCGGATCCAGACGCCGGTCCGCCTTGAGCTTTTGTTCCAGAGTTGGCCCGGTCAAACACTCCTGCACCAAAAACGGTTCGCCCTCGTTTGTCTCGCCCAAGTCGAACGTCGTGACGATGTTTGGATGCGCCAAACGCTTCGACAACTTCGCTTCACGGACAAACCGTGCGCGCAGGTCAGGTTTTTCCTCGGACATGAACTTCACGGCCACGCGTTGCGCCGAAGCCAAGTCTTGAGCCGCCCACACCGTGCCCATCGCACCAGCCCCAAGTTGCCGCTCCAAGCGGTAGCGATCCGCGATCACCAGGCCCGTTCGCTTCACCAATGCCATCGTAGTCTCCGGCAGTGCGTTCTGTGTCCCTGCCAAACTACCTTGGTTTTACTTCACTTCCGGTGGCGATCTCCAGTTTCGGATGGTTTTTCTTGATCGTCCCGCCCCTTCGTGTTGCGATGCACCACGCCAAACAGTTTGCCTGCGAGCGCATCGGTTCGTCTCTCACGTTCGTCTCTCACGGAAAAGTTGCCATGGACAGTCCGGAAAAATTGGTCGTGATCATCTTCGGCATCATCGTGCTCGCCGTCGTGGTCGTCGTGGTGCTGATTTTGCGCAACTCCAAGCTCTCCGACGAGCTGGATTCGCTCGAGAGCCGAGTTCTGGGCAGCGAGGATCAAGTACGGCGCTTGCAAAAAGAGAATGCTGCGCTCACGACGACGCTCAATGCCGAGGTGCACAAGTTTACCGGCTGGCTCGAAACGTCCGAGCATCACCGCAAAGCCGCCGAGGAAGACCTGAAATCGCGTCCCCGAGTCGAACGGCGCGTCTACCGCATCCTGACCGTGGGCATGAAAGCCACTGGGAAAAGCTCATTGACGCTCAAATGGGCCAACCCGCTCGTGGACCTTGGCACCATCGAAGGCACCAAAATGGAGCGGTACGAACGCACGGTCAGCCAGGTCAAGGGCAAAGAAAGCCTGACGGAGCATATTTTCGAGGTGTACGATTGGGGCGGCGAGCATATCGTCGACGCCCAGGAACAACTCGTCACCAGCGAGATCAACGGCATTCTCATGGTCGTGGATCTAGGCGGGCGTGATGCTCGGGAGGTCGACGAGCGTCGTATTGCGCAGCAACTGGACGAATTCAATCCGCACACGTTGCAGTATTTCTTGACGCCGAAAATCGTGACGTCATGTAAAACCATCGTGCTCTTCATCAATAAGAGCGACTTGATTTCCAGCTCGCCCGCGCAAGCGGAAGCGGAAGCGCGCCACTATTACGCCAGGCTCATTCAAAGCCTGCAAGCGCACGCGGCAAATATCGACGTCAAAGTCATGGTCGGCTCGGCCAGCTTCGGCCATTCGACGCACGTGCTTTTTTCGCATTTCGTCGAGCAAATTCTGCCACCGTCAGCCTACGACCAGCAATTGCTACAACGAATCAAAGGTACCGAGCCGCGACGACGTACGCAAACAGCGATGAACCAGGGAATCAATGCCGCTTTGCTCCCGTTGCCCGACCATCTTCCGACGGGCAAACCTCCAGCGCAAGCACCTCCACCACCGCCCAATGCGCGCGTTGTGCCGTCGCCTCCAGCTCGCAATATGCCAACCGTAAAGCTACCGCCGCAAGCT
>CAZETM010001630.1:0-1803 GCA_964514885.1 uncultured Polyangium sp. | reverse complement strand
GAAACCGGACATTTCTAAATGGGACGAACCGGACATTTGCATATGGGGCCTACACGGGGCCCGGCAAAATGGCCGATAAATCTACGTTATGTCAATTCGGTGCTTAATGACGGCTACCCACCCAGGCGCATCGAGTTCGATGTCTCGTCGCTGCTCGGGAACTCCCCCGGTGATCGGATGGCCTTGACGACGGATGCGTGGGGTCGCACGAAAGGGATCACCGCCCTGGGATGGATCCGGAAGCGGCCTCGTCGAGTACCCCCACTGGCACGCCCCTGGCTTACGCGACGGGTCTACATTGGCTAAGGTTGGACCATGCGTTCGACCGACCTGATCACCATCGATGCTGACATCCTCGGCGGAACACCCGTGTTCAAGGGCACACGCGTTCCGGTAAAGACGCTTTTCGAATATCTTGAGGACGACTACCCACTAGAAGAGTTCCTCACCTGCTTTCCCTCCGTGACCCGCGAGATGGCCTGCCGCGTTCTCGAGCGATCCGAGCGAGCTTTGCTTTCCACCGCTGCGGCATGAGAATTCTGCTGGACGAATGCGTACCCTGGCCAATGTATACGCTGCTTGTTGGGACACGAGTGTTCGACTGCGCAGAAACGAGGCTGGGGAGGTTGGAAGAACGGTGACTTACTGCGGCTGGCTGAAGGTGAATTTGATCTGTTCATCACCTCCGACCAGAACATCCGCTATCAGCAGAACCTCCAAGGACGTCGAATCCCGATCCTCGAGCTTTCCACGAACAAGCTCCGTCGCATCCAAGCCGCAGCGGTCCAGATTCAGTCAGCAATAGGGACTATCCAGCCAGGCGAGTTCCGTTCTCTGCCCATTCCGTAGTCGAATCAGGGCCACTCCATGAAGCCTCGTCGGCAACATCTACTTCGCCGCCTGGCAAGCCCGCGTCAGCGAAGAATTTTTCTTCTCCGTCGCCCCCCGGTCGTACTTCACCAACCGGGGCGTCCTGGGCGAACCCTGCTGCCTCGAGAACTCCGTGGCGCCGCGAGGGGGCAGCGGCGCGGCCCCTCCATGAGACCGACAACAAAAGATTGTGTAAACGCTTCGGTGGGTAATCTGCGGATTCCGGCGATGTCGAACACCCATTCCGGCGCAAGCCGAACAGCCGTTCCGGGCCATCGCGATCACTCGGAGCGATGCGACGCTGGGATCTGTCAGTTATCCCGTGTCCTTTCGGCAGCGCTGTCTGATTTCCCCGCAGCCCGACGTGTATCGTTGGTCCCGAGCTTCTCGGATCGGGAGGGGACGAACCAATGCGCAGCGATCCACGAGATCTTACGGTCAGTGACTCGGGGCTACTCCTTGCAAGGCGGCTTCGCCCACGTAGGGCTGGCGGATGTCGTCGGCCAGGTTCGCGATCTCGCTGACGGCCAGGGACAGGCCGCGCAGCCCCTTCAACTGATCGTCCGAGACCACTCGCAGCACCGCGCTGATTTTTGCCCGAAATTGCCCGCATCGTCCAGCTCCGCAATCAAGGCGGAGGAGGTCTCGAACGTCCGATGACGCGCAATCGGGCCTTTATTGCACCTATCAACCACGGTCCGGATGCGCCGCACACCAGGCGGCGATCTCGGCGGGATTCGCGGGTGGCTTCGAGTTCTTGCAGATCCATTCCTGCGGGTCGGCCGGCAGCAGCCCGCTGGGCTCGGGCGCGGGCGGCACTGCGCCGCAGCCGGCGAGAAGAGCCAGGAGTACGAACGCCGACAGCCAGGACCCAATGAACTTCGGGCCTGCCATCAAGCCGCGTCCATGGCCCTCGGGGTTCAAAGGGGAGCG
>CAZETM010001629.1:0-1803 GCA_964514885.1 uncultured Polyangium sp. | reverse complement strand
CGTCGTGAAGACGAACCTTGAAGTCGACCAACGGAAAGCCCGCCAAGAAGCCCTTCGACATCGACTTCGCGATGCCCTTCTCGACGCTCGGAATGAACTGACGCGGAATCGATCCACCCACGATGGCGTCTTCGAAGACAAACCCTTCGCCTCGCGGCATGGGCTCCATGTCGATGAAACAAACTCCAAACTGACCGTGACCACCGGTCTGCTTCTTGTGTTTGCCCTCGACGCCCGCAACGCGTTTCGTGATCGTTTCTTTGTACGCGATGTGCGGCGCGCCCAAGCGGCAGTCGATCCCGATCCGACGACGAATACGCTCGACGGTTATTTCGAGGTGCAACGATCCGAGACCCGACACGATCAGCTCGCGCGTGCTCTCTTCGACAGCCACCGTCAAACCCGGATCTTCTTCCGTGAGGCGATAAAGCGCAGTGCTGACTTTTTCCTCCGCGCCTTTGCCCTCGAACTTCACGCCGCGCGAAAACAACGCCGGAGGCAGCTCCGGGCCGGTGAACTGGAACGGATGCTTTTCATCGCAAAGCGTGTGGCCACTCGATGTGCCCTTGAGCTTCGAGATCGCCACGATGTCGCCAGCTTTCGCGTCATCGACGGACTTTACGTCTTTGCCCACGATGTTGAAGATCTTGCCGACGCGTTCAGCGTGACCTGTTTGCGCATTGAGCAGCGACGAGTCGGCCTTCACGTGGCCCGACAAGATACGAGCAAACGACGTACGACCCGCGTGCGGATCGATCGATGTTTTGAACACAAACAAACTTACGGACGCATCAACTGAACTCGGTCGCTCGGCAGCCGGAGGCTCGACGCCGGGCTTTCCACCAGGCACGGTGCCTTTCCAAACCGCGTGAGCCGACGGCGGAGGCACCAGCTCGACGAGGCCATCGAGCAGCGCAGCAATGCCGCTAGGACGCGTGCCCGACGCGAAGTAAACGGGAACGAGTTGGCCCTTTCGAACGGCATCACGCAGACCGCCATCCAGCTCTTCTTGCGTCAGGTCGCCTTCGGTCAGGTACTTCTCGGTCAGGTCATCGTTTGTCCCGGCAACATCGTCGACGAGTCTGGCGCGGCCCATGTCGAGCACGGAAGTCAGGTTGCCCGGAATGGCGCTCGGTGCGATCGCGTTCGGCGTTTCTGATTTGCCGAGCCACGCTTTCTTCGTGCGCAGCGCGATGACGCCTTGGTACTCGAGCCCCTCGCCCACGTGATGTTCCATCACGGCCACGGGAGCTTTGAGACGGGCTTTGATTTCTGCCACGACGTCGTCGGGTTGCGCGTTTTCCGCGTCGACTTTGGTCACCACGATCAAGACGGGAAGGCCCTGAGCACGAGCCCAACCGAAGACTCGTTCGGTGATCGGTTGCACGCCGTCTTTGCCACTGACGACGAGCACGGCTGCATCGACAGCACCGAGAGCGAGGCGTGTTTCCGCGAGGAAACTTCCTTCACCTGGTGTGTCGACGAGGTTCACTTTTTTGCCCGCCCATGACAGGTAGGCAACGCTCGCTTCGAACGAGCAGGCGTGATCTTTTTCTTCGGCCGTGTCGTCGAGAATGCTCGACTTGTCGTCGACTTTTCCGAGCTTTGGCGTTGCCTTCGCAACGAAAAGCATGGCTTCGGAAAGCGACGTCTTGCCGGACCCCTTATGGCCGATCAGTGCAACGTTGCGAATGTCGCTAGGCGCAGTCGGTGTCATCGTCGGTTCCTGTCCACGCCCCTCACGCGTACGAGGTCCTGCGCCTCCTACCGAAGGGCGGATCAGTTTTGTACGCCTGTTCGCGC
>CAZETM010001628.1:0-1806 GCA_964514885.1 uncultured Polyangium sp. | reverse complement strand
GCAAACAAGGGTGAGGGGAGGACGCACCCGGCGGGGTGTACGACCACGGCACGCAGCAACAGGACGATCCAGGCACCTGGGAGGCCCTCATTCCTCCGCGGTAAAACCCGGGCGTACGGAGACCCGGCGAACAACCTCCGACGCACCAAGCGCACGTGGATGCGCGTTTGGTCGGCCGACGCCTCAAGTGGCTCCGCACCCCACGCCCCCGCATTACGGTCCGAATATGGGGGCCATCGCCACGAGACATCTCAGCGGAAGAGCCGGATGGTGGAAATCTCCTTGTCCGGATCTGGCGAGGGCCTCGGGGGAGCAATCCCCCGGGGCTACTCTACAACAACGCTCGCTGCTGAAGAAGTTGGGATTTTTGCAGGACAATGGACGCGGCATCGAGGAAGATGAAGACAATGCCGAGAACGAACCTCCCGAAAACAAAAGCGCTTCTGGGAGCAAAGAACCTGTTTCGGCATAATAACAACTCGAGCGTTCATGATCATCGTTCATGATCATCGTCATGCGTCATCGTTCATAACGACGTTTCCCATTCACCACACCAGATACACGCTCTGCGAGTTCAAACAGGATACGTTGCTTGTCTCGACGTAACACGGCAGGATCTCTTTTACGCGTTCCACTGCGCACAAGGATACTTCGTCGAGCAAGGGAAGCGAAACGTTCCGGAGCTTCCGCAGCTCGTCGCCATATCGCCCGAGCACATCGAGCAATGCATCTTCATCGGGGATTTCCCCTTCGAGCTGTAACGTGTGTAGACACGAAGGCAAGCCTTTACGCAAAAGGCCCTCGAGGAAAAACGTAATGTCTTGGAGCCCTTGAATGTGTAGCCATTCGAGACACGGGGCATGGAGTGTCGACAATGCAATGGAGCACGTATCGATTCCACATTGGTTACGCTTCAACTCGTAAAGCATGATTCGGAGCTTTTGTAGAGCTGGCAGCGAGCACCCTGCAAGTGCATTGACGTTTGCGGGGCGTAGAGGGTCGCCGTACAAATGTAATTCGGCGAGGGCCGAATGTTGAAATGCTTTCAATGGGAGGAATCCGTTCAAGAAAACCCGTTGTAGTCCAGGCATTGTGGCGAGGATATGGGTAACGTTGCCATATCGAAGGTCATGGGGGTCCAAGAGCGAGTCGATTTCTTGGCTCAAGATCAAGCTGCGGACAGTGGGTAGGGATTTGCCCAGGAAGTGTTGGACAAAGTGAGTATTGCTGGGTGATTTTGATGAAAAATCAATCGTGAGCAGCGAAGGCTTTTCCCGTTGGATGCGTTCGACGATTGCAGTGCGCGTTTGAGTAGATTCCTTGCCGTACAGAAGAACCGCAAGTCGGCGCGGATTTTCGCTGGCCCAACAAACGAACTCGAGAAGTGGATCGCCGGACAGCTCGCGAGGAAGAATGACGGTTTCAGGTGCTTGCTCGATTTCACGTACGGCGTATCCGGTGCGTTTACGAAGGGCGATGAAGCGATCGACGTGGGCCTTGGCTGCCGCATCGTCGTCGAATTTTTGAATCACGTAGCCCAAGTCATCGGTGACCGTGACCAGGTGTTTTCCCAGGTGCAAGACGCGGTGCTCATCTCCATCGCGCTTGTGCGTGAATACGTAACTCGTGATCATGACAAACGCGATGGTACACCCGTTGCGTTGCGAGCGCTAGAAGTTTGTCGGAGGGCGCCTTCATCAACGATCGGCAAGGATGTTGCAGAACGGACGCGCCCGATTTCTATCGCCGTCACGTTCGTCGGTGTGCGGGCGCGAAGACTGGCGCGAAGACTGGCGCGAAGACTGG
>CAZETM010001627.1:0-1806 GCA_964514885.1 uncultured Polyangium sp. | reverse complement strand
GTTTCCGAAGAAACGTCGGGCGTGACATTGCGGACGCACCTTGCGTGACATAACGCTCGCAGTTGACGGCGTGATGGGAAGCCATGACGAATTGGCCGCGGACGGTAACACAGATGTGGTGGTCGCGCAGGTAGCGCTGCGACTCGGCGAGCATGCCGCCGGTGCCGCATGCCGGATCGAGCAACTTGCGCACGGTGCCGGCAGTCGCGAGGAGCTTGTCGTCGTGCATGAACAGCAAGTTGACCATCAGCCGGATCACCTCCCGGGGCGTGAAGTGATCACCGGCGGTCTCGTTCGCGAGCTCGTTGAAGCGACGGATGAGGTTTTCGAAGATAAGCCCCATCTGCTCGTTGGGAACGTTCGACGGATGCAGGTCGACCTCCGCGAACTTGGAAATGACGAGGAAGAGAATGTTCGCCTCGCGCATCTTCTCGATTTCGCCTTCGAACTCGAAGTATTCGAAGATGCGCTGCACGTTTGTCGAGAAGCCCTTGATGTAGCTGACCAGGTGCTTGTCGATGTTGTCCGTGTCGCCCTTGAGCTTTTCGAAGTCGAGGGGCGAGTGATTGTGGAAGCGCTGGCCGGCGGCCATGTTGAGCTTGCTATCGAGCGCATCGCCCTCGAGCTTGCCGCCCTTGCTGCGCTCGAGCTGGGCGAGAACCTTTGGCGCAAGCGCTCCCTCCGGCGGTAGCCCAAGCAAGAAAACCCGGTCCCTCTCGGAACCGGGTTTTGTTCATTCCCCGCGTCTCATCACCTTCTCACGGCGTCCCGCCAGGGGTCGGGTCCGTCTTTTTCGTTTTACCGGGACGATCCGGAATCACCGCGTGAATCTCTGCTTCGCTGAATCCTTCGGCTTTGAACAACCGCTTCAGATTCGCTAGCTCTGCTTGCAGCACTTTGCCGAGCGCCGTACGCACACGCGAGAACACTTTGACCTTCGCACCCGTTTGTCGCGCTGCATTGACGGCTGCTTCCAATGCATCGGCTTCCAACGTTATATCGGCCACGCACGCATTGGCTGTCGCCGTTGAAAGTTGCGGATGAATCCCCGCGCCCAGAAGCGTCACCAGGATCTTCATCCGCTCCGGTTGTTCGCTCGTATCGCCTTCGGTGTAATACCCGATGCCGTCGGGGAAGATCACGGAAAGCGCCGCATCCGTTCCAGGACGACCCACTTCATTCCAAATGGTGTCGTATACTTTGCCGATTTTCTTATCGGCTTGTTGATTGAGCGTCACCACCTTCGCTGCATTGGGTGCATGAGCGAGCACCGCAGCTTTGTGTTGGTCATCGATATTGGCAAACAATGCACACGGAGCGTTCAAACGCGCTTCGGCAAGCTCTTTCCAACGCCCACCCCGGGCCGTTGCATTCGTGAGCGTCTTGTTGGCATCCGTCGTGATGTCGCCCGTCGCTGCGTCTTTTGGAATGACCTGTCCCATGACTGCTCCTCCTGCTCCAGTTCGTTGCATGGTCATCCCGCGACGTTCAACGAATCTTCACGAGGTGAGCTTTTTTTTCGCGAAGTGGGCTTCAGACCGGGGGAACTTGAAAAAAATGTCCACGAATCGCGATCCCGGTTCGTCCGGAATCAAGATTCCGACGGCAAAGTGCGCTTCGGGAAGAGCCGAGTCGGCGATCGGCGTGGCAAAGTGCGATTTGGAAAGAGCCGAGTTGTCATTCCGGCAAGGGGATTGGCAATTCGGCAAGGTCGGGATCGCGAAACGCGAGGGCGAGTGGCGATTCGGGAAGAGCCGAATCGGTGATCGGCGTGGCGAATGGCGATTCGGGCTGGTCGGGATCGCC
>CAZETM010001626.1:0-1807 GCA_964514885.1 uncultured Polyangium sp. | reverse complement strand
CCGACGGCACGTACGCAATTGAGGTATTGGCCGTCCGTTGAAAGCGTCGCCACCAATGCTTTGCAATTGGGCAGCATCTCCCGCACGTGCTCGACGATGATCTCCACCACGTGTGCCCGCGATGTCGCATCCGAAAGCTCCGCGGTCATCCGCTGCAGAGCCATCAGACGTGCCGTCGTTTCCTCTGCCGCAGCTCGCGCTCGCTGTAAACGTTCGATGTCCGTCGTGGTGGACGTATGCTGCTCTGCGTTCGTCGGTCCGAACTCGGACGTACGGCTACGCGAAAGGTAGTGCTCGGTGCTCGACATAAGTGCTGCGTCGATGCGCAGATACCCCCTGTAAAGAACCCATCTGACGGACGGAGCATAACTACAAATTCGTGCTGTGGGCTCGACAAAAGTGCTTTGAAAGGTGGGCGGAAGCGATGCCTGAATTCGTCCGTCCGCGTCGGTTCCCGAGAGGGCACGGGCACGTGGGTGCGGGCGTCCTTTTCGTCCAGCACGTCGAAGCCTTTGCCGCAGCTTGCCGGGCGGTACTAGATTCGCCGCATGATCGCCCAACACAGTTTGCGCAAGGTCTTCGTCATCGACGCGGTTCGCACACCGATCGGCCGTTATGCCGGCGGTCTCGCCACCGTTCGTCCGGACGATCTCGCCGCGCACGTCATCGCTGGCCTCGCGGCTCGTAACCAAAACGCGGCTGCTTGTATCGATCACGTCGTGTTCGGCGCGACGAACCAGGCCGGTGAAGACAACCGAAACGTCGCACGTATGGCCCTGCTGCTCGCGGGACTTCCTTACGAGGTTCCGGCAGTTACCGTAAACCGCCTGTGCGGCTCGGGGCTCGAAGCCGTCGCCGATGTCGCACGCCTCATCGCCATGGGCGAAGCCGACTGCGCAATCGCCGGTGGCGTCGAGAGCATGACGCGAGCTCCGTTCTCCATGCCGAAACAGGCTTCCGGTTTCGATCGCAACCCGCCCCCCGTGTACGACACGACGTTGGGCTGGCGTTACCCGAACCCGCGGTTAGAGGCTCGTTTCGCGCTCATCTCCATGGGCGACACGGCCGAGAACGTCGCGCAAAAACACGGCATCTCTCGTGAGGACCAGGATATTTTCGCGCTCGGCTCACACCAGAAAGCCACGCGCGCTTGGCAAGAAAATGCGTTTGCCGCGGAACTGCTCCCCGTGCCTGTCCCTCAGAAAAAAGGCCCGCCCGTCATGTTTGCCCAAGACGAGTGCGTCCGGACAGACTCGAGCCTCGAAGGTCTAGCCAAGCTTCAACCCGTCTTTCGCAAAGGTGGAAGCGTCACGGCAGGAAACTCCTCACCGATCAACGATGGAGCATCGGGCCTCTTGCTTGCTTCGGCGGAGGTCGTCGAACGCCTTGGTTTGCAGCCAATGGCGCGGGTCGTTGGTACTCAAACGGCTGGAGTGGACCCGAGCTACATGGGCGAGGGACCGATTCCCGCAGTGCAGAAGTTGTGTCAGCGGCTCGGCGTGAGCGTGAGCGACATCGACTTGGTGGAGCTGAACGAAGCGTTCGCAGCGCAGTCGCTGGCGTGCATTCGTTCGCTTGGTCTCGACCCAGCGCGCGTGAATGTGAACGGAGGCGCGATTGCTCTCGGCCATCCGATTGGCTCATCGGGAGCGCGTATCGCGTGCTCGCTCGTGCACGCCATGCGCGCGCGGGACAAGCAGCTAGGCCTTGCCTCGCTGTGCATCGGCGTGGGCCAAGGCATCGCCACGTTGTTCGAACGAGTGTGAATGCTCTATTCCCCCTCTCCACGTAGTGGAGAGGGGGCTAG
>CAZETM010001625.1:0-1809 GCA_964514885.1 uncultured Polyangium sp. | reverse complement strand
TTGCGGCACAGCTCGGGGGCATGCAGCTGGCGGCCCGCATGAAAGAGGCTGACGACAATTTCAAACGTGGCGGGCAATTGGACAGCGCCGCGGTGGCCGATCTGCATCAGGATTACCAGAACCTTTCGGCTGCGCTGTTGGCGTGGATAGACTGAGATCACAGACTTTGTGAGGAGCGATAGGCATGGAAACGGGTAATACGATATTTATTGTCGAAGACGACAAGTCAATGCGGCTGCTGCTCGAAATGGTGCTGGGCAAGGCCAATGTCGTGGAGTCGTTCGAGTCCGCGGAAAGCTGCCTGGCGCGCTTGGAAAGCGAGCGCCCGCAGCTATTTCTGTGCGATGTCGGTTTGCCCGGAATGGACGGCTATGCACTTTGTCGCGCGCTAAAAGACATGCCCGAGAGCAAAGATATTCCGGTGGTGTTTCTGTCGGGTCACGACAGTTTCGAGTCGATCATGGCCGGCTACGATGCAGGCGGCGAAGACTATATGGTGAAGCCCTTCCAGGTCGAGGAGGTGCTGCGCAAGGTCTCCGTTGCGATGCAGCGTGTGCAAGTCCGGCTGGCACTGGAACAACAAGCGAAGGAAGCGCAGAAGTTTTCCTTCATGGTCATGGCCACCATGGACGAGGGGGGAATTGCGCTCAACTTCATGTGTCAGCTGGTGGCGTGGGAAACCGAACAGGATATTGCCGCCGGCTTGCTCGAACTATTGCAGCGCTACCAGCTTGACGGCGTGATCCAGACCCGCATCGCCGGGCGCTCGCTGACCTATAGTGCGGCGGGAATCAATGTGCCGCTGGAAGTGTCGGTGATGAATCATGTCAGCGGGATGGATCGAATTTTTGATTTCGGCAAACGCAGCGTGCACAATTTCGAGCGCGTCACCTTGATGGTCAGCAACCTGCCGCTGGACAATCCCGACTATTGCGGACGCTTGCGCGACAACCTTTCCATCGCCGCTAAGGGGGCCGAATCCAAGCTGCAGTCGCTGGAGGCGCTCGAAGCCAACGAAAAAATACGCAGCGAGATTCACGGTTTGCTGGGGGCCATTTCGGCGACGATGCAGTCGTATCAACAGCAAAACGATGCAGCGCGCTACCAGGGGGCGGTATTCAGAGCCAAGATACTTGAAGATCTTCTTGTATCGTTTGCCCGCCTGGGCATGTCCGAGCAGCAGGAAGACGAAATTTTGACGATGGTCACGGAGCGAACGATTAGTTTGACCGGGCTCTACGACATAGGCGGTGAGACGCAGGCAACGTTTGGGGAGCTTAGCAAGAAGCTGGAGAATATTCTGGCGGCTACTGTAAACCGCTAGGCGCATGATTTCTGCTCCGTTTGCGTAGTTCGCGTGCGCCGTAAATGAAAAGCCTGCCTGAACGAGCGCGTGGCGCTTTCACTGTTGCGTCATCGACGGGGTATTCGAGTCGGCCGTCGCCCCGGACGAGGCACCGAGCGTCAGCTTTCATGCCGCCCTTGCCCACACTCTCGACGCGGCGGCGTTTACCAACGTGCAGGCGCGCGTGCGCACCCGTGTCCTGCCCGCTCTTGAGTCGCTGGAGTAGTGTGTCAAAGGTAGAATGAAACCACGTCACCTATGGAGCGTTCCATCATGTCTCAAGCCCATGCCTACCAGCCATTGCAGGAAGCCGACTATTTGGCACAGGAAGCAAGCGCCACTGCTCGCCATGAACTGGTGAGCGGAGAGTTGTATGCCATGGCCGGGGCCAGTGAGCGGCATAACAGAACCTGATTAGCAATGAACGTCAGCCAAGAGCTTTCTGTCCATCTCGTCATTCCGGC
>CAZETM010001624.1:0-1811 GCA_964514885.1 uncultured Polyangium sp. | reverse complement strand
ATGGGCGCTCGGGACGCAACTCCTTCGGAGTAGAAATACTTTCTAATCGTTCACCCAGGGTAGCCGGGTACGCGCAACCCTGATGTTGTGAATATGTAGTGCTCTCTCTCCAGTTGTGGTCATACGGGCTTACCGTGGTCAAACGGGTGTCCCAAACACATTTAACGGAGAGAGAGCGATGAAAACTTTACTGCGCAAGGGCAAGGGCTTCAAGGGCTATACCATCGGTTTGGATTTACATCAGTCGTTCATCCAAGTTGTCGTGCTCGATACCAATGGCGACGACGCGGAAAGCAAGCGCATCGGCTTCAAAAAAGATGCGCTCGAAAAACTTTTGGCGGAGTGGAAAGCAAAGGGCGAAGTCCAAGTTGTCTTCGAAGCGTGCGGCTGTTTCGTGTGGGTCTTCGAACTGGCGTTGCGTGTGTTGGGACGCGAGCGGGTGCATGCGGCTCATGCGTCCAAGATCCGCATGATCGCCAACTCGGGCGAGAAGAACGATCACAACGACGCGTGGTGGCTGGCGTATTTGCTTTACGAGCGGCGGTTGCCCGAGGCGTTTGTGGCCGAAGGGGAATTGCGGGAATTGCGGATCGCGGGGCGCGAGCTGCGTTCGTACACAGACCTGCGTTCGGATCTGATCCGGCGGGTGCGGTCGAGCCTGGTGCAGATGGGGGAAAAGTTGCCCAAAGGCTGGCATACGTCGAAGCTCAAACGCGCGGACGCCAAGGCGCGGATCGACGCGATGACTGGCACACGGGGCGAAGCGCTACAGGACTTGTACGCGACGATAGAAAGTTTGAGCGTCACGATTGCGAAGTGGCGCAAGAATGTCGAGAAGCTGTGCCTGGCGTTTCCGGAAGTGCGGGCGATCATGCAGGAGATGCCGGGGATGAAATCGATCGTGGCGGGTTTGATCTATGGCGAACTGGGATCGCCGACGCGATTCCATGAGCCGAAGGCGTATGCGAAAGCGACGGGCTTGACGCCGGCTTATCGCGAGTCGGGCGGGAAAGCGCAGGCGGTGAGCATCTCGCGGGCGGGCAGCCGGTTGTCGCGCTGGGCGTTTACGCGGGCGGTGCTGGCATGTCTGCGCTGCAAAAAAGGGCCGGGTGTGCAGGTCAAGATGTGGGTGACAAAGCAGGTGAAGCGGCAGAAAATCAAGAAGAAGATTATCGTGGCGGCGGCGCGGAAGCTGGCGGAAGGGGTGTGGCGGTTGATCAAGAGTGGAGAGACGTTTGATTTGAAACGCGCGTTCCCGACGTGAGCGGAAGTCGCGCCCAATCGCGCCAGGGGCGCGAAGGTGGAAGGCATGGGCCGCTCAGGAAGGTAACAAGAAAGTAAGCGAACAGAAAAGACTTTTGACCTGGAGAGATTCGGTGAAACGGAAGCCTGCGCAGAGGTGCGCAGGCCGAGGGATAGCCGATGCCGTGAAGGAAGGGACAACCGGAAAAACTGAAGTTGGAAGGAAAGCAGCAAGCCCGTGGGTGCCATAGGGGCGTCAACCGACGCCGGCCGGGAAACCGGAAACCTGCCTCCGTGATTGGGATCCTGCTTCCGAACAAAACCCCCTGGGCGACATTCAACCCGTAGAGATGAGTGGGATTCCAAATTCGGATTTCGAAAGTTTGACCTTGACTTCGAGACATATTCAGAGATGGCACCCAAAATGAATGAGCGGACGATGGTTGAGACGATTCACGCGCACCACCTCATCGCCCGAGTCGTAGATGAGCGAGACCTTGCAGTCGCCCTTATTCCTGCCGATTTTGCCGTCCAGGGCTAACTGATGGTCGCCGACATCGGCGGATTCA
>CAZETM010001623.1:0-1812 GCA_964514885.1 uncultured Polyangium sp. | reverse complement strand
CGGCTGGCGGCCGCTGTTCGAGGCCCGGCGCGATCCCCGCGAGCTGCTGACGAAGTATGAGGACGCCTACTACCTGAAGCCCTATCAGGTGCTGGTGCTCGAAAGCCGGCCGCGTCCCTCGCGACTGATCGGGCGTTGATCTCGGCGCCTTCCCGACTCGAGGTTGACCCCGCGCCCGCCCGGGCGCATGCAACTTTTTGGGGCCCTCGATCGTATGATGGGTGGGACTTCCGATTGAGGGGGCGGTTATACCTGGGGAGGGCCGATGATGCCGTCAATATAACAATAATGTTTGTAAAATTACTGTTATTTTTAAAGTGCAATATAATAAACAATGACAATCTATTCGTGGTATTGACAAATTTGTAAATCGGAGGTACGCTATGCTGCGAGGTGTTGATATGCCCATTGATATTCCCGTCAAGGAAGTGATGGTCGCGCCTCATGGCTCCACTATTGCCCAGAAGGCGATATATGAGGCCCTGCGCCATTTGATGGCGAGTTGGGACTTCGGCGATACCGCGGTCGCCCAGGTCCTGCGCTTGCACCCGAACACGATCAAGAAATGGCTCGCCGACAAGAGCGTCCCCATGGGCAAGCCCCCTTTCGCTCCGCACCACGAGGGGCTCCTGCACCTCCTTGCCATTCACCGGAGCTTGGCGACCATGTTTTCCAAGCCCGAGAATCAGCGTGTCTGGCTCACTGAAAAGCACGAGGACTTCGGTGCCGCACCGTTGGAAAAAATGCGCGAGTCGATGGAGGGCCTCATTCTCGTCCGGCAGTACCTGGACTATATTCGCGGACGCGGCGCATGATCAAGGCCTATCGCGTCGTCCAGGCCCAGACGCGCGGCTACAGCTACGACGCCACCACGAGCGCCGGGGAGGCGGCCTACCTCGAGTCGGTTTTGGAACTCACCAAGCCCAAGGACGATTATCCTGGGTGGCATATCCTGATCGCCGCGCCCTTTCGTTATCAACTGCCGGTCCAGCCGGCGTACCAGGCGCGGTTTACTCCCGCGCACGGCACTCGAAACGCGCTCTACTGCTCTCGGGAGTCCGTGACGGCGCTCCATGAGCACGCCTTTCACTTCCTTCGGCAGCGCGTTGATCGCAAAGGCCTCGTTGCCGAGACCGGCCTGCGCACCATATTCTCGCTCTTCGTTGAGGAGCGGGACATTTCGGACATCAGCCGCCACCCGGACATCGTCCGGATCATGGACCCCAACGATCACTCGTACGCGGCGTCGCATGAGTATATTCGCAAGAATCCCAAGATTAAGGTGGTCGGCTACCCGTCGCGCCGCGACCCGCAGCGCCGCATGAATTATGCCGCCCTGGAGATCGCCTCCGTGGGGAAAGACATCGGCGAGGAAAAGCTCATCGAGTTTCACTTCGAGCCGGCTCAAAAGACCATCCGATGGATCGAATACAACCTGGACATCGACTGGAAGACGGTGGCGTAGAGACGGCCCCGCTCGTCCTGCGTACCGCTCGCGCACGGCGCGGAGGCCATTCTCCGCCTCGTTCAGAGCGGCCCCAGCTCCAAGGCCGAGCCCATCAAGCTGTGGTTGGCTGCGTATTTCGGCCATTCCCGCCATCCGTTTCGGTCGATTGCCCGCCACCGAATCAGTCGTAACCCCGCCAGTGTAGTGTAGCGACGCAGAGCTCTGCGTTCTTGGCCGCGCCCGCCTGGGCGCATGCAACTTTTTGGGCCCCTCAATCGTCTGGTAGGTAGGGGTTTCGATCCTAAACGATGCGGAGGGCATCATGCCGATTGACGAATCTCGTGGAACCGGGGCGGGCCTTGACT
>CAZETM010001622.1:0-1815 GCA_964514885.1 uncultured Polyangium sp. | reverse complement strand
GCTGCTGTTCGATCTCCTTACCATCAAGCCGGATCGCTTTCACCGCGTCGACGAATTGCATCCGCTCCTCCTTGCTCAGCAACCTCTGCGGAACGTGTCGCGGACCCAGATACTTGCGCAAATCCTCAAGTGCTGTCACCACCTGATCGAATACGTGTCGCCGCGCCAATTTGGCAGCATCCGTTTTCAGCAATGCCGGCTCCGTGATCGGGTCGAAGGGCAACGAATACGCAAACATGTAATCAGGTTTGCGGTATTCCGTGAGCCAAATGTCACGACCATTTACATTCGCGCTCAGCGATCGGCCAATGGCTACGGCAACTTGCGCCGGGACTGCCGCGAAAATGGCTGAGCCTCGCGCCCTGGGCCAAAGTGACGATACTCGAGATACGAAGTCCTTCACATTGCTCACGACTGCATCAATGTTCATCGGGCGAATGTCCAAAGCATCGGCTGCCGTGAGCGGCACAATTTCCGCAATCGACTCCCTCTGCTCCCGAATCATCGCCTCCATCGGCGTCGTATCCACTGCGCGTCCCGACGTGTCGACGAAGATGCCCAAACGCCCTTCCGACAGCGATTGCCGCTGCGGCAACTCGGACGAACCATCGAACATACGTTGCGTTTTGAGATCCGAAGGAGGCGACCCGACTCGAAATACCTCCCACGGTCCCGTCTTCTTCATCTGATTGATGACGAAGACTTCCGTTACCGAGGCCGAGAACTTGTATCCCAAATGAATGAACGTCGACAATGGCGCCTTGCCGCCAATGTAAAGCACTACCGGCCGCGGCTTGACTTTCTCTTGCAATCGGTGCACCTCGCGCGCAACCTCCTCGACTGCATTGCCCAGCGCCGGCCAATCCACATCGTGCGGCGCGTCAGGCTCGGGCAAACGCGGCGCATGGTATTGAGACAACGGCAGCACGATTCGGTCATAACGCTCGGGATCCATCAACTCCCGCAGCTTGTCCTCCGATACGCCCGGACGAACATCCACCACCACCAAAACCTGCACGTCATTCGCCGCCATCGTCATGCTCCTTCATTGCATCGTTTCAAGCTGATTCAATACTTCTCGCATCGTCGGGCGCGATTTGGGAAGCTTCTGTAACATTCGCCCCACCAGCTCACGCAACCCGGGCGGCGTCCGTTCGCCGATTCGCTTCATCGGCGGATCCTCGAACAAATGCAGCGTCATCAAGTCCTTGGCTTCTTCCGCGACAAACGGCAATCGCCCCGCGAGCATTTGAAACATCAATACCCCGAGCGAATACACGTCCGCTTGCGCGTCGACCGTTTTCGATTTAATCCATTGCTCGGGCGCCATGTAATCCCACGTTCCCAAAAGAACCCCGCCCCCCGTGGAAACGTGCGCCACTTCCATTGCACCACCGCGCTGCTCGGGCGCAACCTTTGCCAATCCCAGATCGGCCAAACAGACCCGCGCACGGTCCAGGTCGTGCACATCGAGAAGTACGTTCGCCGCCTTGATGTCCCGATGAACAATGCCCAAATCATGCAAGGCGACCAAGGCCCGCGAAAGCTGCGCCGAAATGCGCACCACTCTCGGAATCGTCAAGGCTTCCCGATGTTCGATCAGGATCTGCGCCAGGTGAATAGGAAGCCACTCCAAAATCATGTACGGCTCGCCGTCCGGTAGAATTCCAGCACCAAGCAGCGAGACGACATTCGCGTGGTGGAACTCGCGCAAGATGCTAGCCTCATTCATGAATCGCTTGCAAAGCTGCTCGTCCACAGCCCATTGCGTTTGCAGTACCTTTACCGCCACCGATATCCCACCGCCATGTGCTT
>CAZETM010001621.1:0-1816 GCA_964514885.1 uncultured Polyangium sp. | reverse complement strand
CGCGGCTTGCAAGCTCGGCGTACTTCGTGATGAATACTTCTTTGGCGGCATTACGTTGGCGCGACTCGCGCGAGCCACTTTTCCCACGTGCCGTCATTGCCATCGATCAGCTTCGGACTGCGAATGACGGCATCCCAATCCTCGCAGTCCCAGATCCGCGGGAGAATATCCTGCACCAGACGCTTCACTTCGTCGTCACCTTTTCCATGGAAGATGGCGTCATAAATCTCTTCCACGTCCTGCCGTTGGTCCGCGGGAAGATGTCTCTTGTAGCGATTGCCGAGCGACCAATTGTTGAAGCTGAAGACATCGCACCAGTATGCACAATGCAAGACGACGGTGGCCAATTCTTTTTTATTCCACGATTCCTTGCGCGTCGAGCTGGTTTGGCTTGGTGCCGCCTTTTGCTTTTTCGGACGTGGGTTGCTTTTCGCTTCCGTATTTTTCACCGGCGACAAGATCTTTGCCCATTCGGGCAACATGGACGTCACCTCTGCTTCGGGCAAATCTGGCGGTATAGGAAGCCAAAATGGCAAACCGAACCATCGTTCCACTCCATGCATCATCATGAAGTCGTGCACTTCTTCCGCTTTCGAGATGCGGCCGAGCAATTCTTTTCGCCCTCGTTTGGGCAGCAGGCCGATTTGTTCGAGCTTTTGGAGAAAATCGAGGTCCGCTTGGGAGGGCACGTCATCGAAAACGGAAAGCTCGCCGAGCAATTCGCCGGCTGAATACACTTGCAGCACGACGCCCGTATCTTCATCGAACCAGACGTGCACGACGGGATGGCCGAGAATGCGGGAAGCTTCTGCGGCATCGAAGTCAGGAGCATCCAGGGGGATGAAGGAGGTCCAGTGATTGTTGGTCCCCGCAATGGCGACGCGGTGCCCGAGGTGGCGCAGGGCATTGCGCATTTGGGCATTGTGAACATGGACGTTATGCCCTCGACCACCGATGAGCGCGTAGGGCGACGGTTTTTGGGGGATTGTCGGTGGGGTAGGTCCTTTCCCATCGTCGGGGTACTTTTTGTCGAGGTCGCCAAGAAAACCCTCATACGCGCTCATCAAACCAGCCCTCAAACTCTCGTATCGATCCGGCCAGGTTTCTGCCTCGCGAGCAACTTCCGTCTCGATGAGACCTGGCAGTTTCAGCCAATCGCGATGCTTCAAATAAGGGCTCGTATCGACGACTTGATGTAGCCCTCGCATCATGCGCGATTGAATTTCGTCCTCCGACGCGTTGCGCATTCGATCTATCGCGGCAAGTAAGTTCTCGCGAACCGTACCGACTGGGACATCGACCCACACCCGAATGACGTCTTCGAAGTGGTAATGCATGAGGTTCACGAAGGTGTAGTCCTTGGTATCACGAAACCTCAGCGTGTTGAGCGGTTCCCAAAACGACAACACCGCCTCCAAGCGACGTGAGACGAGATCGATGGAGTCTTCCCAGCTCCGGAGAGCAAGTGACAACGCACCCCATGGATACCTGCAGAGGAATGATTCGAAGCACGCCTGGAAGGCGGCGCGCTGGGCCGGAATATCCGGGGTCACCAGCATGCGCATCTCGTCCAGCAGATAGAAAAACCAGCGTTCTTTGCGAGCGCCGGTCCCCAACGCAATGAGATCCGCTAGTGTTCCCGAACATATCATCAACGATCCCGGCGGGACTGGAATCATTTTCGGCTCGGGAAATTCCCCATGCTTCTCGTAACGTTTCACCCACCTCTTTGCTTCGGCCTTCATCTTGCGCCGGCACGTGGCATGCTCGCCGTACAGAAAGGCCGGGAAAAGAAGCTCATTCGGGTTGGTCGGGG
>CAZETM010001620.1:0-1817 GCA_964514885.1 uncultured Polyangium sp. | reverse complement strand
CCCCCCACCACGACATTCTAGCGGCATGAAACCATGAACACCAACTGGCGTCAGTTTTCACCGGGCTTCTTTGGTGCCGACGGCATTCAATGGTCTCGCCTTCTGCTCACGATTGGCATTTCGTGGGTTGTTGGCGTCGGCATTTATCTTGGATGTGCCTATTGGTTCGACGTCGTCTACTTCCGCGGACGGAGCAACGATCGATCGGCTTGGAAGTGCCAGCCGAAGCGCGACCCTGACAAACGCATCGCTCGACGCGACATCGTGCTCGGTCTTTCCAACCTCACGATGGCCTCGTTCCTGTCATCACTGCTTGCTTACCACATTCAAACCGGCGGCTATTGTTCGCTTCGTTTCGAGCTCACGTGGTCCAATCTCCCGTTGCTTTTCGTGACGCCCGCCTTTGCCTTCTTGTTGACGGATTTCGCGTTGTACTGGACGCACCGCATGCTCCATCATCGACTTCTCTTTCGGCACATTCACCGCTGGCACCACATCAACACCGTGCCGACGGCGTACAACACACTGTCGATGCATCCCGTCGAGCAGTTGATTTTTCAATCCATGATCGTCCTTCCGATCTTCATGGTGCCCATGCATTTCGTCGGCGCGATCGTCGTGGTGCTGTACGTGTATTGGGTTGGCATCGCCGACCATTGCGGAATTCGTTTGCACTCGCGGCTTCCGTGGCAGTCGCCGACCCTCTTCCACGACGATCATCATGTGTATTTCCACGTCAATTACGCCCATTGCATGGGTTTTTGGGACCGGATCTTCGGCACATGGCGACTCCGAGGGAGAAAGTATGGAGAGCATGTGTATGCGCGCCTCGGTGAATCCTCTGGGGAGGAGGCATCGAATGCGCATTTCGAGCGGATCGATTACTCCAAAGCCGCCGAGGACGCGGCATTTGCGAACGGGGTAAGGGCGCGATGAGTCCGGGGTGGATTCGAATCGAAGCGCCGTGGGCTCTGCGTGGGGATGCGCTCGCGCTCGAGGTGGTCTTCGTCCTCTGCGGCGTCCTGACGCTCTCTCACGCCGTTTCTGCGGCGCGGCGCGGGAACAATGGGCTCCTGTTCACTTGGGTGGCCGTGGTTGCGTATGGTCTCGCCATCGAGATTGCGGCGAAATCGCTGCTCGGTGGATTCAAGCACGGTCAATACACCGTGATGTTTTGGAACGAGCGCCTGCCGCTTCACATCCTTTGCCTGTATCCGACGTATTTGTACACATCGATCGTTTTCGCGCGGCGGCTTGGGATCAGCATTGCCGCGACGGGACCTGTCGTGGGCTTGCTCGTCCTCGGGCTGGACTTTTCGTTCGACGTCCTGGGGCCGGATCTCCGATGGTGGAAATGGTCCCCCACCGAACCGTTTTTTGCCGAGCGGATCTTCGGGGTACCGGTGGTGAACTATTGCTGGCACGGGGCCTTCGGGACCGCATTCTGCTGGCTCTCGCAATGGCTTTCCCAGCGGCTCGGGTTCGACACGTCGGTTACCCCTTTGCGATCGATCCGCATCTTGTGGGTATTGGCACTCCCTCCGGCGACGGCCATGGTTGGCACCATGATGCTGTTACCCATGCATTTGGCAGCGGCGTTCCACGCCCCAACTTTGTACGTGCTACTTTTCGGCATTGCAATCAGCGCGGCGATCCTGATACGCTGCCTTGTTCGGAACGAAGCGCCGCATATGGCTCGAGACGCGAGGGTTTTGGCTGTGCCGATACTGCTGATTGGCTGGATGTCGGTTGCCGCAGTGCTCGGGTGGGCTCGCCGGCAAGTTCCCTCGGATGGTCGCCTGGAAGTCATGGCACTG
>CAZETM010001619.1:0-1819 GCA_964514885.1 uncultured Polyangium sp. | reverse complement strand
CTCGCGGCGTACCAACAGGTACTCGCCGGGCGCAGGTGCCGGCGCGCCTGCCGCTCCAACGTGCTGCCATAGGCACCACGCGCCGTCCGGCGCCACGCGATTCATCGAGTTGCCGACGACCTTCGCGACGAAGAGCCCGGGGCGCTTCGCCTTCCTCGACTCGATGTAGGCGCAACCGAGCTTTTCCGGGTCTTGGCCTTCCGAGAACGCAGTGGCCGCGGCCTTCAGGTCGTAGACCACCACCGCGACGCCCGTCGGCTCGCTGGGGATTGCGAGCTTCCTCTGCTTCACCGCTGCGCCGCGCGCTTGCCAGTACTGGTCAACTCGCGGGCTCACGAAGCGGTAGTCGATGCCCAGCGTCGCGAAGTACCGCTCGGCGAGCACCAGCTTGCGGCCCTCGTTGAGGAACCGGAGCTTGTTGAGGTCATCACCGCCCTTCGTCTCGCGTACGAGTTCGAGCGACACCGGCACGCCCTTCACATGCACGGCGGGGCTATGCGTTTCAATGGCTGCGACGACAGCCGTTGCACTTTTTTGACGATCGGCGCCTTGTTTGGAAGGCATGTCGGGACTGTATGTAAATGCATACCGTGCTCGAAAAGAATCCAGGGCAGATGCGGTTTTGAGTCCAGGGAGCGGATCAAGGCTGCGTGAAGTCGACGTTGTGTGTTGTGTGCCCGGCGCTGTACCCACGACTTACTCCGGTGTTGAGCGAACCCAGGCGAAAAACGCGGACGCGACGTTTTGCTTGACCCTGCAGATGATCTCGACTAACGCCATCGCGCATGTCGCCCCACTGTATGCGTTGGCTCCACATGTCCGACATCGACGGACAGCACCAACTCGTGCGAGAGGCCATTCCCCACATCGTGAAACTTGTACGCGATGAACCAGTCGACCTCATCGTCGTAACAGGCGAACGCCTTCGTGAGTTTACGCGAGAGAATCGCGAAGCGACTCGGGATGTACTGGGCGAGCTGCGAGATGAATTGGGCAAGTCAGGCGTCGCTCCGAGCATACTTGTCGTCCCGGGTCATCAGGATCGCGTTCAGGATGGCGCTACCGTGGCAGAGCGCCTCTTTTCACGATGGTTCGAGGATGCCGACCTGCGCGACTCTTTTCCTCATGATCCGGCATTGCAGAAAATCGCCATTGATGCCTATCAACCTTTTTGGCAAATTTTTACAAGTTTGATGCCTGGTGTTCATGTGGGACGATTGCCCGGTGATTGTTCATTTACAATGACAACCGCGAATGGATTCCGGGTTGGCGTCGTCGGGCTCAACAGTGAATTCTTGCATCCTGCAGGTCGGAGGAACAAGTTTCTTCGCACGGTCGAACCGTGGCAAATCGAGGCAGCCATCGGATGCAAACCCGAGGAATTTCGCGCGAAGCACGATGCCATCATCGTGGCATTTCATGCCCCATTGCAAACGCTGGATGCGGTTTCGATCGCAGCATTGGCACGAGTCGTTGATGACAGTTGTGGGATCGTTCTCACGAGCCCCGCGACGGATCCAACAGGATTCGTGGAACGCGACCGCGTAAAGTCCTTCCCGGCCGTATCCTTTCCCAAGGAGATTTGTCTTGGTGAATTGAAGCAAGACGGAGGCCGCCTAGCAAAACCGGTTCGCGTAGTGGAGTTTATCTGGGCCTCCTCAACGACCACTTCGATTCACATAAAAATCGATTGGGGTGGGGATGCTGAGGGCTCGCTTGATTTGACCCCTCGACCCAAATCACGTCTCCGACGCGTTTCAATGCGTAATTTTCGCGGCATCGAGGCGCTCGACATCGACCTCGTCACGGACCCGCCATC